>VBJD01000169.1 GCA_005887995.1 Chloroflexota bacterium
TCTCGTGCCAGGGCATGTCGCGCACGTACACCCGCTGCTCGAGAAGCACGCCCCTGAGGTACCGCGGGAGCGAGACGCGGTTGTAGAGCGTGTACTTCTCGTCGTCGATCATCACGATCTCGGCGGCGACATCGTCCTTGCGGAGCTGCTCGGCCGCGTACGTGCCGGCCGCGCCGTTGCCGATGATCACGAAGCGAGCGGGGGATGAGCTCAAGACGGTCTCCCTGCGAGTGGTGTCGCGGCTAGTCTCGCCGAAATGAGCGAACGGCGCGGCTCGCTCGCGTAGCCCTTAGCGATCCTTCGGAAGGCGCAGTCGCTTCGCGCGTTCCTCGCGCCAGCCGCTCGAGCTGTACCAGATGATCCCGCAGACCGTGACCGCGACGAGGCCACCGATGAACTGCTGGTACTCGCCCTCCATGCCGACGATGTTGTGCGTGCCGAGAAACTTGTCGCCGTAGTACTCCTCGACCTGAAGGACGAGGTGCAGCATCGTCGTGATCCCCATCGCCTCGAGCGTCGTGAAGCCGAAGGCGCCGGCGAGCACGATCATGACCGCACCGTTCCCGTACGTATGCGTCACGTCGTTGAACTCGCCGATGTACGCGTTGTAGAGGCCGAATGAGTTGCCCGCCATGTCGAAGGCGAACATGGAGAGGTAGAGGCTGTCGAACCACCACGGGTATTCGTGCCACTGCCGGCGCTGGTACCGCAGCTTCCAGAACAGCGGGAAGAGCATCGCCAGTCCGAAGCTGATGATCACGTCGCGCGGCGCGAGCGCCTTTCCAGCGAAGCGCGCGTCGCCGCTGTTCACGATCGCGTCGACGCTCATCGCGAAGATCGCGAGGCGCAGGAGGAGGTTGACGATCTTGCCCGCGGGTGCGTGTGTGGCGCCGATCAGGGGGACGCGCTCGAGCCCTGAGGACCATGCCATCAGGGCGCGGGCTGGACCGATGCTCCCGCGAGCGCGCTCGCGACGGCGCCACGCTCGACGGGACGGAACCAGATCCAGAAGAGGACTGCCGAGATGCCATAGAGGCCGGCCATGACGACGAACGGCGTCACGTAGTCGCCGCCAGACATGAGACGCGAGCCGATGAAGGCGCCGCCACCCGAAAGGATCTGTTGCGCGGTCGATCGAAGCCCGACCATCGTCCCGCGCTCGCCCGGGTCGAGGATCTCCATCGAGAACGCCTCGGCGATCGGCGCCGACGCATTGGCGAGCACGATGCGCACGATGTACGCCACGCCGGCGAGGGTGAGCACCGTGGAGACCGTCGCGAGACTCGGCGACATCCCGATGAGGATGATGAAAGGCACCGCGAGGAGACGCGTGCCGACGATCGCCTGCACCTTCGTCATGCGCGCGACGAGGAACGGCGCGGCAAGCGCGGCGAGCGCGACGAACAGCTCACCCGACGCGAATGTCATGCCGATGTCATGCGTGTGCGCGTGCAGGCCCTCGTAGAAGAAGACGTTGAAGAGCGGACCGACGAAACCGAAGCCGAACGCGACGATGGCGCTCACGGCGACGAGCTGTGCGACTCGCGCTCGATGGCGCACGGCGCCGAAGATGTCGCGAAGCCCCGTGACGGCGCGCTCGGTGGGCCGGTCCTTGCCGCGCAGCATGAGCGCGGGGATGAGCGAGAGCGCCCAGATGAAGATGCCGATAAAGATCGACGCGCGGTAGAGCGTGACCTTGTCCGCGAGGGACGCGGCGAGGACCGGCACGAACCCGCCGAGGAGGCTGCCCACCATCGCCGAGAGCGTGCGGAGCCCGGTCGCGACGGAGAAGAGGTGCACCCGCTCGCGCGGCTCGCTGTTCTCGGCCATGAACGCGGGCTCAGACACGCCGTGCAGCGTGCCCGCGATCGCGGCGAGGACGCCGGTCACGATGAGCACCGTCTGGTCGACCGAGAAGATCGTGATCACGTACAACGCCGCGCCGACGCCATCACCGATGATGAACGACCACTTGCGGCCGATGCGGTCCGAGATGACGCCCGCCGGTACCGAGAAGATCGCGCCCGCGATACCGGCGAGGAGCAGTCGCAGCCCGATGAACTCGATCGAGAGGCCGACCGCAAGGAAGTACAGATTCACGAGCACGAGCGACGTGCCGTGGACGGTGTCCATGCCGATGACGTGGGCGATGAACAGCCGCGCGTTGCGGCTGAACGAACGGAGTGCGGTCGCGTACTCCGCGAGATCGGACCGCGCCTGCATCGCCGGTACTTTAGCCTCCCCGACGATGCGCGGACTGTTGTCCCTGATATGCATGCTCGCGATCGCGTGCGCCCCGCCGCCCGAGCGCGAGATCACGGTGGGGATGACCGAATACGCGTTCCTGCCGAACACGATCGAGGTCGCGACGGCTCAGCGCATTCGAATAATCGTGCGGAACACGGGCCGCACGGAGCACGACTTCGCGCCGGATCAGCGTGGCGTTGCGCTCGGTCTGAAGCACCTGCATCTCGTACCGGGTGCGTCGGACAGCTTCGACTGGACCGCACCTGCCGACCCGACCGAGGTGCGCATCATCTGCACGATCGTCGGTCACGAGGGTCTCGGGATGGTGGGAAAGCTCATCGTGAAGCCGCGCTAGCTCGCGGCTAGTGAGCAGTCATCTCCTATTCTTGAGACGCCGGCGTAGTCCAACGGCAGGAGACAACTCCCTTAAGAGGAGTCCAGTGCGGGTTCGAATCCCGCCGCCGGCACAGTCCTATTGACACCAGACTCAGACAACGCTTGATTGTCGCTTGATTGTCGGCTGGGGCGGGTAATGGCAAAGGCTGGTCGAAGGGCCTCACCGCTCCGACGGACGCTCGCGTTGCACGTGCCGCGCAAGCGAATCGTGGGCAACGCCGCGGTCCCTACAGAAAACGCGACGGTGTGGCGGCTGGAGACTGTCCTGTACTACCAATCGCGCAAAACAACTATGGCGCGTACGGCTATTTGCTGGGCATGTATCTCGGCGACGGCTATCTCGCGACGTGCCCACGCACGCTTGATCTCCGTGTGTTCCTCGACTCGTCACAGCCGTCGGTGATCGAAAGCTGCGAGGAGGCAATGAGGCGAGTGAATCCCTTTCATCCAATTGGCAAAGTCATTCGGCCGCCCTCGGTGACAATCGTCAGAGCCTACGGTCGGTGTTGGCTTTCGCTGTTTCCGCAACATGGGCCCGGCAAGAAACACACGCGACTTATCGCGCTCGAGCCGTGGCAGACAAACATCGTTACAGCCGAGCCGTTCAGTTTCCTCGCGGGACTGTTGCACAGCGATGGCTCGCGTTTCGTAAGGACTGTCGGCGGTAAGGCGTATCCGGCTTACAACTTTTTCAATCACTCGACCGACATCCTCGATCTCTTTTGCTGGGCATGCGATCTCGCTGGTGTGCACTACACGAGACCTGGTCGACACCAAGTTTCCATTGCAAGACGCGCCGACGTCGCAGTCTTGGATAGCCGGATAGGTCCGAAGAACTGAGGCGGCCCACATATCCCTGGCTGCTCGCGATCACGCTGGGGTTCACCGAGACGATCTCGTGGGGCGTCCTCTATTACGCGTTCAGCGTGCTCGTCACGCCGATGCAGTCCGAGTTCGGCTGGTCGCGCGCACAGCTCACCGGTGCGTTCTCGCTCGCGCTCGTTGTCCTCGGGCTCTCGGGCGTCGTCGTCGGTCAGTGGCTCGATCGACGCGGGCCGAGGCTGCTCATGACTGCCGCATCCATCCTTGGCGTGCTTCTCGTCCTCGCGTGGTCGCGCGTCACGGACCTCCTCGCGTTCTACGCGATCTGGGCGCTCATGGGCGTGTGCTGGTCAGGCACGCTGTACTCGCCGGCGTTCGCGACCGTGACCGCGTTCTTCCGCGAGCGGCGGACCGAAGCGCTGCTCGTGGTGACGCTCATGGCCGGGCTCGCGAGCACGATCTTCTTCCCGCTCACCGCGTACTTCGTGTCGCTCTTCGGGTGGCGCGGTGCGCTTGTCCTGCTTGCGGTGATCCTCGCGGTCACGACCGTCCCGCTCCACGCCCTCGTGTTGCGGCGCGCACCGACGCACGAGCACGACGACGGCGAGGTGAACCTCGATCTCTTCGAAGCGTTGCGCCACCCGAGCTTTCGCTGGCTCGCGCTCGGGTTCTTCTGCTTCGCGCTGGGCATCGGCGTCTTCGTCCACTTCGTGCCGTATCTCGTGTCGCGCGGATATGACCTCACGACCGCGGCCGCGATCGGGGGACTCGTCGGCGCGATGCAGCTCGTCGGCCGCCTCCTCCTCGCGCAGTTCGAGCGACGTCTCGCGCCCACCGCGACGATCGCCGCGGTCTACGCGCTGCAACCCTTCGCGCTGCTTGTGTTGCTGCTCGGTCCGCTCGCCGTCGCGCCGTACGCCTTCGTCGTGCTCTTCGGTGCGGGCCGCGGCGCGGACACGCTCATCCGCAACACCGCGGTCGCGCGCCTGTACGGCGCGCGGCGATTCGCGAGCATCCAGGGCGTCCTGTCACTCATCATCACCGGCGCGTGGGCCGGCAGCCCAGTCGCGCTCGGCGCGATCTACGACCGCTTCGGTGGCTATGAGATCGGGCTGTGGATCGTGCTCGTCGCGTCGCTCGTCGCGCTGGTCGCGATACGCGTCGGCGTCAGCCGCACTGATCGCTCCGCTCGCTGAGGCCCGTCCCTCCTACTCCGCCGCGGGACCGTCGACATTCGTCACAATGTCGCCACTGCCGCCGCGCACGACGACGAGCTCCGACGCTTCGTCATCGGGATTGCCCTCGCGGTGGATCTCGCCCGGCGCGACATAGAGCGTGTCGCCCGCAGCGGCCTCGAGCACGTCCTTGCCACGCTTACCAAACTCGAGGCGGATGCGTCCGCGCAGAACGTAGATCGCCGATTCGTACGCGCCGTGGTGATGCCATCCCGAGAACGTGTGACCCTCGGTCTTCGCGACGCCGGCCCACATCGATGGCGTGCGGACGGCCTGTTCGCGCTCCATGCCCGGCGTCTGGGTCGTTTCGCGCTTCCGCTCCGAGGGGCGCACCAGATGCGTCTGGTCATTGGCCATCGCGTTCGGCCTCCCAGCGCTTGTGCTGCTCCTCGAGCTGCGCGCCCTTGCGCGCGACCCAGTTCTGGATGAAGCGGCGCAGCTTGGCGTCGTCGGGCAACGGTTCGGTCGTTCGGTGGCGGTTGGCGCACTCGAACGTGACGGCGGCCTCGGTCATCGCGATCGGGAACATCGGCATGTGACAGGTCTCGCAGTCGGCCGTGCCGTCGGTCCGCAGGTCCAAGGACACCTCCGCAAGGCCGAGCCGATGGCTAAGGGATGATGCTCCGCGCCTTCGGCTCCCGTACAATTGTCGTGACCGCCGCGGACCAGTGCCGCGGCGCCTTTTCGCCCCGGGGAGACCCGCGGCAAACCCATGGAAAGGAACACATCAACGCTGATGCGACCGTACGAGCTCATGTACCTCCTGCCTCCCACAGCCGACGAAGAGCGCCTGGGCGCCGTGTCGGAGCGTCTGCAGAGCGCGATCACCAGCCTCGGCGGCAAGATCGACAAGGTCACGCCGCCGGCGCGCCGGCGCCTCGCGTACGAGCTCGCGCACCACCGCGACGGCCACTACGGCGTCGTCGAGTTCTCGCTGCCGCCTGAGCAATCGCGCGAGTTCGATCGCACGATCCGCCTCACCGAAGACATCTTGCGCCACCTCGTGGTGCGAAGGGACGAATAGCAATGGCCTCACTCAACAAGATCATGATCATCGGCAACGTCGGTCGCGATCCGGAGCTCCGAATGACCGCGAACGGCAAGCCCGTCACCGAGTTCTCAGTCGCGGTCAACCGCATCTTCAACGATGGCACCTCGGGCGAGCGTCGCGAGGAGACCGAGTGGTTTCGCGTCGTCTGCTGGCAGCGCCTCGCGGAGACGGCACAGCAACTGATCCAGAAGGGTCGCCTGGTGTTCGTTGAGGGCCGTCTTCAGACGCGACCGTGGACCGACCGCGAGGGCAAGGAGCGTCTGTCGGTGGAGATCATCGCCAACGACTTTCGCGTGCTCGACTCGCGGCGCGATCGCGAAGCCGGCATGGGCGGTCCGGCACAGGAACCGCAGCCAGCGCAAGCGGCGAAGGCACCGAACGGCGACAAGCCGGGCTTCGATCCCGACGAGATCCCGTTCTAGGGTTCTAGGAGTGTGTGAATGAGCTCTGAGATCCCACAGCCACCGTCCGAGGGCGGTGATCGTCCGGCGCCGCGCGGTCCGCGCCCGTCGTACGGTGATCGCGATCGCCGTCCGTCCTATGGTGATCGTGACCGCGGGGACCGCGGGGACCGCGGCGGTCCGGGTGGACGGCGGCCGCGCCGTCGGGTGTGCTCGTTCTGCGTCGAGAAGGTCCAGCGCATCGACTACAAGGACGTCGGCCGCATCCGCCGGTACATCAGCGATCGCGGCAAGATCGACCCACGTCGCAAGAGCGGGACGTGCGCGAAGCACCAGCGCATGCTCACGACGGCGCTCAAGCGCGCGCGCTTCATGGCACTCCTTCCATACACCGCTGAGCACGTGCGCTCGCTCATGTCGCCGCAGGCGCGCGCGATGGCCGGTGGCCCGCCGCCGCCGAAGCCCGATCGTCCGCCGTACCGACCCGGCGAGTTTCGGCCAGCTCCGCGGTACGGCCCACCGCCGGCACCGGCGGCGATGGCGCCGGGCGCGGCAACGCCCGGTGCGGCCGTGGGTACTGGCGCGCCTGCGCAGGCGCCAA
Source organism: Chloroflexota bacterium (assembly GCA_005887995.1). Classification (GTDB taxonomy): domain Bacteria; phylum Chloroflexota; class Limnocylindria; order P2-11E; family P2-11E; genus CF-39. Next base: position 6,754 of record VBJD01000169.1, read on the forward strand.
CAGCGTCCGCCACTCCCGCGGCACCCGCCGCTCCCGCGCCGCGACGCGAGGAAACACCCGCGTCATAGCGGGACGCCCCGCAGATCACATGAGGCCGGTCCGAGAGGGCCGGCCTTTTCATTACGCCGGGAAGAGCGCCGGCAAGAGCGGAAGGTTCCCGAGGACGATGAGCAGGACGAGGAGCGCGATGCCGATCGCGACACTGCGCGATGGATCCTTGCGCGCGGCCGCGACGCAGAGACCAGTGAGGATCCCGAGGCCGACCCCGTAGAGCGCGGACAAGAAGGCCGCGGCGAACCCCGCCGCGAAGACGGTCAGCGAGTTCAGCGGCATGCGGCTCGAGAAGAGCCAGAACGCAAGACCCGCGAGCAACGCGGCGGGGATCACGAAGAACGCGCCGTTGAACACGAGACCCGGAAGCGCGTCGAGGACCGTGAGGCCCGGTTGTTGAGGAAAGAAGACGACCTCGAGGACCGACCACGCGCCGACGCCAAGCGCGAGTCCGACGACGAAAAGCGCCATCTCGAGCGCCGCCCCGCCGCGAGCGAGGACCCAGGCCCAGCCCCAGTAGACGGCCCACGGAGCGAACAGCGCAGGGACGATGAGCGCCCCGTTCCCGTAGAGCGCGTAGTTACCGAACGCCACGCGCGAGTGCTCGAGAACGACGGTGGTGATCGCGATGACGGCTCCGGCCGCGAAACCGACGACCGCGATGCGGATCACGCCTCGGATGCTAGAGGGGGTGGAGGGCCGGCCCGTCACGAAGGCCGGCCCTCGATCGTGGAGAGTGGACTGGAGTCCAGGCGCCGGAGAGGCGCCGCCCTCCCACCGAGGACAACGTATGGCTGGCGTCGACCGTCCTCCTCAATCGCAGTGGCGCGCCGAGCGCAAATCGCGTCATGCCGGGACTGTGTCCTGTAATGCAGGGCGGAGCGTGCGACGGAGAGCGCGACGCGTCGTGCGCGCTAAGGGCGAATGAGGCTCGTCAGGCTCGTCATGCGAAGCTCGAACACCCCGACGAGCAGGACGAGGACGGCGAGGAAGGAGATCGCGCCGCGTGCTCGTGGCTTCTGCCACGAGTGTCCCGCCGCGGTGCCCGCGACAGCGCCCATCGTGAGCGTCGGAAGGACGAGCGCGAGGAAGAGGCCGCCGACGTAGCCGATCGCGAGCGTGCCGAATGAGGCGCGCACGCGCTGGGACGCGAAGGCCCAATACAGGATCGCGGCGAACGCGACCACCGGCGTGACGAACTCCACGCCGAGCAGCGCACGGTCGACGAGAACGAGCGTGTTCGTCATGCCGTCAGGCGCATAGAGGGCGTAGTCGAGCGGGAACGCGAGGGCCGACGCGACGAGCAGGCCGAGCGTGTAGAGCAGGAGCCGCGGCCCACTGCGACCCGCCCAGCGATCCGACACCCACGTCCAGCCCCATGCGATCGCGAGCGGGAGCAGGACGACGGGGACCGCCGTTGCGAGGGCGGGATTGCCCTGGAACGAAACGTCCTTGTATTCGAAGGCCACGTGGCCGGCGGCGATCTGCAGGGCGCCGATGACGATGCCCCAGGCCAGCCCACGGAAAAGACTCACGCCCCGCAGTAAAGCCCTCCCCGACTCCGATCGCCGCTCCTAAACGGAGGGCCCTTGGTACTAGATGGCAAGACCTCATCGTCCGGCTTTGTTGCCTGCGGGACCGCTTGTCATCCGCGACGCTCGGCTAGTAGAAGATGCAGACGTCGTCGCAGACCTCGAGCGGCTGGTAGGCGGGGTACGGGTCAGCGTCCACGTCTATGACTGTCCGCTCGCAGCTCGCCGCGCACGTGCCAGCGGTCTCGATGCCCGTCGAGCGCGTATCGAGTTTCGCGGCGAATGCGGTCGAACCAATGAGTCCGATAGCGAAGAGCACCGCTCCGAGTCTGATCGTCCAACGCGCGTTCATCGATGCACCTCCATAAACTGCGAGGACGCTAGTCGCGTGTGGGCGGCGGCGCGGCCACGCGGGTAACGCGTCGAGCGCGCTCTTCGTGGAACCGTGAGTGCGTCGGTCGCAACGGTTCGACGGACTAGGCGTCGTCAACTCTGCTAAGCGACCGGGTAAGCAGGCGTATGCTTTCGCCTTCGACGAGCAGATGGCAGGAACACGTCGGGTCTCAGCGTCCAGACGCTCGACAACAATCCCGGCGCGACGAGAGACATCTTCACCTGG
>VBJD01000210.1 GCA_005887995.1 Chloroflexota bacterium
CGCTTCGTGACCATCGAGGGCGGTGACCACGATTTCAATCCCGCCGCCGCACGCGAGCAGATGGCCGCCACGGTGAGCGAGTGGGTCCGCGAGTCATTCGTCGGAGCGCCACGTGACTGATTCGGACGCCCTGGTCTTCCTCAGCCGCGAGCCGCTCAACGCCGAGCTGAGACCGGAGCGCATCCGCGGCGCGATCACCCCGCCGGGTCAGCACTACATCCGCGATCACTTCCCGATCCCATCGCCGCCCGCACATCTGGCGATCGGCGGCCTCGTGGCGAACCCGCTGCGCTTTTCGGTCGACGACCTTCGCGCGCTCCCGTCGCGATCGCTCCTCGTCACGTTGGAGTGCGCCGGCAATGGCCGCGCCTACCTCGAACCGCCCGCGCCAGGCGAGCAGTGGCATCTCGGTGCGGTCGGCACCGCTGAGTGGACGGGCGTGCCACTCCGCGTACTGCTCGAGCGCGTGAAGCCTCGGCGCGAGGTGATCGAAGTGCTCTTCACCGGCGCGGATCGCGGAGCGCCGAAGGATCTGGGGCGCGAGATCATGTTCGAGCGCTCACTGCCGATCGCGGATGCGATGTCCGACGACGTCCTCGTCGCCTACGCGATGAACGGCGCGCCCTTGCGACCGGAACACGGCGCGCCGCTGCGCCTGGTCGTGCCCGGCTGGTACGGCGTGGCATCAGTGAAGTGGCTCGATCGCATCCGGCTCATGGATCGGCCCTTCGACGGTTTCTTTCAAAAGGACCGCTACGTGATCGATGGCGAGCCACTCCGCAGCATCGCGCCGCGCGCGCTCATCACCGAGCCCGCGGACGGTGCCAGCCAGCCGCGGCGACCGCTCGTCGTACGCGGGAAAGCGTGGACCGGCCGTTCGCGCATCGACCTTGTCGAGGTGTCGTCCGACTCGGGTTACAGCTGGCACCCGGCGTCGTTGGGACCGGAGGTCTCACCGCACGCGTGGCGTGACTGGACGATCACGATCGAGCCCGGCGAGCGCAGCGAGCTTTCGATCCTCGCGTTCGCTACCACAGCTGATGGCGAGCAGCAGCCCACCAAGCAGGTGTGGAACAAGCTGGGGTACGCGAACAACGCCGCGCGTCCGATCCGCGTCATCATCGGCTGATCGCGCGGAACGTCGCGAACGATGTAGTCCGCACGGGGTGCTACTCCATACGCTGGCATCGTGTTCGAGCGACTCGCCGAAGCCGACTTCGCTTACCTCACGACGATCGGACGAAAGACGGGCAGGCCGCATCGCATCGAGATCTGGTTCGCGCTTCACGACGGCCGGGTCTACATGCTCTCGGGAGGCGGCGATCGCGCGGACTGGGTGAAGAACATCCGCAAGAACGGCCGCGTCCGGATCAAGGTCGGATCGCGTACGGTCGAGGCGCGCGCGCGGATCGCCCGCAGCGGCGCCGAGGATCAACGCGCTCGCGAGCTGCTCGATCGGAAATACATGACCTGGAAGCCGGGAAAGAAGCTCTCGAGCTGGGCGCGAGGCGCGCTGCCCGTCGCGATTGACCTGCCGCGCTAGGCAGCGCCTATCCGACGCTCGGGAAATCTCCGTGCGCGCGCAGGTACGCGACGACGCCGCCCGCGTCGAGGATCTGCTTCGCGAACGTCGCGAGCGGCCGCAGGGCGATGACGCCCGTCGGTAGATGCAGGATCCCGTTCGCCGCGTCGAGGCGCACCTCGTCGCCGTCCTTCACACGCTCGACCGCTTCGGAGGATTCGAGCACGGGGATGCCGAGGTTGATGCAGTTACGGAAGAAGATGCGCGCGAAGCTTGTCGCGACGATGGCGCCGATGCCGAGCGTCTTCAGTGCCGCGACCGCGTACTCGCGCGACGAGCCGCAGCCGAAGTTCTCGCCGCCGATGAGGATGTCGCCCGGCCGCACGTCCTTCGCGAAGCCAGGTCGCGCGTCGCAGAACGCGTACATGTGGAACTTGTCCTGTCCGACCATGAACGGCGCGTAG
>VBJD01000033.1:0-55501 GCA_005887995.1 Chloroflexota bacterium
CGCGGCGGCGGTGGGCCGAGCCGACCGCGCCTGCGGCTGGCCGCGTGGTGCCGACTCCTGTTCGCGCGCGGCTTCACGCGATGTATCACGCGGAAGATCGTCTTGACGCGGCTCTGCGGCAGTGAGCGCGCGGCGTTGCTTCGGATCCATGCCCATCGCTGTCCACCTCCGTTGGGAACAGCAGCAGGTCAGATGCCGGAGTGCGCCCGATGATGCTTTCGGGGGCCGTATGCTGCCCGCCGTCCGCGTCGACGAGCGCAGGGGCGACGACAAGCGCGAGCTGGTGCTCGTCGGATTCCACTGAGCGCGCGGTAGAGTCCGCGGGTGACCGAGGCGACCGCGACTCGAGATCCAGTCGACGCGATCTGGCGCGATCACGCCGTGCCGGGCGTCGCCGTTGGGCTCATCGCGGATGGTGAGGAGTGGCTTTCCGGCTTCGGCGTGACGAACGTCGAGCATCCGCTGCCGGTCGATGCAGACACGCTCTTCCAGATCGGATCGATCACGAAGACCTTCACGGCGACGGCGCTCATGCGACTCGTCGAGCGCGGAGACGTCGAACTGGATGCGCCGGTCCGCACGTACCTTCCCGACCTGGGGCTGCGTGACGAAGATGTCGCGCGCCGCGTCACGCTCCGTCATCTGCTGACGCATCGCGGCGGTTGGTTCGGGGATTACTTCGACGACACCGGCGCGGACGACGACGCGCTCGCGCGCTACGTCGCGAACCTTCACACGCTCGAGCAGCTGACGCCGCTCGGCGCACTCTGGTCGTACAGCAACTCGGGATTCGCGCTCGCGGCACGCGTGCTCGAGGTGCGGGCCGGCATGAGCGCCGAGGCGGCGCTCACCGAGCTCGTGTTGCGGCCGCTCGCGATGACGCGCTCCTTCTTCTTCGCCCGCGATGCGATCACCCACCGGGTCGCGGCGGGCCACTTCGTCTACGACGACGGCACGCGCGTGGCCCGGCCGTGGTACATCCCGCGCAACGCGCACGCGATCGGCGGGCTCATCTCGAGCGCGCGCGACATGCTGAAATACGCGCGCTTCCATCAGGGCGACGGTACTGGCGCCGACGGCGCGCGCGTTCTCTCGATCGAGTCGCTGCGCCTCATGCGCACACCGCAGGCGGCAGGACCGCTCGACGCGCACGCCGGTCTGGGCTGGTCACTTCGGGAGATCGGTGGCGTGCTCATGGCAAGTCACACCGGCGGCACGATCGGGCAGCAGGCGCTACTCGCGTGCGTGCCCGCGCGCAGCTTCGCGCTCGTCGTGCTCACGAATTCGGGCCACGGTTCGCTCGTGCATCAGGCGGTGCTCAATTGGACGCTCGCGGCGCGCCTCGGCATCCAGATCCCCGACCCGGTGCGCGAGGCACGAAGTGCGGATGAGCTCTCCGAGGTCGCCGGTGTTTACGAGAGCCCCGGCAACCACATCGAGATCAGCGTCGATGACGGCGAGCTGGTGATGCACAGCCAAACCAAGGTCTCGCTCGCGAGGGAGTACGAACGAAAGCCGCCACCGATGCCGCCCGCACGCGCGGCGTTCTGCGGAGTGGATCGCGTGCTCGTGCTCGACGGTCCCACGCGCAACGCGCAAGGCGAGTTCCTTCGTGACGCGTCGGGGAAGATCGAGTGGCTGCGGATCGGAGGACGAATCCACCGCCGCGCATAGGCCCGGTATGTTGTGAACCGATGGACGAGGCTTCGGTCATCCGATACATCGCCCAGACGTATCCCGATACCGACGTCGTCAGTGCGGCGAACGCGACGTTCTTCTCGTGTGACCCCGAGAAGCACTGGCCGAACTTCGCGACCATCGTCACGACGGACGAGCACGACGTGGCCCCGAACCTCGACCGGCCCTCCAGGCTCGACCGACCCGGTACCTACCGCCTGAACATCGGCGTGAGCAAGGCCACCTTCGACGCGGCGGTCGGTTCGATGTCGGAACCCGACTACGCCGCGATCGACCGGCTGATGCCGCACCCGGTCTATGCGCTGCAGCACTGGGTCTGCATCCTGAACCCGTCCGACGTGACTTTCGACGATGTGGTCAAGCCGCTGCTCGATGAGGCGCACGAGCGGGTGGCCAGGGCCAGCCGCAAGGTCGCCGCAAGAGACACGCGACGTGGTGAGAGGGAGCTGGTGTGAGCGAGACGCCGATCGGCCCGGGCGAGGGCCGCAGCGCCAACCACGAGCGAGTGTGGGACCTGCTCGTCCTCGGCGCCGCCATCTCTTCACGCGTCTGATCGCTGTCGTGAGCGGCTAAGGACCTTCGTCCGTATGGACGCTGCGGCGTCCATACAGAACTTCGTCGGCCGCGTTCCGGACGCGTGCGCGCGTCCGAACGCGACCTCCTCGTTCTGTGGAGATGGGGGAGGGTCGAACTCCCCGTCCAAGGCCTTTGCCGAGACCGCGTCTACGAGCGTGGCCGGCGATTTCTTTTCTCGAGGACCCGAGCGCGCACCGACGCGCTCTCGGATCGCTCCAGGTCGGCTGACTTATTCCCGCTTACCGACCATCGGGCGGGCCGCACCTCCGCTTCATCGTCCTCCCCGGCCCGCGGAGGGGAGACCGGGGGGACGTCACTGCTAGTTAGGCAGCGAGTGCGTAAGAGTTGCCAGTTGTCTGGCTGCCGTCCTGATTAACGAGGGTGAAACGGCGTCCTCGGCTCGCAGCGATCTCGCCGCTGACCCTGTCGAAACCACGCATCCCCGTGGCCTTCGAAAAGGCACCATCAATCTTAACCGGCGTGAGCGACGCTCCATTCCGTCGCCGCGCTAGCGTGACCATCACGATGAGATCGACCGCGGCAGCTGCGGCACCCACGTCGTCCGCGATCGGCGCCGTTCGCTACGTCGCGATCGGCGCGTCGGACGCGGTCGGCGTGGGCGCGAGCGATCCGCCGACGGGGTCGTGGCCGGCACGAGTCGCCGCGCATCTGCCGCCGGGCAGTGCGTTCGTCAACGTCGGCGTCTCGGGGTCGACGGCGCCGCAGGCGCAGGAGCAGCAGCTGCCGCGCGCCATCGCGCAGCGGCCGAACATCGTGTCGATCTGGCTCGCGGTCAACGACATGAATGCGCAGATCCCACCGGAGACGTACGCGAGCGCGCTCGGCAAGATCGTCGCGGGCCTCGTACGCGCGACTGACGCGAAGATCTTCGTCGGCAACGTGCCCGACATCCGCGGCGTGCCGGCCTACAAGGACGTCGACAAGGATCTGCTGTTCGGGCAGATCGGCGCTTACAACGAGGCCGTCGCGTCCGTCGTGCGAGCGCATCCCGGGCGCGCGTTCGCCGTCGACCTCTTGACCGGAAGCGCGCCGCTCGTCTCGACGATGACCGTGTCCGAGGACGGCTTCCATCCGTCGGATGAGGGCTACCGGCTCATCGCCGACCGCTTCACAAAGAGGATGCGCGAAGAGGGCGTCCCGCTTCGCTAGGTCGCGGTCGCGACCTCGACCTGGGGCGCGGGCTTCGCCGGCTCGCGCGCGAGACCGGCCATGATGATCGTGCCGGCGACCATGAACCCAAGACCAATGAGGATCACGCCGCGCGGATCGAGCACGCCGAGCAAGAACGAGGCGGCGAACGGGGCGAGCGTCCCGCGGATGCCGAGGAGCAGCGACTGCGCCGCGGCGTAATCAGCGATCCGATCGGGCCGCGCGAGCTGCACGATGTTCGTGTGATACGTGAGTTCGCCACTTGCCTGCGCGAAGCCGGCCACGAGGGCGACCGGGAGCAAGAACCAGTAGCTCGGCGAGACGATGTAGCCGATCGGGACGACGAGGATGAGGAGCGTTCCGATGAACGTCTGCCGTAGGGACGAGCCTCGGTCGATGAGGTGTCCGATGACGATGTACGCGCCGACCATCGTCGCCGATGTCACCGCGGAGAGGATGCCGATGAACGTGTTCGGTGCATCAAACCGGTCGACGAGCATGATCGGGAAGACCGCGAAATTCATGAGGTTCCCCCAGCCGAACACGGCGAAGGAGAGCAAGAGCCGCCGGTAACGATGGTCCCGCCATACGTCTCGCGCGATCGCGACGATCGGTCGGCGCGTCCCGAATCCACCCGCGCCTTCGTGCTTGATGTTGAAGAAGGCGATCGCGCCGGGGAGGGATAGGAGCGCCGCGCCTGCGAACACCCACTGCGCGGGGACGACGTCGATGAACGTTCCCGCGAGCGCAGCTGATGCGATGGCAGCGATCGAGGCGCCGACCCGTACCTTGCCCATGACATACGCGCGCTCGCTGTCCGGGTAGATGCCACGCATGAGCGCCGTGTACGCCGCGACGTTCGAGATCGCGATGATCCAGAACGCCACCGTCGTGATCGCGAGCATGAGCGGCGTCGTCGCGACGAGCATGCCTGCGACGAACAGCGAACGCGAGATCGTCGAGGCCCCCGCGACGACCGGCACGGGGCGAAGGTGCGCGTAGAGGTAAGTGAAGAACGGCGCCAGCAGATGGCCGACGAAGGGTGCTCCCACGATGATCGCGACGTCCGTCGGACTTCCGCCCATCCGCCGCACGACGACAGGCATGAATGTGACGAGCACCGAGACGAAAATGCCCGAGCAGATCGCCCCGAAGACGTCGATCTGGAAGTTCCGCCGCACGCGCGATGGCAGCCAGTTGGGGTCCGTCACCGTGTGACCCTAACGTCCGACCGAGGGGTGCGTCACTCCTTGTAACGCCAGGCGCGCAGGCGTCCGGTTAGCGATCGGGACGGGGTCGATATCCGCCGGGTCGCGGGCCGCCGAAGGAGCGGCGGGGACCCCCGAAGCCACCGCCGCCTCCGCCGTACGGACGGCGGAAGCCGCCGGCAGGCCGGCGCATCGGACCGCGTGCGCCCGGTGCGGTCGAGGAGATGACGACGCGCCGGTTCGGCTCGAGGCCGACCGACTCGGTGCGCACGCCGCCGGTCTCCTGCACGACCAGATGCACGATGCGACGCTCGTACGCGAGCATCGGCTCGAGCGTCACCGCCGATCCGGTCGCCTTCACGCGCGCCGCGACACGGCTCGCCATCTCGCGAAGCTGATCCTCGCGACGACGCCGGTAGCCCTCGATGTCGACGGCGACGTGGACCGAGCGCCCGACCCTCTTCGAGGTGATCGCGCTCACGATCTGCTGGAGCGCGACGAGGTTCTCACCGCCACGCCCGATGAGCGCGCCGAGCTCACCGCCGCTCACGTCGAGTCCGTCCTCGCGAGATTGCTCGCCGTACGTGACCTCCGCCTCGACGCCCATCCTCGCGAGCAGGTCGCGGAGGATCGTCGCGCCCTGCGCGAGATCCTCGGCGAACGCGGGAGGCGCTTCGTCCTCGTCGCGAGCGGCTGCTCGCTCCGCCGGGGAGTGGCGCGGTACCTCGGCCTCGTCGACCGTGGGCTCCGGCTCAGCTACCGCGTCCTCCTGGTAGGAGAGCAGGACGCGAGCGTCGTCTCCGCCCATGCCCAGGACGTTCGCGGGCTTGCCCTTCTCGAGCACCTCGATGTCGACATCGGTGCGCTTTCGTCCGAGCGAGCGCAGACCGCGCTCGATCGCTTCTTCCACGGTGCGCCCGGTGAATTCCTCTCCACGCAGTGGGCTCATCGCCTTCCCCTCCGTCGTCCGCGACGCCTTCCTCCAGCGCGCGCGGTATCGCCATCGCCGTTGCCATCGCCGTTGCCGTTCCCGCCGCTGCGCGCTCCGGCGCGCTCGAGATCCGCGCGGCCCTCGCGCACGATCTCCGCGGTCTCGCGCTTCATCGCCTTGTCCGCCGGCGTCGCGACCCCGCGCAGGAACGGCAGGTACTTCGGGAGCTGTCCCCACCCGCTCACGAAGTACTGCTGCACGATCTGGAACAGCGTCGTCGCGATCCAGTAGAGCGTCAGTCCGGCCGGGAATGACGCGCCGAGGAACACTGTCATGAGCGGGAACGTGTAGGCCATCGACTGGAACATGCGCGCGTTCGGATCACTCGTCGCGACCGGCTTCGCCGGCATCGCCATGACCGACGCGACGAGCTGCACCGCTCCGGCGAGCACCGGAAGGACGAAGAACGGATCGCGTTCGTGCAGCCCATTGAGCCAGGGGATCCAATGGGCACTCGTGTCGAGCGTGCCGCCCTCGGGGATCGCGTTGGGGATGAGCGGAAGAAGGATGCGGCTCGCCTCGTCGTGCGTGAGCGATGAAAGGCACGAGGCGCCGAGCGAATGCCCGAGGCCGCAGCCGAGCTGCACGAGCGCGGAGTACAGCGCGAAGAGGATGGGCAACTGCAGCACCAGCGGCAGACAACCCGCTGCGGGGTTCACGCCGCGCTCCTTGTAGAGCTTCATCTGCTCTTCGGAGAAGCGCTGGCGGTCCTTGCCGTACTTCGCCTTGAGCTCGTTCATCGCGGGCCCGAGTTCCTGCATCGCGCGCTGTGAGCGGATCTGTGTGACGTACAGCGGATACACCGCGAGGCGGATGGCGATCGTCAGCAGGATGATCGCGAGGCCGAAGTCCCTCGCGAGGGAGTAGAAGAAGAGCGCGACCGCCATGAGCGGGTGGACGAGGAACGCGTCCCACGGCGCCTCAAGGAAGGGCATCTACCTGATCACCATCCCTCGTTACCGCGCGCCCTTGCCCGCGGGTACCGGGTCGTAGCCGCCGCGCGAGAACGGGTTGCACGAGAGCACGCGCCGCGCAGCGAGGAGGCTGCCCATCAGCAGGCCCCGCTGTTCGATCGCCTCGATCGCGTACTCCGAGCAGGTCGGCGTGTATCGGCAGGCCGGCGGCAGCTCGGGGCTGATCCGCGCCTTGTAGAACCGCAGCAGGCGGAGCACGAGGAACTTCATCGCCGTTCGCCGTCCAGTACCGTCGCGGCTTCGTCGCGGAGCTGTGGGAAGGGCGCGACGAGCGCCTCGCGCCGCGCGCTCACCACGATGTCGAGGCCGCTCGTCGGTCGCCCTGACGTCGTCGCGATGCGGAACGCCTCGCGTACGCGCCGGCGTGCGCGGTTCCGAGCCACCGCAGATCCGACGCTGCGCGGCGCCACGACCGCCACGCGCACATCAGGCTCATTCGTCTGGCGCACGCGCGCGCTGAACGTGTCCTTGCGCACCGAACGGCCCTCTTTGCGGACGAGTTCGATATCGGCCGAGCGCCGCAAGCGCGCGGCGCGTACCACGTCGGCGCTTACCTAGACGACAGTGATGCGCTTGCGGCCACGCGCGCGACGCTTCGAGAGCACCTTCCGGCCACCGGTGGTCTTCATTCGCGCGCGAAAACCGTGCACTCGCGCGCGACGGCGCGTCTTCGGCTGATACGTGCGCTTCACGATCGAGTCCCTTCTCCCCGGAGAACAACGAATCGCGTGACTGAACGCGATCAGGGCGAATCTGTGCGTTCGAGTGTATCGCGCGCGTCGGGTGTGCGCTCGTCGTATGGTTGCCCGCTCATTCGACGCGGTGCTACTGTTCGTCGGCTTCCAGCGGCGGACTTCCGGCATCGTCTTCATCGGTGTGGTGATCTCGCGCATCGGCATTTGTGGGGAGCGTCATCATCGTGTTCGAGCGGAGAGAAGGCGAGCCGTTGAATCTCAAGGCGTTGTGGTCCGCCGCCCTCGGCGAATTGCAGCTCGGCCTGTCGAAGGGCAACTACGACACGTGGTTCAAAGAGACCGCGATCGTGTCCGAAGAGGACGACGTGTTCATGATCGGCGTGCCCAACGCCTTCGCGCGAGAGTGGCTCGAGAGCAAGTACCGCAGCCAGGTACGCGAGACGCTCCAGCGGCTGCTCTCGCGGACCGTCGACGTGCGCTTCATCAATACGACGGCGGCGTCGGCGCGCGCGGAGCGCGCGTTCGCGCCGGCCGCCGGGGCGGAGGCACAGGGCCAGCCTGGGGGTGCGGACCGGCTCCGCGAGGCCCCGGTCAGCGCTCTGCTCAACACTCGGTACACCTTCTCCACCTTCGTCGTCGGCTCGAACAATCGCCTCGCCCACGCCGCCGCGCTCTCCGTCGCCGAGCGCCCCGGCCACAGCTACAACCCCCTCTTCATCTACGGCGGATCCGGCCTCGGGAAGACGCACCTCATGCACGCGATCGGTCACGCGGTCATCAGCCGCCATCCGAAGAAGCGCGTCGCCTACGCGACGAGCGAGAAGTTCACGAACGAGTTCATCAACTCGATCCGCGCGCAGAAGGGCGAGGAGTTCCGCGAGCGTTATCGCCGCATCGACGTGCTGCTCATCGACGACATCCAGTTCCTCACCGGCAAGGAGGGCACGCAGGAGGAGTTCTTCCACACCTTCAACGCGATCCACGAAGAGGGGAAGCAGATCGTGCTCTCGAGCGATCGGCCGCCGAAAGCGATCGAGCGCCTCGAGGACCGGCTCCGTTCGCGTTTCGAGTGGGGGCTCATCGCCGACATCAGTACACCGGATCTCGAGACGCGCATCGCGATCCTTCGCGCGAAGGCTGAGGCGCAGTCGACGCCCGTGCCGCCGCCGGTGATCGACTTCCTCGCGCAGCGGATCGTCTCGAACATCCGCGAGCTCGAGGGCGCGCTCACTCGCATCGTCGCCTACGCAACACTGAACGCCGTGCCCGTCACGACGCCGCTCGCGCAGGAGATCCTGCAGAACATCCTCTACAACCCACGGCAGAAGACCCTTTCGCCAGAGAAGATCGTGGAGACGGTGGCCCGCTACTACGGCGTGCCGGCGGAGCAGCTGCGCGGCAAGGCCCGTGACAAGCAGATCGTGCTACCAAGACAGATCGCGATGTACCTCATGCGCGAGGAGACTGAGGCGCCACTGCTGCGCATCGGTGAGGCGCTTGGTGGTCGCGATCACTCGACGGTCCTCCACGGCTGCGAAAAGATCGAGCGCGAGATGGCGGAGAACGACGACTTCCGGCGCGACGTCGGCGCCGTCCGGGAGATGCTGTACGCGGACTAGCGACCGCTGCCGTGTCAGCCGCTGATTTCGCCAGAAAAACCGGCCGATTTCGCGCCTCCCTCGCATGTGGATAAGGCCGCCTAATGTGTGGATAAGCGCACCCATTTGTGGACATCCCCACCTCAAGTGCGCGCCGACAGACGCCACGTGTCACGGTATCCGACAATGTGACTGAATGCGTCCAGGTTCATCCGCAAGCCGTCCCGACGGTATCCACGGTGAGGCGGCCGGGTGTGCCTGCGTCGCTGAGCGCGTCGTGGCGCGGCGGGACGAGACGGCCGTATATCGGAAGCCGCATAGTCCACACCACTAGTGCTAGTGACTACTTCGTCTTAGATATCTCTTCAGGGAACGACTGGGAGGGCGCGTGAAGGTCACTTGTCTACAAGAGAACCTCGCCCGCGGGCTTCAGACCGCGGGGCGCGCGGTCTCGACGCGCGGGAGTCTTCCGATCCTCGGCAATGTGCTCCTGCGGACCGAGAACGGCCGTCTGAAGCTCACCGCCACCAATCTCGAGGTCGGCATCAACGTGTGGGTACCGGCGAAAGTGGATGATGACGGCGCGATCACCGTGCCGGCGAAGCTCTTCACCGACTTCGTGAACTCGCTGCCGCCGGGGCCGGCCGAGCTGTCGCTCAACGTGCGGACCAAGACAGTGCATCTGAGGTCGGGCCCCTATGAGGCGAACTTCAAGGGCATGGACGCCGAGGAGTTCCCGATCATCCCCGTTGCGCCGGACAAACCGACGACGAAGATGGCGAAATCGACACTGCGTCGCATGATCAACGAGGTCGCGTTCGTCGCGACGACCGACGACAGTCGACCAGTCCTCACGGGTGTCCTCACGACGTTCGATGGCGACAAGCTCACGATGGCCGCGGCGGATCCGTATCGCCTCTCGGTGCGCACCGGCTCACTCCTGACCCGGGTCGAGAGCAAGCTCGAAGTGATCATCCCCGCGCGGAGCCTGCAGGAGGTCTGGCGGATCATCGACGATACCGACGATGCGGTCGATGTTTTCGTCACGCCGAACGGCAGCCAGGTCATCTTCCACACCGAGGAGGCCGACCTCGTCTCGCGCGTCATCGAGGGGCAGTTCCCGAACTATCGGCAGGTCATCCCTAGCGGCAAGGCGGCGACGCGCATCGTCGCGCACCGTGAGGAGCTGCTCCAAGCGACGCGTCTCGCTTCGCTCTTCGCGCGCGACTCCGCCAATATGCTGCGCTTCCAGGTGGATCCGAACGCGCAGCCACCTCTCATCATCAGCGCGACCGCGGCGGAGGTCGGCGACAACACCGCACGGGTCGATGCGACGGTCGACGGGCAGAACACGACGATCGCGTTCAACTCGCGCTTCATCTCGGACGCGCTCGGCAGCCTCACCGCGCCCGAGGTGGCGCTCGAGCTCGGCGGACCGCTCGCGCCGGGCGTCGTAAAGATCGTCGGCGACGATAGCTACCTCCACGTGGTGATGCCGCTTCGCATCCCGGCCTAAGTGCGCGTCAGCCGGCTCGGCCTCGAGGACTTCCGTTCGTACGCGGAAGTCGATCTCACGCTCGCACGCGGGACGACCGCGTTCGTCGGCGCGAACGGAGCCGGGAAGACGAATCTCCTCGAGGCGATCCACCTCGCGGCGCGTGGCGATTCGCCGCGAGCGCACGACGACACCGAGATGGTGCGCTGGGGCACGACGACCGCGCGGGTGCGTATCGAGGTCGATCGACCCGAGGGGCAGCGGCGCATCGAGCTCGTGCTCTTCTCGCCGCCCGAGGGCGAGCGCCGGCGACCGCGCCGGTATCTGCTCGACGGCGCGGGAAAGCGCCCGGACGACCTCGCGGGGGAGCTCGTCGTCGTCGCGTTCTTCCCCGAGGACGTCGCTCTGCTGGGCGCGGCGCCGAGCGCGCGCCGGCGCTATCTCGACGCGATGCTCGCGCAGATCGAGCGAGCGCATCGCCGCGAGACACGCGAATTCCAGCGCGTCGTCGAGCAGCGCAACGCGCTGCTTCGCGTCGCGCGCGACGAGCTCGAGGTCCCCGAGGCCGAGATGGCGTTCTGGGATCGCGAGCTCGTGCGTCTTGCATCGAGCATCTCGCTGCGACGGGCGCGTGTGGTGGCCGAGCTCGTCGAGCCATTCCGTGAGGCGAGCGCGCAATTCGCTGGTGCCACGCTCTCTCCACTCGCTGAGCCCTTGCCCCCGGGGCTCGACCTGGCGTACGGCGGTCAGGTTCAGGGCGACAGCGTCGAGGAACGGACCGCGGCATACGAGGTGCTCCTGGGCGAGAAGCGCGAGCGCGAACGCTGGCAGGGCGCGACGCTCGTCGGGCCGCATCGCGACGACCTGCTGGTGACCGCGGGTGGCCGCGACCTCCCATCCTTCGCGTCCCGCGGCGAGCACCGCAGCGCAGTCCTGGCGCTCAAACTCGCGGAGGCGAGCTGGCTGCGGTCGCGCGTCGGTTCCCCACCGGTATTCCTTCTCGACGACGTGCTCTCCGAGCTCGATCCATCGCGACGCGACGCTCTCGCTCGCGCCATCCCCGAGGACGCGCAGGCCCTCGTCACCGCGGCCATGACCACGGCGCTGCCGGACACGCTGCGCGACCGCGCCGCGATCATCCCGGTGCGTCGCGGAGAGGTCGGTCGGTGAAGCCGATCGGCCGCGCGGTGGACCGGGCGCTTCGTGCGCTCGGTCTCGACCGCGACATCGCCCGCGCGGACGCGGTGCGCGCCTGGGACGACGCGGCGGTGAGCGTCCTGGGGGACGACGCGCGCCTCTGCCAGGCCGTCCGGGCCGATGGCGACACTCTCGTGGTGACCGTGCCGACGGCGCAGTGGGCCGGCGAAGTGCGGCTGCGCGAACGCGAGCTCGTCGCCGCCCTCGCGGCGCGCGCACCTTCGAGCGGCGTCACTCGGATCCGACCTGTCCCATCGTCGCGCGCGCCCACACCTGCGCGCTGATATCTGGGAGACTCGCGCCAATGCCCGCGACGTCATTCACCACCAAAGTCGGCAGCACGTCAGATGTGCGACCGAGCAAGTCCGAGGTCGTCGTCGTCAGCGAGCCCGAGACCGGCGCGCAGCTGCGCACGAAGGGACGGCTCTATCTCCTGTGCGAGGTCGCGGGCCCGGGATCGCCCACGACCGGCATGCAGGTCGCGCGCGAGGTCGCCGACCTTACGAAGCAGGAGTACTACTACGACCTCTCCGGCGGCATCGAGGTGAGCTTGCGACGCGCGCTGCGGCAAGCGAATCGGCGCGCCTATCAGAAGCTGAAGGAAGGCCGCGCGAGGATCAGCCTCCACATCGCCTGCGCGGTCGTCGTGAACAACGAGATCTACGGATCGCGCGTCGGCGCGGCGCAGGTGTTCCTCGTGCGGCGCGCGAGGCTCTTTCTCCCGGGCGACGAGCCCGGGGAGCTCGCGGACTTCGTTCATCGCACGAGCGCGCGCGAGGCCGCGTCGCTCGGCACGGACGGTGACGTCGTGCCGAAGGTGTGGCGTCAAACGATCGAGCCGGGCGACACGCTCATCATCGCGGCGAGCGCGCTCATCGACGGGCTCGGCGCGGAGGCACTGAAGAGCGCCGCGGTGACCCTGCACCCGCGCGCCGCCGCCGACCATATCCACAACCGCGCGGTCGCGGACGGCGTCGAGGGCAGCGATGCCGCTCTTTTCGTCGAGCTCACGCAGTCCGCCGGCGCGGCGGCGCGTGTGGCGTCGGCGCCCGCATCGCTCAAGGAACCGACCGAGGTCGTGATCGCGGAGACCATCCGCTCGCGCATCGACGCGATCTGGCGTCACCGGCAGCGCATCGGCGGACTGGTGAAGACGGCGGCGTCGCCCGTCGCATCCGCGGCGACGAAGGGCGTGGCCGTCGGGCTCGAGCTCATGCCGAAGCGCGGCGCGACGCTGCCGCGGCATCCGGACACCGCGCGCCAGCGCTCGCTGCGCCAGCGCCGCGCGGTCACCAGCCTCGCGGTCGTGCTGCTGCTCGCCGCGGTCGGCGTCGGCGGCCTCGCCTATCGCGACTACGAATCGAATCGCGCGGGCCGCGACTATCAGAACGCGGTCCTATCCGCGGAGGACAGCCTCGCGTCCGCGCACCGTCTCGCCGATCGGAAGCCTCCGGATCCCGCGGGCGCGCGCGCGAAGATCGCGGCCGCGCTCGCGAAGGTCGACGAGGCGAGTAGATCGCCGCTCGCGGAGAAGGGCCGGCTCGACGCGCTTCGCGCCGACGCCGCGCTGCTCGAGGATCGGCTCGATGGTGTGGTGATCGACCTCGATCGGATCGCGGCCGGCTCGAAGCCACAGCAGATCATCGGCAACGTCAACGGTCTCTACGTCGCCGATCCGGGAGCGGGTCGGCTGTGGCGCATCTTCGGCGATCCACTGCAGACGGGCGTCGTGATGCAGAGGGGAGATAAGGGGGTCGGCGCGCCATCGCTTCTCACATGGCAGAGTGACGTCCTCTTCGTGCTCGATGACTCGCGCAAGATCTGGCGCGCCGAGGGCAATCAGGTGAACGACGTGACGCCTGACGACAACACCATCTGGAAGTCGACGACGGCGATCGCGGTGTTCACCCAGAATCTCTACGTCCTCGATGCAGCGTCCGGCCAACTCTGGAAGCACGAGTCGCCCGACTCGATCTCGTTCACGAAGGGCACGGCGTATCTCGCGACGCCGCTTGTTCCGAACACGGCGGCCTCGCTTGCGATCGACGGTGACGTGTGGATCGTCACCACCACGAATGAGATCCAGCGGTTCCGCCGTAATCCCCTCGCGCTCACCGCGGGGCGCGTGGATTTCACGCCGAAGTGGCAGGGCGAGACGGTTCGACCCGCGGCCATCCAGGCCGTGAACGGCCAGACGAACATCTACGTCCTCGATCCGGCGGCGCGTTACGTCGTCCAACTCTCTCGCGACGGCCGCGAGCTACTGCGGGTGGCCCTTCCGCCGACGCTCGCCGCCGCGACGGCGTTCTACGTCTCCGAAGGGTCGCGCGTGGCGTACACGGTGCATGGCTCGAAGATCGTGGCGACGAGCCTGGACCGTTAGGACCGCTCTGGGCGCGCGTTGGTCGGCTAGATGATCCCGCTCCACGACGCGAACCCGACGCGGAACATCCCGATCGTCACGCGCCTGCTCCTGTTCACCAACATCGCGATCTGGGTGTACATCGTCTATCTCTCGCGGACCGCCGGCGCCGTCGAGGCGTTCTACGACCGCTGGGCGTTCGACTGGTCCGCATTCATCGGGGCGCTCTCGCGCCCGTGGAACGTCGATACGCTCCAAGCCTTCATCCCACTGTTCACACACCAGTTCCTGCACGGCGGGTGGCTCCACGTGCTCGGAAACATGCTCTACCTGTGGATCTTCGGCGACAACGTCGAGGACAACATGGGCAGCCTGCCGTTCCTCGGGTTCTACCTCCTATGCGGAGCGATCGCTGCGATCGGTCAGGGACTCGTCGCGCCGTCCCCGATGGTCGGCGCGTCAGGCGCGATCGCGGGCGTCCTCGGCGCGTACCTGGTCCTCTACCCGACGGCGCGCGTCTCAACGCTCATCTTCCTCGGGCTGTTCATCAGCGTGATCGATCTGCCGGCGATCATCGTGATCGGCTTCTTCATCGTCCTGCAGATACTCGAGGGCGTCGCGGAGCTGCGCATGACGACACACGCAGCGGCGCAGCAGGTCGCGTACTTCGCGCATCTCTTCGGGTTCGCCGCGGGTATCGTTCTGCTGTTCGTGTTCCGTCAGCGCGCGGCGCCCCGCCGCGCGCGCGTCGGCTGGGGTTAGCCTTAATCGATGCTCGTGCCATGCACGGTCGAATCGGTCCGCGTGCACGTGCTTACCGGGCAGCACGTCGTGCTCCTCCAGGCGCGCGAGTCGAACCGTCTTCTCCCGATCTGGATCGGTCCCGATCAGGCGCACAGCATCGCGACGCGTATCGCGGGCATCGCGAGCGAACGTCCGCTCACGCACGATCTGATGATGGACGTGCTCTCAAAGCTCGGAGCGGAGATCACGCGCATCGTCGTCCGCGATCTCGTCTCCGACGAGAGCGGCGGTGGGATCTTCCACGGAAGCCTGTTCCTGCAGCTCGGCGAGAAGGAGGTCGAGATCGACTGCCGTCCCTCGGATGCCATCGCGCTTGCGGTGCGCTGCAGCGCGCGCATCCTCGTCGCCGACACGGTGCTCGACCGGTCGGCGATCCTCGCGGAGAGCGAGGAGAGTCAAAACCTCACCGTCTTCAAGGAGTTCATCGAGTCGCTCCCCGAGGATCCGCAGACACCACCGCCGAGTTAGTCCAATTAGCACCGTGATCCCGGCGACCGAAAAGGCCGGCACGAGCGCGCCCGTCGTCGATGTGGTCGTCCCCGTGTACAACGAGGAGCGCGACCTCGGCCCCAACATTCGCAAGCTGCACGCCTACGTTTCGGATCGCTTCCCGTTCCCGACGGTCATCACCATCGCCGACAACGCGAGCCGCGATGGCACGCTCGCGCTCGCGCGGCGGCTCGCCGAGGAGTTGCCGGGAGTGCGCGTCATGCACCTCGACATGAAAGGGCGTGGCCGCGCGCTTCGTGCGGCGTGGACGCAGAGCGACGCGCAGGTCGTGACGTACATGGACGTGGACCTGTCGACCGACCTCGCGGCGCTGCTCCCGCTGGTCGCGCCGATCGTCGCCGGCGAGAGCGACGTCGGGATCGGCAGCCGTCTCGCGCGCGGCGCGCACACCCGCCGCGGAGTCAGACGCGAATTCATCTCGCGCGCGTACAACCTCGTGCTGCGCCTCGCCCTCGGCGCGCGCTTTTCCGACGCGCAGTGCGGCTTCAAGGCCGTGCGCGGCGAGGTGGCGCGGCAGATCGTGCCGCGCATCGAGGACCAGACGTGGTTCTTCGACACCGAGCTGCTTGTCCTCGCGCAGCGCGCCGGCCTGCGGCTGCACGAGGTGCCCGTCACGTGGACCGACGATCCCGACTCGCGCGTCGACATCCTCCGCACCGCGATCGACGACCTGCGCGGCGTGATACGCCTTCGCTTTGGGTCGCGGAGGCGCGCTCCCTGAGCGCACGATCCGATCGCGCCATCGCGCTGTCGCTCGCGGCGATCGGCGTCCTCACCTACCTCGCGGCGGGCTTCGGCCTGCTCACCGACTACGACTACTACGGCCGCCTCGCGCAGGCGCTCGACGGCGGACGCTGGTGGCTCGACGAAGCGCCGCCCTGGCTCAACGAGCTCCTGCCCTGCGGCGACGGACGGTACTGCGTCGCGTATCCGCCGCTTCCGGCTCTCCTCACGGCGCCACTCGCCTTCTTTCTTCCGACCGCGCTCGCGCAGGTCCTCGTGTCGCGCATCGCCGGCGGCGCCTCCGGGGGCGTGCTCTTCCTCGGGCTTCGCGCGTTCGGCGCGCCGCGTCTCGTCGCCATCGGCGGTGCCGCGCTTTCGGCGCTCGGCACGACGCTCTTCTTCTCGTCAGTCGACGGACGCGCGTGGTTCGACGCGCACGCCGTCGCGATGCCGTTCCTCTGCGCGGCGTTCCTCTTCGCGTCGCGCGGCGATCGCCCCTGGCTGCTCGGCGCGGCGATCGGGCTCGCGACGCTCGCGCGTCTCCCCATCGTCGCCGCCACGCCGGCGCTGGTCCTGCTCCTCTCGCTGCGCGGCGGCATCCCGCTGGCGCGCGCGCTCGGCGGCGTCGTGCTGGGCGGCCTGCCGTTCGCAGCGATCTACGTGCTCTACAACCTCCTGCGCTGGGGGACACCGCTCGACGCGGGGTACGCGATGCTCACCGTCGGTGACGTGTTCTTCACGAGGGGACTCTTCAGCCTCTTCTATCTGCCGCGCCACTTCCAGGCGATCTTCATCGAGCCGCCCGACTTCGTCGAAGGCACGCCGTGGTTCCTGCGTCCGAGGGGGGTCGGCATGTCGCTCTTCCTGACGACGCCCGCGTTCGTGTGGATCTTCGCGAGCCTGCGCCACATGCGCCGCGATGCCGCGCTCGCGCTCACAGCGGTCGCGGCGCTGCTCGCACTGCTCCCTGATGTGCTCCACGGGACGGTCGGCTTCCAGCAGTTCGGCTACCGCTTCAGCCTCGACGCGCAGCCGTTCCTCGTCGCGCTCGCCGTCGCGGGCGACGCGCGCACGCGGGACGGCTGGCGTTCGCGGCCCTCGATCCCCTTCATCGTCGCGACGGTGCTCTCGGTCGCGATCAACCTCTACGCGACGATCGCGATCACGCGCTTCGGCTACTGGCAGTGACGGAAGAGACCGAGCGCGCCGATCGCCGCGCGCGCATCGCGATCGCCGCGGTCATCGCCGTCGGCGTCGTCCTGCGATTCCTCGTCCTTCCCGCGAAGGGCTTCCCGTCGGACGTCGCGACGTTCCAGGCCTGGGCGAGCCGGCTCGCCGAGGTCGGGCCCTCACGCTTCTACGAGCCCGGGTACTTCTCCGACTATCCCCCCGGCTACCTCTACGTGCTCTGGCTCGTCGGCCTCGTGTTCGACGGGCAGACGAAGTTCATCGTCAAGGCCGCGTCGATCCCCGCGGATATCGCCATCGCGTTGCTGTGCGTCTGGATCGTTTGGCGCGCGGCCGGTCGAGACCGCGCGGTCCTCGCGGCAGCGCTGTGGATGCTCGCACCCGGCCCGATCTTCGCCGGTCCGTATTGGGGACAGGTCGATGCGGTCGGGACCGTCCCGTTCCTGCTCGCGCTGATCTTCGCGGGACGCGGCAGCTGGGCGACCGCCGGGGCGATCGCCGGACTTGCCGCGATGGTGAAGCCCCAGTTCGGCGTCGCGCTGATCGTCGTCGCCGCGGGCGCGCTCTTCGTCTGGATCCGCGACGCGGACTGGCGGCCGCCGCTGCGCACCGCTGTCGCGGCCCTGCTGACGATCCTCGCGCTCGGCGTGCCGTTCCGCGCCGGCCCCGGCGAGCTCATCGACCTCGTGCGCTCGGCGTCCGAGACCTATCCCTTCACCAGCCTCTACGCGTTCAACATCTGGTCGATCGTCGGCGACTTCTGGAAGCCCGACGACCAGTACGTCGTCCTCGGCGCGATCCTGCTCCTTGCCGGTCTCGCGAGCTCGTGCGCGCTCCTCTGGTGGCGTCGCGATGTCGGCGCCTTCCTCGCATGCGGCGCGCTCGCCGCATTCGCCTTCTACTTCCTGCCGACACGGGCGCACGAGCGCTATCTCTTCCCCGCGTTCGCGCTGCTCCTCCCGCTCGCGGTGCTCCGCGCGCGCCTGCTGGTGCCGTACATCTCGCTCGCGATCGCGTTCGCGGCCTCGCTGTACTTCGCCTTCACGCGCTACCCGCAGAACGACCTGCGGTCGCCGCAGTGGCTCGAGGACTCGCTCTTCACCCGCAACGGCCAGATCGCGCTCGCTCTGCTCATGCTCGGGCTCGCCGCGTTCATTGCCTGGCGGCTGTTCCGCGGCGATGCGGCGCTGGAGGCGGATGAGGAGACGATCACCATCGCGTCGCGGCCATTGCCGCCTCCCGCGCGGCCGGACGATCGCTGGCGTCTGCCGGCCGCGCTGTCTCTCGGGCGACCCCCGACTCGTCGCGACATCGCGAGCGCGTTCCTGGTCGCGTTGGTGGTGCTCGTCACACGCGGGTACCGGCTCGATCAGCCGCGCGACATGTACTTCGACGAGGTCTATCACGCGCGCACGGCGTACGAGCTCCTCGCGCAACGCGAGCCGTACGAGTGGACGCATCCACATCTGGCGAAAGAGATCATGGCCCTCGGCATCCTCGCGTTCGCCGACGATCGCGTCGTCGGCACGGAGCCCGCGAATTCACAGGTGCGGGCCTTTGCCGTCGCCAACGACGGACTACGCGCGGTCGTTGAGCCAGACGCGCTGGTCCTCCGTGACCGTAGCGGTCGTCAGCTCGCCCGCGCTCCGATCACGAATCTGGATCGCCCGGATGCCGTGGGCTTTGACGGCGAAGACGTTGTGTTAGTCACCGAGTTCCAGGTCGCGCGGCTCGGCCGCGACGGGAGCGTGAAGCAGCGCGTGAGGCTCACGACCATGAGCAGAAGCGCCCCGAGGTCTCTCGTCATCGAGAACGGCCGGATCGTGATCGCTGGCGACGGTGGCATCGAGATCTACCAATCGCTCGAGACGAAACCACAGGTGATCCCAACTCCAGTCGTGGCCGCGACCGCCAAAACCGATGGCAGTGTTGTCTATGCGGTCGACCAAGCCGGTGTTGTTCATGTCATCGACGTCGCGAACGCCAAAGAGACGGAGACGCTGAACGCGCGCGGTCCCGCTGGCGCGATCGCGTACGCGCAGGGCCCGAACCGCCTCTTCCTCGCGCGGACAGACACTCCGGCGCTCGACATCATCGACCTCGAGGGCCACGCGACCGACACCGTCCCGCTCGGCAACGCGCGGACCGGTGACTTCACGGAGGGCGCGAAAGCGCTGGCGGTCGTGCCACGCACGCAGTTCCTCTACGCGCTTGTCCCGGGGAAGGTCGTTGCGATCGAGACGCACGGCGCGTCGCCGTTCGCCTCGACACCGGTGCGCGAGTCGGATCGGTTCCTCGGCGTCGACGGCCAGGACGACAAGCTCGTCGTCGCGGGGAGCGATGCGGTCGAGCGCATCGAGACCGGGAGACAGGCGCTCGCGTGGCGCATCCCTGGCGTCGTGTTCGGGGCGCTCCTGGCGTTCTTCCTGTACCTGCTCGCGCGGCGCCTCTTCGCGTCGCCGCTCGTCGCGTACCTGGTCGGCGCCGCCGTCGTGCTCGACGGATCGATGTTCGCGCAGGCGCGCATTGGCATGAACGACATTTACGTGACGACGTTCATCGTCGGCACGTGGTACTTCATCGTCGCCGCTCATCGACCGCGTCGGGCGGCATGGCTCGACCTGCTCATCGCCGGCGCGCTCATCGGGCTCGGCGCGGCGTCGAAGTGGGCGGCGATCTACACGCTCGCCGGGATCTTCGTCGCCTCACTCGCGGTGACCGCGTACGCGTACGAGCGCGGCCGCCCCGGCACCGGCGGCCCGCTCGATCTCTTCGCCGGGAAGGGCCGCAACGCCGCGTTCCTCTTCGGCTGTTTCGCGCTGATCCCTGCGGTGCTCTACCTCGGCTCGTACGTGCGCTGGTTCGGCGGTCCGACGGCGCCGTATGGCTGGAATCTCGTCGAGCTGACGCAGCAGATGTACTGGTACCACAGCTCTCTCACGGCGCCGCACTGCGCGGGATCGCCGTGGTGGGCGTGGCCGCTCGACCTCAAGCCGGTGTACTGGTATTTCGGCGGGAGCACCGGGAACTTCAACGGCTACATCTATGACGCGGGCAACCCGATCATCTTCTGGGCCGCGCTTCCCGCGGCGGCGATCGTCGGCGGTCTCGCGTATCGCGCACGATCGGTGACGCTGGGCTTCGTCGCGCTGGCGATGCTCACGCAGTTCGTCGCGTGGATCCCCATCTCACGCGTCCTGTTCTTCTATCACTTCTTCACGGCGCTGCCGTTCTACCTTCTGTGCCTCGCCATCGTGCTCGCGATCCTCTGGGAACGACGACGTACCGCGGTCAGGGTGTTCGCGATCCTCGCCGTCGTGGCATTCGTCTTCTTCTATCCGTACGTGTCCGGCCTACCGGTACCCGGCGAGCTCGGGTCGGCGTATCAGATCCTTCCGACCTGGGCATACGACCCGACGTTCAATCCGACCGATTCGTGCCCGACGCCAGTGTCCGCCGCGACGGCGACGAGCCTTGAGATCGGCATCGCGTGGATCGTCGAGGTCGGCGCGCTCGCGCTCGCGCTCGCGGTCGCCTTCGCATACGAGCCAGCCCGCCGGCTGCTCGCGCGCATCGGCGTCATTTAGGTCAGGGGCTCGCCGATGGCGTCGGTGACTCCGACGGCGTCTCCGTCGGTGTCGCTGAGGGTGACGGCGACGGTGATGCGCTCGCGCTCGGCGACGGTGATGCGGTCGCGCTCGGGCTCGGCGACGCCGTGATCGACGGTGGCTGGCCGGGAGCGACGGCGAAGAGCACCGCGATCGCGCCGCTCACGACGAGCAGCACGATCACGATGAACATCGCGAGCCCGACGATGCGGCGCGGCGCACTCGCGGCGCGCCCAAAGGGCAGGGCTGAGTGCACGATCACGGTGACGTTGTCCTCACCGCCGCGCGAGTTCGCGAGCTCGACGAGCCGTTGCGCCGCACTGTCGAGGTCGTCACCGCTCGTGCCGACGACGAGGGCGATCTCTTCCGGCTCGACATGACGCGTGAGGCCGTCGGAGCAGAGCACGAGTCGGTCGCCGGGTCGGAGCTCCTCGACATACACGTCGGCTTGAACGCCGCGCGGGTCGCCGACGAAGCGCGTGATGCCGTGCGCCGGGATGCCGCTGTGATCCTCGGTGACCTGACGCGAAGCGCCGTCACGCACGAGGTACGCGCGGCTGTCGCCGAGATTTGCGATCACCGCCTGACCCTTGGCGACGGCCGCCGCGACGAGCGTGCTCGCGGCCGAGGCGTTCCCCGACGTGTCGGCGGCGCGCAGCACCGCGGTGTTCGCGTCGCGTACCGCGTCACCGAGGCGCTCGGCCAGCGGCTGCGCGCGCGGCGCCGCGAAGAAGCGCGCCGCGAGCTCGTCGACCGCGGCACTCGCAGCGACCTCGCCGCCTGGCCCTCCGCCGACGCCGTCGGCGACGGCCATGAGCGTCACGTCGCGATCGTCTCGGACGAGGTAGCGGTCTTCGTTCCCTTCCCGAATGCGGCCGGTGTCCGTCCGCGCCGCCGTGCGCCTAGCCACTAATCCGACTTCTTACCGCAGTCCTTCCCACCCACGAGGAACAGGTGCGCCGTGTCACCCCGTTCGAACTGCGTGTTCGCGGCCGGCTGCTGCCGCGCGACCGTGCACGGCGTGCCGCGCGCAGCGGGGTCGACCTCCCAGCCGACCGGCGCGCGGAAGCCCGCGGCGATGAGGATGTTGCCGGCCTCGATCACATCCTTTCCGACGACGCTCGGCGTCGTCGTGACCGCAGCGCTGCGCGCCGGCGCGGCCGTCGCGGAGGTCGTCGCACGTCCCTGGAAGCTCGCGAAGACTATGAGCGTCCCCACGAGCACGGCGATGACCGCGAGGAGCGCGACGGTGCTGTCGATCTGTCGACCGCGGCCCGCACGCAGCGGCCGGGGCGGTGGTGGAGTGAGCACGCCGGTCGCGTCGCCGCGCTCGCTCGCCGCGAGGAGCGCACGGGCGAACGTGCCGGCGCGCTCGTAGCGTTGCGATGGCTCGCGGGCAAGCGCACGGCGCACGACCTCATCGATCTGCTCGCTCACCCCGACACGTGCGGTGCGCAGCGATGGCGGCGGCCCGTCGAGCCGCTCGCGCAGGAGGTCGTCGGTCTCCATCTCGGCGTAAGCCGGGCGTCCCGCTAGCAGCTCGTACGCGACGAGGCCGAGGCTGTAGATGTCGGATCGTTCGCTCGGCGCCTCGCCCGCGATGCGTTCCGGCGCGATGTATCGCGCGGTGCCTATGAGCTCGTGCTCGCGCGGACCGCGTGCCGCGCGCGCGATGCCGAAGTCGGTGAGCTTCGCCGTGCCGCGCTCGTCGACGATGACGTTCGCGGGTTTCACGTCGCAGTGGATCACGCCCGCTTCGTGCGCCGCGTCGAGCGCCGCGGCGATCTGTGACACAAGGCGCGCGGCCTCGTGTGACGGAAGCGGGCCACGCTCCCTCACGACGTCGCGCAGCGTCTTGCCGCGCACGAACTCCATGACCATGAAGGAGTCATCGCCGTCACGACCCTCGTCGTAGACGGTGACGACGTTCGGATGGCTCACCGACGCGGCGCGCCGCGCCTCGTCGGCGAAGCGCTCACGGAACGCCTCATCGGCGTCACCGCCGAGGATCTTCACCGCCACGTCGCGGCCGAGCCGCTCGTCGCGCGCGTGCCACACCTCGCCCGCCCCGCCCGCGTCGATCCGCTCGAGGAGGCGGTAGCGGGAGGCGAGCACGCGGGCTTCGCCGGCATCATGCCGAACAGCGGCCTTCCGCTTGTCAGCTGACACGTCCGCTCCCACGGCAAGCGTCAGGCCAGCGTGACGAGCGCGTGTAGCGCCTCCTCGAACACGTGGTCGTTGCCGACGATCGCGAGCTCCTCGCGCAGCAGATCCTCGATCCCCGCCGAGGGAAGCGGAACGACGCGTATCGACCGCGTCGCGCCATCGACGACGACGGCCGCGGTGACGTGATGCGGATCGGGCGCGCGCTTGAGCACGAACTCGAAGAGCGAACCGGCGTGGCGTGCCTGCAGCCGGATCCCCGACGTGTCGCCCGGCTCGATGCCGCGCTCGAAGCGCGGTCGGATGCGGATGTCGACCCGCGCGCCGTCGCGTCGCGCCATCTCGAAGAGGAGTCCGCCGGCCTCCGACGGCGCGAGACTGCCCTTGCTGCGCCAGCGGAGGCGCGACGCGAGCCATCCGACGAGGAGCAACGCCTGCGACGGATGGATGTCCCGCCCGTCCATGTCGACACCGAAGCCGACGCGCACGCCGACGATCTCGTCGAGGCATGGCCGCCACGCTTCGACGTCGAAGAATCCGGCGACGAGCTCGCGCCACGGCGTGAGACGCGTCCAGTTGAGGTCGGTGACGCCGAAGCGACGACCACGTTGCGTCGCTGCGAGCGCCGCGATGACCGGCAGCGTGCGATCGGGCCGCGCGAAGTCGGATGAATCGACGATGAACCGATCGGCGATCGCGAGAAGGTCGTCGAAGCGTCGCGCCTCCTCCGGCGGCGTGCCCGTCCACCACAGGAACACCGGTAGGTCCGGCACCAGGAGCGGGATGACGACGCTCGCGACGCGGTCGTCGGCATCTCCGCGTACGCGCGCGAGGATCTGTTCGTAGTAGACCTGCGAGCTCTCCTCCGGGCGCGGCGCGTGGCAATGCAGCTGCACCGCGACGTCAGCGCCTTCACGCTCCCGGTCGCCGTACACGATGATCGCGCGTGAGGGATGGCGGTTCGAGAGCCGCATCGTCGCCCGCGCCGCGCGCAGCGCGTGCGTGTCGCGGTCCGCGTACACGACGAGGTTCAGGACCGTGGCGCGGGCGACGGAATGGCTCTGTTCCTTGGCATGCGCACCGGCTGCGCGGCGCAGCCGCGCGAGCTCGCGCTCGAGCGCCGCGATCGACGGAACGGGCGCGCCCCAGACCGCCTCGTCGATCCCCGTCGTCATGGCCTGCGCCACGCCCTGTCGTCACGCTCGATGAGCGTGTCGGCCTCCGTCGGCCCCCACGAGCCGGCGTTGTAGGTCGCGAGCGCCGGGACGCCGCGAGACCACGCACCGAGGATCGGATCCACGAATTGCCACTGCTGCTCGACCTCGTCCCGGCGTGTGAACAGCGTCGCGTCCCCGCGAAGCGCGTCGAGGATGAGCGTCTCGTAGGCGTCGGGCGCATCGACCATGAACGACGCGCCGTAGACGAAGTCCATGTTGACGGTGCGGATGCGCAGGCCCTGGACCGGCACCTTCGCGCCGAACGTGAGGCTGATGCCCTCGTCGGGCTGGATGCGCAGGACGAGCTCGTTCGCCTCGAGACCCTCCGAGGCGTCCTTGGTGAAGATCCGATGCGGCGCGATGCGGAAGCGGATCGCGATCTCCGTCGCGCGCTTCGGTAAGCGCTTTCCGGTGCGGATGTAGAAGGGGACGCCCTCCCAGCGCCAGTTGTCGATGAAACACCGGAGCGCGACGAACGACTCGGTCTGCGAGTCGGCCGCGACGCCCTTCTCCTCACGGTACGCGGGCACGGCCCTCCCCTCGATGTATCCCCGCCCGTACTGGCCGCGCACCGTGCGGGCGCCTACCTCACGGTCGGAGATCGGTCGCAGCGCGCGCAGCACCTTCACCTTCTCGTCTCGCACCGCGCGGTCGTCGAACGCGGCTGGTGGCTCCATGCCGACGAGCGCCATGAGCTGCAGGAGGTGGTTCTGCACGATGTCGCGCATCGCGCCGGCGTGCTCGTAGTAATCGGCGCGCTCCTCGACGCCGAGCGACTCGGCGACGGTGATCTGCACGTGGTCGACGTACTGCCGGTTCCAGATCGGCTCGAAGATGCCGTTCGCGAAGCGCAGCACGAGGATGTTCTGCACGGTCTCCTTGCCGAGGTAGTGGTCGATGCGGAACACCTCATCCTCGCGGAAGACCTCATGCACGACTCCGGTGAGCTCCATCGCCGTCGCCAGGTCGCGACCGAACGGCTTCTCCACGACGACGCGCGACCAGCCCGGGCCACGCAACTCGTGCTTGCCGATGGCGCGCACGATCGGCGCGTAGGCCTGCGGCGGCGTGGCGAGGTAGAAGAGGCGATTGCCGTTCGTGCCAGCCTCGACGTCGACGCGGTCCAACGCCGCGCGGAGCGCGTCGTAGCCCGCGTCGTCCGGCGTCGCGACGAAGCGTACGTTGCGCGCGAACGCGCCCCACACCTCCTCGTTGATCGGCTTCGTCCGGCTGAACTCCGCGACCGCGTCGTGCAGTTCCCTGCGGAACGCGTCGTCGCTCTGCGCGCTGCGCGCCGCGCCAACGACGGCGAACGACGCGGGGAGGAGCCGCTGCAGCGCGAGGTTGTATAGCGCGGGCAGCAGCTTGCGGCGGGTGAGGTCGCCCGATCCGCCGAAGAGCACGAGCGTCGCGGGCTTCGGCACCCGCTGAAGGCGCAGCCCTTCGCGCAGCGGATTCGCTTCCGCTGCGCTCTCTGTCCGACCGCTCGCTGGCGCTGCTGTCCTACCGCTCGCTGGCGCTGCTGTCCTACCGCTCGTTGTCACTCGCGAGGTGGTCTCGCTCCTCGCGGCGAAGCCGCTCGTCCCTCGGCTCACTTTCTATTCCGTTTTCACGGCGTGACCGCCGAATTGGTTGCGCAGTGCCGCAGCGACCTTCATCGCGTACGAGTCGTCTTGCCGCGAGGTGAAGCGCGCGAAGAGGGAATGCGCGAGCACGGTCGCAGGAACGTCGTGATCGATCGCCTCTTTCACCGTCCAGCGCCCTTCGCCGGAGTCCGCGACCCAGCCTTTGATGTTCGCGAGGTCGCTGCCTTCGGCCTCGTACGCGCGCTCGAGCAGCTCGAGGAGCCACGAGCGCACGACGCTGCCCTGCAGCCACACCTTCGCAACGGTCCGCATGTCGAGCGCGAACTCGCTCGCGTGCAAGAGCTCGAAGCCCTCGCCATACGCCTGCATCATCCCGTACTCGATCCCGTTGTGGACCATCTTCACGAAGTGGCCCGCGCCGTTCTTCCCGAAGTGCGCCCAGCCATTCGGTGGTGCGAGCGTGTCGAGCACGGGCTTGGTGATGTCGACGGCGCGCTTCGGTCCGCCGACCATCATGCAGTAGCCGACCTGTAACCCCCAAACCCCCCCGGATACACCAATGTCTAGAAAATCGAAACCGTGTTCACCGCAGCGTTGGCCCCGACGCATCGAGTCGCGGAAGTTCGAGTTGCCGCCGTCGATGAGCACATCGCCCTTCGTCCCGTACTGCATGAACTCGTCGAGCGCGTGGTCTGTGGCGTCGCCGGCGGGGACCATCGACCACATCACGCGTGGCGGACGTAGCGCTTTGGCCATCTCTTCGATCGAGTAGGCGCCGACCGCACCCTCGCCCTTCTTCTCGTCGACCGGCCCTGCGCTGCGATTGCCCGCGACGACGCGATGGCCACCACGCAGCAGCCGCGTCACCATGTTCCCGCCCATCCGTCCCAGTCCGTAGATGCCGATGTCCATGTCGAACCCCCAACGCGCGCCGGTGCGCGAAGGATATTCGCGGCCTCCGTGCGCTACTTTCGTTCCGTGGCGACGGTCGCCGCTTCCTCGACGCGGCTCGATCTGTACCGTCAGATCGCGCGACAGCTTCGTGCCGACAGCATCCGCTCGTCGACCGCCGCGGGGTCGGGACATCCGACCTCGTCACTGTCGGCCGCGGATCTCATGGCGGTACTGCTCGCCGGCCACCTGCGCTACGACTGGTCGAAGCCGCGTGATCCGGCGAACGACCACCTCATCTTCTCCAAGGGACATGCGTCACCGCTCGTGTACGCGGTGTTCCGCGCGGCGGGCGTCATCGACGACAAGGAGCTCCTCACGTTCCGGAGGCTCGGCTCCCGGTTGCAGGGTCACCCCACACCGGTGCTGCCGTGGGTCGACGTCGCGACCGGATCCCTCGGCCAGGGCATGCCCATCGCGATCGGGATGGCGCTCGCAGCGAAGCGGCTGTGGGACGCGCCGTTCCACGTGTGGACCCTCGTCGGCGACAGCGAGACCGCCGAGGGCTCGGTGTGGGAGGCCTTCGATCTGGGCGGCCACGAATCGCTGAACAACGTCACGCCGATCATCGACGTCAACCGTCTCGGCCAGCGCGGCCCGACCGAGCTGGAGTGGGACACCGATGCCTATGCCGCGCGCATCGAGTCGTTCGGCTGGGAGGTCCTCGTCATCGACGGACACGACCTCGCCGAGACCGACGACGCGTTCGCACGCGCGCGCGACGCCGAGCGTCCGACGGCGATCGTCGCGCGTACCGTGAAGGGCAAGGGCGTGTCGTTCATCGAGGACAAGGAAGGCTGGCACGGCAAGGCGCTGTCCGCCGACGAGGCGAAACGTGCGCTCGCGGAGATCGGCGACGAACCGTCGCGCACTTTCGAGACCACAAAGCCGGATCCGTGGCGGCCGCCGCAAACGACGAAGAAAGCGCCGCAGTTCAAGACCTACAGCGAGCCCGTCGCGACGCGGCGCGCGTACGGCGACGCGCTCGCGGCGCTCAGCGTCGCGCGCAGCGATGTCGTGACGCTCGACGCAGAGGTGAGCAACTCGACGCACTCCGAAGAGGTGAAGAAGGTCGCACCGGAGCGCTTCTTCGAGATGTACATCGCCGAGCAGAAGATGGTGGCGGCAGCGGTCGGCATGCAGGTGCTCGGGCTGCGGCCGTTCGCGTCGACGTTCGCGGCGTTCTTCACGCGCGCCTACGACTTCATCCGTATGGCCGCGATCTCACGCGCGAACATCCGCCTTTCCGGATCGCACGCCGGCGTGTCGATCGGCGAAGACGGCCCCTCGCAGATGGCGCTCGAGGACCTCGCGATGATGCGCGCCGTTCACGGGAGCACCGTGCTGTATCCCTGCGACGGCAATCAGACGGCGAAGCTCGTTGCGGCGATGGCCGACCGCGAGGGCATCGTGTACATGCGGACCACGCGCGCGAACACACCGGTGATCTACGGCGCGGCCGACGAGTTCGCGATCGGTGGCAGCCGCGTCGTGCGCGGCGGCGGCGCGGACGACCGCGTTACCGTCATCGCGGCCGGCATCACGCTCCACGAGGCGATCAAAGCCGCCGATGCGCTCGCGAAGGAGGGCACGAAGGTCCGCGTCATCGACGTCTACAGCGTGAAGCCGATCGACGCGAAGACCCTCCTCGCGGCCCTCGTCGCGACGAACGGCCATGTCGTCGTCGTCGAGGACCATTGGCCCGAAGGAGGCATCGGTGAGGCGGTGCTCGACGCATGCGCCGAGGGCGGCCTTGTGACCGCGGTCTCGTGGAAGCACCTCGCGGTACGCGAGATGCCGGGATCTGGCAGGCCGGCCGAGCTGCTGCACGCCGCTGGAATCGACGCCGACTGCATCGCGACCGCGGTGAAGAGTCTCCTCTAGCATTCACAGAGCGGGCGACCGCAGGAAGGGGAGAAGAGCGTGGAGATCTGGATCGTCCTCGCCGTCATCGCCCTCGTCGCGTTCTTCCTCATCGGCATCTACAACCGCCTCGTCACGCTGCGTCAGCGCGTCCGTGAGGCGTGGAGCGACATCGACGTCCAGCTCAAGCGGCGGTACGACCTCATCCCCAACCTCGTCGAGACGGTGAAGGGCTACGCCGCGCACGAGAAGACCGTCTTCGAGAACGTGACGAACGCGCGCGCGAACGCGATCGCCGCCGGCGCGACCGGGACGCCCGAGCAGCGCGCGCAGGCCGAGAACGTCCTCACCGGAGCGCTGCGCTCGGTCTTCGCCGTCGCGGAGAACTACCCGCAGCTGCAGGCGTCTCAGAACTTCCGCGACTTACAGGAGCAGCTCACCGCGACGGAAGACAAGATCGCCTTCGCGCGGCGCTTCTACAACGGCAACGTGCGCGACTACAACACGGCGCTGCAGACGTTCCCGACGAATGCGCTCGCAGGCGCGTTCGGATTCACCTCGGAGCAGTACTTCGAGCTCGCGGACGCGGCGGAGCGGACCGCACCGAAGGTGTCGTTCAGCTAACGGAGCGTGGTCGCACCGCCACAGCGGCTGAATATCTACGAGGCCGTCGCTGCGAACCGCTGGCGCACGCTTGCGCTCGTCGCGGTGTTCGCCGCCGTCGTGTCGCTGCTCGCGTACTTCGTCGGCGAGTACTTCGCGCCGGGCGGCGGCATCGCGGCACTGCCGATCGGCGTCGCGTTCTCAGGCGTCTCCGCCGCAACGTCGTACTTCGCGGGCGACCGGGTCGTTCTCGCGCAGAGCCAGGCGCGGGAGCTCGGTCCGGGTGAGGAGCCGCAGCTACGGAACATCGTCGAGACGCTTGCGATCGGCCTCGGGATCCAGCCGCCGAAGCTCTACCTCATCGATGACTCGGCCCCCAACGCCTTCGCCACCGGCCGCGATCCGGCACACGCGTCGATCGTGGTGACGCGCGGCCTCCTCGACAAGCTCGACCGCACGGAGCTCGAAGGCGTGCTCGCGCACGAGATGAGCCACGTGGCCAACCGCGACATTCGGGTCATGCTCCTCGTTACGGTCCTTGTGGGCACGGTCGCGCTCATCACCGATGTCATGTGGCGCTCGATGCGCTTCGGCGGCGGGCGGCGCGGGCGTGACCGCGGTGGCGCGGGTGGGATCATCGCGCTCGTCGCGATCGTGCTTGTGATCCTCACGCCGATCATCGCGGCGCTCATGCAGTTCGCCGTGTCGCGGCAGCGCGAATACCTCGCCGACGCATCCGGCGCGCTGCTCACGCGCTACCCCGCCGGGCTCGCGAACGCCCTGCGCAAGATCGCCGCCGATACCGAGCCCCTTGAGGTCGCGAACAAGGCGACGGCGCCGCTGTACATCGCCAATCCACTGCATGACGCCCCGACGTTCCTCGATGGCCTGTTCAACACGCACCCACCGATCGCGGAACGGATCAAGCGGCTCGAAGCGATGGGCGCGTGAGCTGGCGCGTCGCCGCGGCGCTCGCGGTGCTCTCAGTTCTCGCGGCGGCGGGCATCGGACTTGGCAGCGGCCGTCTCTTCCGACCATCACCGACGCCGCACGTCGTGAGCGTCACCTTCACGCCCGCACCGACGCCGAGCCCATCGCCGATCGACGAAGCGACGCTATTCCGCCAGCCGCTCTCCGCCGGTTGCGCGACGGCCCAGGGCGTGTGGATCGTGACGAACGGCGGTGGCCTGCTGCGCTACGAGGGCGGTACATGGCAGCAGGTCGACGGCACGCTGCGGTCGCTCACGAACGTCGCGTGCTCGCCGGATGCGGCCTACGCCGTCGGCCTCCTCGGCGCCATCCTCATCGGCGACGAGCAGACGCGACAGATCCGCTCGACCGACGTCACGACACAGGACCTCTTCGGCGTGTCGTCGCTTCCCGACGGTGCGCTCATGGTCGGCAGCAATGGCACCGTCTTCGTCCTCGACAACGGGGACATCCAGATCTTCGCGAAGGGGATCGACGAGTCGCTCTACGGCGTCGTCGCGTTCTCTCTGGAGTCCGCGTGGGCCGTGGGCGACTCCGGCATCACGTACCGACTCGACGCGCGCGGCTGGAACCCCGTCGGTACCGGCCAGGCGAACGCGCTCCGCGCCGTCGCTGCGACGAGCCCGAGCAACGTCGTCGCGGTCGGCGACGCCGGAACGGTGGTCGTATGGAGCGACGGCAGCTGGCGCGCGATGCCGAGCGGTGTCGACGTCGATCTGCGCGATGTGATCGACGAGCCCGGTGTCTGGATCGTGGGTGACAAGGGCACCCTCCTGACCACGAACGACACGACGCCTCAGGGAACGTTGCGACGCGTCGATCTCCGGACGGAGTGCGATCTCGTGTCGATCTTTGCGCGCAAGGATGAGGTGTGGGTCATCGGACGCGCTGGGCTGGGCGGCGCCGTGTGGCAGCTGCGGACCGACGGGTCTCTCATTCGCAAATGGGGTGGGTGCTAAACGGTTGCGCCGCGAGCGTCTAGCACGACCGCTCGCGCTCTCTCGCCACGCCCCGGCAAGGCCCTGCTGAATGAGAGTTGGTCCGAGCCGGGGCTCACTCCCGTGAGGCTCGTTCGCGCGAGCTGTCGCGCTCCCGCTCGCGTCGCAGCCCGGCGCGCTAGACGCTCGCGTCCGTCGCGTCCATCGCGTCCATAGACTCGCCCCATGCAGCAGCCGCCGCTGGCAGGCACGCGCGTGCTCGAGGTAGGCAATTACATGGCCGGTCCGTTCTGCGGCATGCAGCTCGCGGACCTCGGCGCCGATGTCATCAAGGTCGAGGATCCACGCGGTGGCGATCTTTCTCGTCGCCTCGAGCCCATCGTGGACGGCGAGAGCGGCAACTTCGTCCGCCTCAATCGCGGCAAGCGCAGCATCGCGCTCGATCTGAAGTCGCCTGAGGGAACGGAGGCGTTCCGTCGCCTCGCGTCGCACGCCGACGTCATCGTCGAGAACCTCCGGCCGGGCACGATGGGCGATCTTGGTCTCGCGCCGCGCGATCTGCTCGACGCGAACCCGCGTCTCGTCTACGCCGCCGTGACGGGATGGGGACTCGAGGGCCCGTACGCCGATCGACCCGCGCTCGACATCATCGTGCAGGCGATGAGCGGACTCATGAGCGTCACCGGCGAGCCGGGAGGCCCTCCTGTGAAGGTCGGCGTCTCGATCTCCGACCTTGCCGCGGGTCTCTACGCGACGATCGCGGTCATGGGCGCGCTCGCCGTTCGTGCGCGCGACGGGCGCGGGCAGCTCGTCGATGTGTCGATGTTCGAGTCGTCAGTCTCGCTCGCCGTCTGGGAAGCCGGCACGTATTTCACCACCGGTGAGGTGCCGCGCGCCGCGGGCTCGGCCCACAAGCTCGTCGGGCCGTACCAGGCGGTGCGTGCTGCGGACGGCCACTTCGTCATCGGCGCGACGACGCCGCCGAACTGGACCGCGTTCTGCCGCGCGCTCGGCCTCGACCGCCTGGTGTCCGATCCGCGCTTCGCGGACGCGACGGCGCGGCGCGAACACGCCGACGCGCTCATCCCGCTCATCGAAGAGGTCACCGCGACGCGACCCGCCGAGCACTGGCTGGCCGTGCTGCGCGACGCCGGCGTCCCCTGCGGCGCGATACAGGACTACGGACGCGTCTTCAACGACGCGCACCTCGAAGCACGCGAGTTCTTCGTCGACCTCGAGCATCCGACGCTCGGCCGGCTGCGCGCCTTCGGCACGCCGCTGCGTTTCGAGTCGTCGCGTGCGCGCATCGAGCGCGCCGGGCCGCGCCTCGGCGAGCACACCCGCGAGATCCTCGCCGAAGCGGGCTACGACCAGCGCGAGATCGATCGGCTCCTCGCGAGTCGCGTCGCCAGCGAGCCGGAGGCAGCTCCAGCGTGATCACGAAGGAGGCGCGCCTCGCCCTCGCCGACGGCATCCTCACGCTCACGTTCGAGCGGCCCGCCGCGCGCAACGCGATGACCTTCGACATGTATCAGGCGCTCGAGGACGCGTCGCGACGAGCGAACGACGATGACGGTGTGCGCGCGATGGTCGTGACCGGCTCTGGCGGCGCCTTCGTCGCAGGGACGGACATCGCGCAGTTCCGGACGTTCACGACCGCGCAGGACGCGTACGACTACGAGGATCGGATGGACCGCGTGCTCGGCGCGCTCGAGGCCGTCCGGAAACCGACCATCGCCGCGATCGGGGGCGCGACGACGGGCGGCGGATTGGCGATCGCCGCGGCCTGCGACCTGCGCATCGCGACGGCGGCCGCGACATTCGGCATGCCCATCGCGCGCACGCTCGGCAACTGCCTGTCGCTCGCGAACCTCGCGCGCATCTCCTCGCTCGTGGGTCTCGCGCGCGCGAAGGAGCTGATCTTCACCGCGCGCATCGTCGGCGCCGACGAGGCGCGCGTCATTGGGCTCGTGCACGAGGTCGTCGCCGACGACGCGGCGCTGTCCGCCCGCGTGGCGGAGCTCGCGCGGACGATGAGCGGCTTCGCCCCACTGACGCTCTGGGCGACGAAGGAGGGGCTCCGCCGCCTGCGCGAGCGCATGGTCGCCGACGACTCGCACGATCTCGTGGCGCTCTGCTACACGAGTGAGGACTTCCGCGAAGGCGTGCGGGCGTTCATCGAGAAGCGCAGGCCCGAGTGGAAAGGACGATGACGAGTTATTTCCACGAGGAGCAGCGCTTGGGATCGTTCGTCTGGGCGGTCATCGCGCTCATCGCGATACCGGTCGTCGCGATAACGATCGAGGTGGCGATGCGGGACCTGAGCAGGGTCCTGCCGCTCATGCTCGGACCGCTCGTGATCCTGCTCGTCGCCCTCCTGCTCGGATTTGCGCGGCTCGTGACGGACGTCGACCAGACCGGGGTGCACGTGAACTTCCACCTGCTGTGGCCGGCGCGACACATCCCGATCGACGACATCAAGCGCGCACAGGCAACGGCATACAACCCGCTCTCGTATGGCGGCTGGGGCGTGCACTACATGCTGGTGCGCGGCTGGTCCTTCGACGCCGGCGGCGGGCATGGCGTCCTGGTGGAGACGAACAGCGGTCCGCGCGTGATGATCGGCTCGCACCGCGCCGCCGAGCTCGAGGCGGCCATCGCCCGCGCGGTCGCCGAGCGCGCGGGAGGGTGACGGCGCTCCTCGAGGACACGCTCACGCAGGCAGGCGGAAGATCGGCAGAGGACAACGCTGCGCTCGTCGCGGCAGCGGCGAAGCTCAAGCCTGGAGGAGGGGACACGTGAATGCACCCGATCTCGATCGCGCGCGATCCCACCGCCCCCGTCTGGTGATGACCCACGACGTCGGAGCACAGGTCCACGGTGCCGGGCCGATGGGCCGCTTCAACCAGCGGCTGGCCGTCGCCATCACGTCGCGTGTGGGCACGATGTGGACGGCCTATCTGTTCGGGCTGCTCGCGCTCATCTCGTTGCCGGCGGCGCTCGCGTCGCGCGACGTGATCATCATCGTCGCCTGGATCGCTCAGACGTTCCTGCAGCTCGTGCTGCTCCCGATCATCATCGTCGGCCAGAACGTCATCCAGATCGCGAATGACGCCCGCGCCCAGGCGGATCACGAGACGCTCACCGCGATCCACAGGCTCTCGGTCGAGATCCACGCGATCAACGAGACGCAGACGAAGATCCTCCACGCGCTCGAGCGCGGCAGGACATAGGTGAAGTCGCTGCCGCTCGACGCGCACGCGCATCTCGATGCGATGCTCCCGGCGCGCGCGATCGCACGTGCGGGCTTCGTCCTCGCGATGACGCTCTCATCGGATGAGGCGAGGATCGCGCTCGCCCGAGCGGACGAGCGGGCGGTGTGGGGCGTCGGCTGTCATCCGCGGCGCGCACGTGCGGTGCGCGCCTTCGACCGTGACGAGTTCACCGAACTGGCCCGGCGCTCGCCGCTCATCGGCGAGATCGGGCTCGATCTGACCTCGCGCGTGCCGATGCCCGCGCAACGAGCGACGTTCCGGGCCGCACTCGCGGTCGCCTGCGCTCTCGGGCGCGTCGTGTCGATCCATCCCCATCGGACGAGCAGCGCGGTCCTCGACGAGCTGCGGCGTCGTATGCCTCCCGCCGCCATCCTTCACTGGTGGTCGGGAAATGACGAGGAGACGCGCCGTGCCGTAGCCCTCGGCTGCTATTTCTCGGTGCACCGAGCCGTCGCGCGACTCCGCATCTGGCAGGATGTCCCGCCCGAACGCCTGCTCGTCGAGAGCGACATCAGGTACGCCGACCCACCAGCGTCGTCGCCCACGAGCGTCGCGCGCACCGAGGTGCTCCTCGCCGCGCGAACCGCTGCGCGACCGGAGGAGATCCGTGCTGGCGCATGGCGCGCGCTGCGGGCGATCATCGCCGCGTCGCGCTCGCACGCACTGTGGCCACGGCCCTTTCTCGACCAGGTACGCTCCGAGGTCAGTGTGCGGTGATCACGCACGCGGGCGTCACACGCCGCGTTCCCAGATCGCGAGGTCGTGGGCGAACACCACCCGCCAGGGGTCAAGCTCCTGAAGGCGCGCGACCCAGGGGGCGTACGGCGGATGCGGCTCACCTTCGCGATCGAGCCGCCACGCGAGGAGCGCGCGCGTGTAATCGCTCGTCTCGTTGAAGGCCTGGCCGGCGACGACGATCCGGCCTTCCTGCGTGTCCACGACGAACGACTGATGGCCGTCGGTGTGGCCGGGGGTCGGGATGATGCGAACGCCGCGCGCGATCTCGGCCTCCTCGCCGTTCAGGACCTCGAGCATCGCTCCTGGAAAGTCGATCGTCTTCTTCGGCAGCGAGTAATCGAGCGTCGTGCGCGCGGCGTCACGCTCGGCCTTCTGGATGAAGATCGGCGTGCCCGGAAAACGCCAGTTGTTGCCCGAATGGTCGATGTGCAAGTGACAGTTCGCGATCGCGCGGACCTCGCTCGGCTTCACGCCCATCTCGCGCAGCGCGTCGTCGAAGTCGCGGACGACCGGATGGAAGAGCGCCTCGGCCTTCGCGTGCCCGAGCGCGAAGCCGGTGTCGAGCAGGATCGGGCCGTCGGGATGTCGAATGAAGAAGGACGTCACGACGATCACCGCCCCCTGCAGGTGCGGCGCGCGCGGAAACTCCATCGGCACGGTGTAGTGGCCCTGATGGATGCGGATGACATCGCGTCGCCGAAGAGCCACTTAGTCCGATGTCGACGGAGGCGGGGACGACCCGTCTCCGTCGTCGCCCCAGATATCCGGAGGCGTGATCCCGTCCTCGAGCTCGTCGATCGCGTCGAAGACGTCGTCGCTCGGCACAGCCAGTCCTGATAGCTCGAGCAATGTCGTCCCCGGGGCGCTCTGCCAGTCCGGCGATCGCTCCAGAATGGCGTGGAGCCGAGCGCATTCGAGGTCGCCCTCCGCCGTCCGATGCCACGGGTAGACCGCGAACACATCGAGGTCGCGCTCACGCGTAGAGACGAACCCGCGCGCTTCGAGCCCTCCCCAGACCTCCATCCGCACGAAGGCCTCGGCGGTCCCCCAGCGGACCGCGAACGCTTCTCTCACCAACCGGGTCGGCGCGAAGGCGATGGATCGCTGCGGCGACCGAGCCATGCCTTCGTCTATCACATCGACCAAGGCGACGAGCGGTCTCGCGCCGACGCGACCGTGCTCGCGCGGCATGAGCCGCCGGTCACTCAGCTTGTCCTCTGGACCGCCCGCCAGTCTCGCGCCGCCTCGCACCACGAGCTCGAGCAGTGCGAGGAAGACGATCTCGTGTGGGTCCGCGCGCGGTCCTTCGATGAGGACCATGGCCTCGGGCGCCGATAACGGAGCGGTCGACGCGCTGCTCAT
Organism: Chloroflexota bacterium; assembly: GCA_005887995.1. GTDB lineage: Bacteria > Chloroflexota > Limnocylindria > P2-11E > P2-11E > CF-39. The sequence continues at coordinate 36,484 of VBJD01000033.1, forward strand.
GCGGTGCGCAGTCGCGGGTCCAGCGCGTCGCGCAGCGAGTCGCCGAAGAGGTTGAAGCCGAAGACCGCCAGGCTGATCGCGACGCCCGGTGCGATCGCGAGCCACGGCGCGCGCTCGAGGAACTGCATTCCCGCGCCGCGCAGCATCAGTCCCCACGACGGGGTGGGCTCGAACACGCCGAGGCCGAGGAACGACAGCGATGCCTCGAGGAGGATCGCTTGCCCGAGGAACGCGGTCATCATGATGAGGTACGGCGCGAACACGTTCGGCGCGATGTGCCGGAACATGATCCGCATCGCGCGCGCACCGACCGCGCGCGTGGCCTCGATGTACGGCATCTGCACGACGGAGAGCGCGCTCGAACGCACGACACGCGAGACGCGCGGGATGATCGGCACGGTGATCGCGGCGATGACATTGGCGATCTTGTCCTCACCGGTCCCGAGCGCCGCGACCACGGCGATCGCAATGACGATGAGCGGGAACGAGAGCAGCACGTCCATGAGGCGCTGGATGATCTGATCGACCCGCCCGCCGAAGTACGCGCCGACGATGCCAAGGATGAGGCCGAGCGTGCACCCGACGATCGACGCAGTGAAGCCGACGAGGAGCGCGGTGCGCGCACCGAAAAGGAGCCGCGAGAAGACGTCGCGTCCGAAGTTGTCGGTGCCGAGAAGATGCTCCGGTGAGGGTGGCGCGAGCAGGTCCTTGAACGAGATCGCCGTCGGGTCGTATGGGGCGATGCGATCCGCGAGCAGCGCGGCGAGGATCATCGCGAGCACGAGGACCAGGCCGAACGCACCGAGCGGACGTCGCGTTATGAACTCCCGCCAGAAGCGCACGAATCGCTTTCGCGGCGTCGACTCGAAGTAGCGCCGGCGAGCGAGAGCTTCGGCCTCGCTCTCGAGCGCGGTGGCTCGCTCCGTCATGAGTACCGGATGCGCGGGTCGAGGAACACGTAGATCAGGTCGACGATGAAGTTCACGATCACGAACACCGACGCGAGCAGCAGCACGAGCGCCTGGATCAGCGGGTAATCGCGGTGCGTGACCGCGTCGACGAGCAGCTTGCCGATCCCGTTGAGGTTGAACACCTGCTCGGTGACGACGAGTCCGCCGATGAGGAACGCGAACTCGAGGCTGATGACGGTCACGACCGGGAGGAGCGCGTTGCGCAGCGCATGGCGCACGACGACGAGCGTCTCGCGCAAGCCTTTCGCGCGCGCGGTGCGCACGTAGTCCTCGCGGAGCACCTCGAGCAACGTTGAGCGCGTCATACGCATCGACACCGCGGAATAGCGATAGCCGACGGAGACGGCGGGGAGGATGAGCTGCGAGAGGTTGGCGATCGGGTCCTCGGTGATCGGCGTGAACACGAGCGGCGGCGCCCAGCCGAAGAACGTGATCGTGCCGAGCACGAGCATGATGCCGATCCAGAAGCTCGGCATCGCGAGGCCGCCGACGCTGAAGATACGTATCGCGTAGTCGGCCCACGTGTCCTGCTTCACCGCGGCGATGACGCCGAGTGGCAGCGCGAAGGCGACCGCGAAGAGCGTCGCGATGACCGCGAGCTCCAGCGAGAGGGGCAGCCGCGTCCACACCTCATCGATGACCGCGTGGCCCGTCCACAGCGACTGGCCGAAGTCGAGGTGCGCGAGCTGTGTCATCCAATCGACGAACTGCGTCCACAGCGGCTTGTCCAGCCCGAGGAGGGCGCGCTCGCGGTCGATGACGTCCTGCGGCACGCTCGATCCGGCGTAGCGCAGGGCGACGATGTCTCCCGGGACGAGCCGCATGACGACGAACGTGAGGACCGCGACGCCGACGAGCGTCGGGATCATGAGCAAGAGCCGCCCGACGACGTACCGCCTCACGGTCGGTACTCGCGCGGCTTTCGCCGCGCTCGGCTGCTTGGCGTGTGCGCTTCGCGCACGCCGCGGTAGAGTCGGCCGGCCCCTGCCTCTTTCCTAGTTAGCTCTTCGCGAGCCAGACCGTGGTGAGGTCCTGGTTCGTGTAGTGGTTCGAGCCGATCTGCCAGCCGCGAACGATCTTGAGGTACGGGATGATCCGGTACCACCACAGCACCGGGTACTGGTAGGCCTTCTCGTCCATCGCGTAGCGCTCGATGTCGCCCACGAGCTTGACGCGCTGCGCCGGGTCGGTCTGACGGCTCTGCGCGTCGATCATCCCATCGAGCTTGTCGTCGTCGTAGTACGCGAAGTTGAGGCCCTTGCCCGCCTTGCTCGCCGACCAGAACTTCGCGAGCTGCAGGTCGGGCTCGTCGAGGAAGTCGCAGTTGAAGTCAAGCGCGACCTGGAAGTTGCCGGCGCGGAGGTCCGCTTGGTACGGCGAGGTCTCCTTCACGTCGTGCGTCGCCGTGATACCGACCTGCTTCCACTGATCGATGAGGAAGACCGCGACCGGCTCGTACGGCGTCGTGATGTTGCGGTTCAGGAACTTGAACGAGAGGTTCGGGACGCCAGCGTCGGCGAGAAGCTTCTTCGCCTCGGCCTTCGCCGCGGCCGCGTCCTTGCCGAAGCCGCGGATCTTCGCGAGGTCCGCGTCGGACATCGCGAATGGGCCCTTCGGGCGCATGAGCCCACCGACGTCCTTCACGATCGTCGTCTTGCTGAGCGCCTCGCCTCCCGCATAGCGGTCGATGGCGAGCGACAGCGCCTGGCGGACGCGCACGTCGTCGAACGGCTTCACCTTCGTGTTCGGCACGACGTAGTTCACGCAGATCCACGGCGCCTCCTGGATCGCGAGGTCGTTGGGCAGCGCACGTGAAAGGTCGTCACGCTGTTGCGGTGTGAACCCGCGGAACTCGATCATCGCCTGCTTGCTGCGGATCGCGTTCACGCCCGCGGTCGCGTCGGTGATGATGAGCGCCTTGTAGCCATCGAGGTACGGCAGCTTCGTGCCGTCCTTGTCCTTCCCGAAGTAGTCCGGATTCTTCTTCCCGACCCAGTCCTGACCCTTCGTGTTCGAGACGTAGGTGAAGGGGCCGGTACCCATGATGTTCTTCTCGTACCAGCGCGGGTCGGCCTTGAGCTTCGCGGCGCTGTAGATGAAGTTCCACGGCGACGCGAGGTTCGTGAGGAACGACGCCGACGGGTACTTGAGCTTGAACTCGATCGTGAATTTGTCCGGCGCGTTCACGGCCGACACGACCGCGTACGCACCCGCGCGGGGCGAACTCTGCCCGGCCGCGGTGTTCGGCGTGATGATCTTGTCGTACGTTGCCTTGACGTCCTCGGACGTCATCTGCGTGCCGTCATGGAACTTCACGTCCTGACGGAGCTTGATCGTCACGGTCATTTTGTCCGCGGAGACGGTCGGGTTCCCGTCCGCGACGTCGGGGATGACCTTCGTGAGGTCGTTCGGGTCGAACTTGTAGAGCAGGCTGTAGTGCGGCGCGATCGGGTGCAGGAGCGCGAAGGTCGTCTCGCGATGCCCGTCGAAGGACGGCGGCTCCGCGTTGACGACGAAGGTGAGCGTCCCGCCCGGTGTCGGCTTCTCGCCGCCCGCCAGCGAGGCGGCAGGCGAGCCGGAGGTGCCCGGCTTGGCCTGCTGCGCGCAGGCCCCGATCACCAGCGTGGCGGTTACGAGGAAGACGAAGGCGATTCGAGCACGAAGCAAAGCTTCCACCCCCTTGACCTTCATGCGCGGCCGATGCCACGCGGCGTCAGAACACTAGCGCGTACGTACAGGTAGGGGAGAGGGTTCACTGGCCGGCGCGGCGCGGCGGCGGATGACGTCCTCGTAGACATGGACAAGCTCCCCCGTCACGTGGCGCCAGTCGTATTCCGGTGCGCGCCGCGCGCCCGCCTCGCCGATGCTCTGCCGCAGTTCCGGCTGAGTGATCAGCCGTTCGATGGCGTCGGCGAGCGCCTCGGGGTCCTTCGGCTCCACGAGGAGGCCCGACACATTTCGCTGTACGACACGCTTGTAGCCATGGATGTCGGAGGCGATGACCGCGCAGCCCGCGGCCATCGCCTCGAGGAGCACGATCCCGAACGACTCCTGCCCCGTCGACGGCGCGACGTAAATGTCCGCGGTCTTGTAGAAGCTCGCCTTGTCCGCATCCTCGACGCGGCCGGCGAAGAACACGTCGGCGAGACGCTGCCGATGCACGAAGCGGCGGACGTCGCCGATCTCTGGCCCGCGGCCGACGATTATCAGCCGCGTCTCTGGATATTTGGGCTTGAGACGCGCGTACGCGCGCGCGAGATACATGGTGCCCTTGCGCGGCTCGACGCGGCCGACGAAGAGGATGTTCACCTTGCCGTCGCGGAACTCGGGGAACGGCTTCGCGTGAGCGTAGAAGTCGACGTCGACCCCGTTCGGGATGATCCGGTACTCGCCCGGGAAGTAGCGCGACACGAAGTGCCGCGCCGCGCTCGACACCGCGACACGCTGGTCGAACTTGGCCATGTAGTGATCGAGCACCACGCGACCGAGCCAGTACGAGATCGAGAAGCCGCCGAACGCGTGGAACGTCGCGACGTTGGGGCATTTCGCCGAATCGAGGATCTGGAACGAGAGGAACGGCACGAACGGCTCGTGGTGGTGGATGATGTCGAACTTCTCGCGCTCGAGCATGCGCGACACGAGCCATTCGAGTCGCAGCGAGAGCGTGACGCGCCCGATGCTCCCGTTGAACGGCACGGCCACCGCCTGCCCGATCTGGATGACATCTTGCGCCGGCGGGTCGTCGCCCCAGGGCGCGGTCAGGATGCGCACCTGATGACCCATCGCGCGGAGGTGCGCGTACGTCTCGCGGATGTGCGCGTTCGCGCCGCCCGGCCGCGGATACGCGTACGGACTGACGATCCCGATTTTCACTTCGCCTTCTTCCGCCCCATGCGACGCCGCGCGCGCTTCACCGGATCCTTCACCATCGACCGCCACTGCTGACGGGCAACGCCGTCCAGATGCTCCCCAAGCGTCCAGTGTCGTCCGTCCGGCGTGGTCGTGCGTTCGGCGATCGCGCGGCGCAGTTCCGCCATGCTGGTGCCCTCGAAATCCGTCCACGCCGTGCCGACGAGCCGCGCGTGGTGCGCGTCGCTCGAGCCCGTCGCGGCGACGTGCAGCACGTGTTCGTTGAGCCACGCTGCGCGCTGCTGCCGGACGCGCCCGGCGTACGAGGGATTGCGCAGCTCGATGCCGTCGACACGACACTCCGCCGCCGCGTTGACGAGGGCGCGCAGCGCGCCCTCGCCGATCGAGAAGGTGAGATAGGACAGCGGGTGGGGCACGATCGCGACCCCGCCCATCTCGTGGATCTGCGCGACCGTCGCGGCGAGCGCGCCGAACATCGGCACCTCGTCCTCGATCCACAGCGCGAGGAGGTGACCGGAGCGCGTCGTGACTTCGACCCCCGTGACGACCTCGACCGCGCTGTTTCGGCGCGCGGCGAGATCGCGGAGGACGAACGACCCGCGGATGTCGTCGTGATCGGTGAGCGCGATGACGTTCATCCCCGCACGCTCCGCGGCGTCGAGGATCGCCTCCGGCGGCGCGAGCCCGTCGCCCAGGTCGGAGTGCAGCTGGAGATCCGCCTTTCCGGTCAACGTTCCGCCCAGACGCGCTCGAATACCGTCCACTGATCGGGCGCGCCGCGCACGTAGCGTTCGAGCACCAGCGCCCACTTCCGGACGCCTTCGCGCACATCCGCCTCGCGGTCGCCCGTGGCGATGAGAGCGAGCGGCGGCTCGAACGACGCCACGAACCGCCCGTTCTCGCGCCCCGAGAACGCCGGCACGACCGGCGAGCCGGTGCGCAGCGCCAGCGCGATGTGGGCCGACGGGATGAGCGTTTCGCGTCCGAAGAACGCGACGCGCTCGCCCACGCCGGTCACCGCGCGGTCCGCGAGGACACCGAACACCTTTTTATCGCGCAGCGCGCGGTACACCGCGAGCGGCGTCTCGGTCGGCACGAGCTGCAATCCCATGCCGCGACGCGCACGGTTGACGGCGCGCTGGAAGTCCGAGTGCTCGGCCTCGACCGGCAGCACGACCTCGTATCCGTGCGCGTTCAACATCTGACCGACCACGGAGATCGGCCCGAGATGCGCCGACGCGACGACGACGCCTTTGCCCTGTGCCTCCGCGGCAAGGAAGTGCTCCCAGCCACGGTGCTCGATCGAAGCGAGAAGACGGTCGGGAGCGATGTGCGGGACATGGAAGACCTCGAGGTAGTTTCGAGACTGCTCCACGAACACCTGGCGAACCAAGCCGGCGCTGGCGCGCTCCGGCGCGATGACGCGCAGGTTCTCCATGACGTTCGCGCGCGCACGCGGCGACGCGAGGTACGCGCCGGTCCCAAGGACCTCCGCAAGGGGCGCGCTGACGCCGTTCGGAATGAGAGGCAGCGCGCGCTCGGCAGCGCGGACGAGGGCGCTGGTGGCCATCAGCCTTGAGCCGACTCGGGCCACATGGGCCGGAAGATGTACCACTGATCGGGGTCAGGTCGGATGAGGCCCTCGAGCGCGCGGACGATCGACTGCGTCGCCTGCTCGAGGTCTTTCGCGGTCTGCTTCGTGCGCTCCACGAAGATCGGCGGCAGCGCGGTCCCGCGAAAGCTGTTGTCCCGCTCGCGCTTCACCGCCGCGACGACGATGGGCGCGCCCGACACCCGTGCGAGAGCGGCGGCGATCGTCGGGAACGTCGTCGCCTTGCCGAAGAACTCGGCCTGCACGTTGTCGAGCTCCTGCGCGCGTGGCCCGAGATCCATCATGAAACCGACCATCTCGTTGCGACGTAGTGCCGCGAGGACGCGCTTCGCCGATCCCTCCGGCGGCAGGATGACGACGTTCTTGTGCTCGCGGTTCGCGACGAGGAAATCCATGAGCCGCTGGTTCTCGAGCTCGTCCGCGACGACGGTGATCGGGATCTCCTGGGCGATGCGTGCGCCGCCGAGCTCGAAGTTGCCGAAGTGCGCCGAGACGAAGATGAGTCCCTTGCCGTGGTCGAGCGCCTGCTGTAGGTGCTCGTTCGAGCGATCGTCGATGGTGACCATGCGCTCGAGATCCGCGGCGTGGAGCTTGGGGAACCGCATGATCTCAGTGAGGTACTTCCCGAAGTTCCGGAAGCTCCGCCTTGCGACGCGCGCGACCTCGGGATGGTCCTGCGGGCGCCCGAGCACGACCGAGAGGTTGTGCTTCGCGATCTCGCGCTTGGTATTCCAGAAGAGGTACGCCAGCTCACCGCCGAGGACGGCGCAGGAATACACGAAGCCAGGCGGGAGACGCTGCACGAGGGCAGCGCCCGCCCGCCACACCCAGTAGCCGGCGCCGTGGGACAGGCGTTCGAGCATTACCTACCGGTAAGTGTGCGGTTGTCCTCGCCCCTGATGAATGCTTCCACGCCGTCGCGCGCCTGGTCGTCGGGGATCTGCTTCGGTGGCGACTTCATGAAGTACGCCGACGGCGCCACGAGCGTGCCACCGAGGCCACGGTCGAGACCGATCTTGCAGCAGCGGATCGCGTCGATGACGACTCCGGCGCTGTTGGGCGAGTCCCAGACCTCGAGCTTCAGCTCGGCGTTCAGAGGAACGTCGCCGAAGGTCGTGCCCTCCATGCGGATGTAGCACCACTTCCGGTCGAGCAGCCACGGCACGTAGTCCGACGGTCCGACATGCACGTCGTCCGCCGGCACGGGGTAATCGAGCATCGAGGTGACCGCGTTCGTCTTGCTGATCTTCTTCGACTCCAGGCGTTCGCGCTCGAGCATGTTGAGGAAGTCGGTATTGCCTCCGAAGTTCAACTGATACGTACGGTCGAGACGAACGCCGCGGTCCATGAAGAGGCGCGTCAGGACGCGGTGGGTGATCGTCGCGCCGACCTGTGACTTGATGTCGTCACCCACGATCGGCAGCTTCTTCTCCGCGAAGCGCTTCTGCCAGCGAGGCTCGCGGCCGATGAACACGGGGATGCAGTTCACGAAGGCGCAGCCCGCCTGGAGGATCTGCTCGACGTACCACCGCGTCGCGTCCTCGCTGCCGACCGGCAGGTACGACACGACGACGTCGACCTTGCGCTCCTTGAGGATGCCGACGATGTCGTCGGTCTCGCCCGGTGCCTTGGTGATGACCTGCGAGAGGTACTTGCCCAGGCCATCGAGCGTCATCCCGCGGCCGACCTTCACGCCGGTCTTGGGGACGTCCGCGAAGCGGTACGTGTTGTTCGGCTTCGCGTAGATCGCGTCGGCGAGGTCTTTGCCTACCTTGTTCTTGTCCACATCGAACGCCGCGACGAACTCGATGTCCGCGAGGTGGTAGCCGCCGAGATCGACGTGCATGATCCCCGGTATCTGGTCGCCCGGCTTCGCGTTGCGGTAGTAGTACACGCCCTGCACGAGCGAGCTCGCGCAGTTCCCGACCCCAATGATCGCCACACGGACCTTGCGTCCGGCGCGCCGGCGGGTCGGCCGTGCCCTGGTAACGCGTTTCTTCGCGGGCATACTTCAACGTCTCCTTATGTGTTCCTGAGCGCGCTCGCGACGTGCGCGATGCGCTGGACGGCGGTGACGGTCGCAAGAAACGCGATGACGGCGACCGCCACCGCGAAGAGCTGTGAGTTGCCGGAGATCGCCCACGCGGCGACTCCGAGGACGAAGAGCAGAAGCCGCGCTTCGCGCGGCGTGAAGCCGACGCTGGCCGTGAGCCCGAGCGACTCGGCCTTGGCGCGGATATACGGGACGAGCGATCCCGAGATGAGGGCAACGAGAGCGCCCCAGAAGAGGAACGTGTCGTCGCGATGCGCCGCATACACGACTGCCGCGCCGATGAGGAGCGCGTCCGAGATCCGGTCGGCGGTGGAATCAAGGAACGCCCCGAACTTCGTTCCGCCCCCCGCGGCCTTCGCGACCTGGCCGTCGAGCGTGTCGGCGAGCGTGCCAACGAGCAGCACGATGAGCGCGAGCGCGGGTTGTCCGCCGCCGAGGAGTGCCGCTCCGAGAGCCGTCAGCAGAAGTCCCACGATCGTGACCGTGTTCGCGCCGACCCCGGCGCGATGGAGCCAGCGGGCGAGGGGCGCGAGGCCGCCGCGCATCCCTGTCGCGGCGCGAGGGGGGACGAGGCTCACAGGGGGTTCATCAGGGTCCGGTAGCTCCGGTCCTGAAGATCGGCGAATCGCTCGCGATCGAACGTGCAGTGCACCTCGCGGCCGACGCGCTCGGTGCGCACGATGCCCGCGCGAGTGAGCCGGCGAAGGTGCCACGACATGAGCGGCTGGCTGATGCGGAGGCGGCGCACCAGCTCGGAGACGTTCAGCTCGCCCTCGGTCGCGAGGATCTGAACCGCGCGAAGGCGCGTGACATCACCGAGCGCGCGATGGAACGCCTTTAGCTCACGAAGGTATGACTGGCTAAGCATGCTCCCCGTCCGCCATGAATATCGTTGCCGGAGGTAAGTATAAGCGAAACTTGAACTGTTTGTCAGACCTCGCCGACGAGCAGCGGCGCGCTCGTCGGTGCCTGCGCGCCCGCGGCGTCTTCGAGCGTGATCGCCGTGGCGTCGCCTACGCGCAGCTGCTCGTGCAGCTCCATCGTGATCACGCCGGTGAGCACGGGCGCCATGCCTACGGCCGTCGCCACACCGCCTCGGATGACCCATGCCTCGTACGCCTTCCCCGCTGGCGGAGGCGGAAGCGCGAGCACGAGATACGCCACCCCGTCGCGGGGCAGGACGAGCGCGCCGCGAAGCGGTGCGTCAGCCTGCGGTTGCAGCGGCACGACGCGCGCTCCGGTGGCGACCGCGCTGAGCGCGCGGGCGTAGTCGTCGCGCAACGCGCGCTCGTGGAGGAAGGCGTTGAAGGACACGACGAGCGCGACCGCGAGCACGGCCGACGCGGCGTAGCCCAGTGCCGGAAAGCCGCGCCACCACGTGCGCTCGTGCCGCGCGACGATCCGCCGGCGGAGGTCCGCCGCCGCGGGCATGGCCGGTTCGGGTGCGAGCGCAGCGAGGGTCGAGCGATGCGCTTCGAGCTCCGTCTGGCACACCGCGCACTCCGCAAGATGGCGGTCGATCGCATCGCGCTCCCCGCGGTCGAGGAGCCCGAGGGCGTAGAGGCCGAGGTCGTCCGTCGGATGCTGCGTCACGGCGCCTCCTCGGCGAGCGTTCGGCGCAGCTGGCTCATCGCGAGGCGCGCGCGGCTTTTCACGGTCCCGAGCGGCGCGCCGGTTCGCGTGGCGATCTCGGTCTGCGTGAGGCCGCCGTAGTACGCCAGCACGAGGACCTCGCACTGCTCGCGAGGCAGCGCCTCGAGCGCGGCGCGCACCTGTGAACGGAGCGCGACCCGTTCCACGAGCTCCTCCGCGAGCGGATCACGGATGTCCTTCGCGGCGTCGAGCGCGCTTTCACGTCGAGCGCGGCGGCCTTTGGTGCGTTGCCAGTCGATCGCCGCATTCCGTGCGATGGCGAGCAGCCACGTCCGCACCGAGCCACGTGACTCCGAGTAGACGCTCGCGCTCCGCCACAGCGCGTGGAATGCGTCCTGGATGACCTCCTCAGCGGCCTCGGGGTTCGGGAGCAGTGCTCGCAGCACGCCGAACACCATCCTCCCGTAACGGTCGTACAGGTCGCCGAGGGCGTCGGCGTCACGCGCCGCGACGCGTGCCACGAGCGCGCGGTCGCTCTCAGCCGTGCTACTGGGTACGACGTTCGACACGACTGCGGATCACTCCATGGCGATGCTCGCACTGATCCGATCGCGCCGCAGCCGTCGTATCTCCCGCCGGACTTCATCACCAACGGGAGGGATCGTTCGCATGTCAATGTCCACGCTGCTCTCGCCAACCACCGTCCTTCGACTCGGCGGTGCCGTTCTGCTGTTGCTCGGCCTCATCGGGCTCAGCGGCGTCACCAACAACATCGCGGCCTTCAACCTCGACTCCGGGGAGAACATCGCGCACGTCGCGCTCGGCATCGTCGGGCTCGCCGCGGGCTTCGGCACGCGGAACGCCGAGCTGCATCGCTGGCTCGTCGCGTTCATCGCGCTGTCAGGCCTCTTCACCGGCATCTACGGGTTCACGCTCGCTGCCGGCGACGAGATGCACCGCAACTTCTTCGGCCTCGCCAACCTGGAGAACCCGGCAGACAACGTCCTGCATCTTGTCGTCGGCATCTGGGCCGCGGCCGCCGCGTACCTCAACCGCCCCGCGATGGCGATGTCCGAGGCGCGCACCTAGAGTCCGCGCTTCCTCCTCGACTGCGCGAGCGCGCCGTGATGAGGCGGCGCGCTCGCGGCGTCTCGCGAGAGGCAGCGAGCGGTTGGGACGAGTGACAGAATCGCCGAATGCCTGAGGCGAAGCCCCTCGCGGCGCGCATGCGGCCGCGTGACCTCTCGGAGTTCGTTGGGCAGGAGCACATCGTCGGCGAGGGCCGCGTCCTGAGAAAGGCGCTCGACGCGGGGCAGATCCCGGCGATGATCCTCTGGGGACCGCCGGGGACCGGGAAGACGACGCTCGCGGCGGTCGCGGCGGGCATGGCGAAGGCGCGCTTCGTCGGGATCTCCGCCGTGTCAAGCGGCGTCGCGGAGCTTCGAAAGCTCATCGAGGAGGCGCGGAAGATCCGCGGCCTCACGAACCAGCGCACCGTGCTGTTCATCGACGAGATCCACCGCTTCAACAAGGCGCAGCAGGACGTCGTCCTCCCGTACGTCGAGAACGGCGACGTCATCCTCCTCGGCGCGACGACGGAGAACCCTTCGTTCGAAGTGAACTCCGCCCTTCTCTCCCGCTCGCGCGTGTACGTGTTGCGCCCGCTGTCAGAGGAGGATGTGCGCACGATCGTCCGTCGCGCCCTCGCGGACGAGCGCGGCCTCGCGGGGAAGGCGCGTCTGTCGCGGGAGGCCGAGGACGGGCTCGTCGCGGTGTCGAACGGTGACGCGCGCGTGGCGCTCAACGCTCTCGAGCTCGCGCACGACGCGACCGGCGGCGCGCGCGAGATCACGCTCGCCGACGTCCGCGAGGCGCTGCAGCGGCGCAGCCTGCTGTATGACCGCGCGGGCGATCAGCACTACGACACGATCAGCGCGTTCATCAAGAGCGTGCGCGGCTCCGATCCGGACGCGGCGCTCTACTGGCTCATGCGCATGATCGACGCGGGCGAGGACCCGATGTTCATCGCCCGGCGCATCGTCATCCTCGCCGGCGAGGACGTCGGCCTTGCGGATCCACAGGCGCTCGTCATCGCGAGCGCGGCGCAGCAGGCGACGCACCTCATCGGTCTGCCTGAGGCGTACTTCCCGCTTGCGGAGGCCACCGTGTACTGCGCGCTCGCGCCGAAGTCGGACTCGCTGAAGCGCGGGCTCGGCGAGCTGCAGCGCGACCTCGAGGAGACGCGGGCCGATCCAGTGCCACTCCACCTGCGCAACGCGCCGACGCCGCTCATGAAGCAGCTGGGCTACGGCAAGGACTACAAGTACGCGCACGACTACGAGGGGCACATCGCGCCGGACGAGACGTACCTGCCGGAGAACCTGCAGGGGCGCCGCTACTACGAGCCGACGGACCTCGGCGCCGAGGCCGAGCTCAAGCGGCGGCTGGCCGAGCTGGGACGAATCGTGCGAGGAAGAGGCCAAGCTCGAACAGGAGATACATCGGGACAGCGACCAGCGTCTGGTTGAACGGATCGGGCGTTGGCGTGATCACCGCTCCGACGACGAACGCCAGCAGGAAGACGTATCGCCGCTGTCTTGTCAGCCACGACCGCGGCACGACGCCGACACGGACGACGGTGTAAATGATCGCGGGGACCTCGAAGACCAGCCCGACTCCGAGGATGAACGTCGTCACGAACGAGATGTAATCCGAGGCACGGAGCTGGTTCTCGATGACGTCCCCGCCGAAGTTGATCAGGAACTTGATCGCGTTCGGGAGGAGGATGAAGTAGCAGAACGCCATGCCCGTGAGGAAGAGGCCGAGCACGGGCAGCACGGTGAGCCGAACAAAACGGCGTTCCTTCGGGAACAACGCCGGATCAATGTACGCGTAGATCTCAAAGAGGATGACCGGCATCGCGAGCGCGATTCCGCTGAACAGCGAGACACGCAGAAAGGTCGTGAAGTTCTCCGTAGGACTGAGGGCGATCAGCTTCGTGCGGGTCTCGTGGCATATGTACTCGGGCACGACGTACGGGAAGTGGCTCGGATCGACGTGGAAGAACTCGCAGTTCACCGGCACCAGGAGGATCCGGACGATGTCGACGGAGAAAAGGAACGCGATGATGGTCGTGATGAGGACGGCGATGCCGGCGACCATGAGACGGTCGCGGAGCTCACCGAGATGCTGGACGAGTGAGAGCTCCTTATCGCGCTCAGACGTCGTCGCTGCCATGGCGGCCACGCTACCGCACGTAGAATTGAGGTGTTCCGCCCCCGTAGCTCAGTGGATAGAGCGCAGGCCTCCGAAGCCTGAAGCAGCGGTTCGAGTCCGCTCGGGGGTACCGATCAAACGCAAATCAGGCCACGCTCGATGGGCACCGTTCCTGCACCTCCTCCGTGCGAGATCACAGCGGAGGTGAATGCGTGGGCCTGATCCTGTTCCTCATCGTGGGCCTGATCGCAGGATTCATCGCGCGTGCCCTTGTCCCGGGGCCTGACCCCATGGGCTGGGTGGGCACGATGGTCCTCGGCGTCATCGGGTCGTTCGTCGGCGGCACGCTTGCGGCGTTGCTGTTCGGCGGCACGCTCGAGCTCAGCGCTTCGGGGCTCATCGGCTCGATCGTCGGGTCGGTGATCGTCCTCTTGCTCTGGCGCGCCATGGGCGGCGAGCGGACGCGCGTCGCCTAGGCGGCGTGATCCGGCTGCGGCTCGTCATCGACCGGCCGCAGCCGGCTCACATGGATCCAAAAGCGCCCGAAGCGGTTCTTGACGAGCCATTCCTCTTGATTCGGTGAAGAGCGGATGAGCTCGCCCTCGCGCCACTCGTCGCTGTGCACCGGGGAGTAGCGGACGCGTACGCCCTTCCTCAGTTCCAGCGTCGCCATCAGCGAGGAACGATACCGGCTGCGCCCTCGTCCAACCGCCGGACGTACTCGCCGAACATCGGCTCGACGAAGTCGTATTTGCCACGTCCGAGTCGCGTGACGAGACCGCGTGCGCGCAGCGCCTCGAGCGCCCGCAGCACCTCGGGGCGCGGGATGCCGCTCTCGGCCGCGTAGAGCACCGCGCCGTGCGCGATGCGCTTTGCCACTTGCTGGAGGTATTTGCCTCCCGCGAGCTCGGTCCAGTGCAGCGCGAAGGGTCGCTCGAGCTCGCGGAGCGCCTGCTCGTACGCGACGGCGACGTGCTCGGCCGACACGACGCGGGCACCGCTGTCGCGCATCAGGTAGTAGAGCGCGGCGCAGAGCTGCATCGTGTCCTGCGGGTGGCCGCCGGTCGCGTCGAGCATGCGGTCGACGCTCGCATCGTCGATCGTGATCTTCTTCTGCGCGAACTTCTCGCGGATGTACTCGAGCCAATCGTCGGGCGCGATACCGAAGCGGTGCCCGCCCGCATCGGCGAGATCGATGGGCACGGCGAAGCGGTAGAACGCACGACCCTTCTCGCTGAAGAGCTGCTCGAGGATGCCCTCTTCGCTGCCGAGGAATGCGTACGCGACGCCGCGCTGCGCCTGAAAGCGGCTGCGCATGACGTCGAACACGCGCGGGCCAAGACGTCCGGCCGCCTGGAACTCGTCGAAGACGACGATGACGCGCTTGCCGGTCCGTGCCGCGAGCGTCCGCGGAAGATCGAGCGCGCCATCGAAGAATCGCTGGTCGTTCTTCTCCCGCGCGAGGTCGAGCGCGATCTCGACGTGCTCGTACTTCACCTTCACGGATGGCCGCACGCCGGCGGCGATCGCCTTGGCGTGCTCGAAGCTGCGCTCGGCCCCCGACACGTTCTCGAGAAGCGCGTCGACGAGCCGTTCGCCGAGACCGCGCACGTCAGTCGCGCCGAGACAGTCGACGTACGCGGTGAGCGCGCCACGGCGATGCAGCCGCCGCAGGACCTCGAGAATGATCGAGGTCTTGCCGATGCGACGTGGCCCGGCGAGGAGGACGTGGTTGCCGTCCCAGAGCCGCTCGCCGATGCGGCGGATGTACGTCTCGCGCCCGACGAGATCTGCCGCCGGCACGGGGCCGCCGACGGGGAAGTGGGGAGGGGGAGCGCTTACGCGCCCGAACGGACCAGGCATCGCCTAAGTATACATGCAATGCATCAATCAGATACGTCCGATGGATACAAGACATCGACGCGCGTTGTGACAGCATTCGTGGCGTGGGATTCCTCGATCGACTCCTCGGGCGGCGCTCCGCTGAAAGGCAGGCGCGGCTCGAGCGCGCGGCTGCCGATGTCGACCGCGAGCTCGCCGCGAACATCGAGCTTGCATCGATGTTCGATCAGACGCAGCAAGCCGTCGTGTTCGAGAACGCGCAGTTCGCGCGGCACCGCGACGTGCTCCGTGCCGAAGTGCCGACCACACTGGTGGCGCTTGTCTCGGTGTATGAGCGGATGACCGCGACCGAGGATGCGATGGAGCGCCGCGGGCCCGCGAACACGATCACGCCTGACGACAAAGAGCTCATCCAGACATGGGAGGGCGATGTGCGTGATGCGCGGCGACGATTGCGCGTCGCCGTAGCTGCGCCCGCGGCGACGCTACTAGGACGTCTTCTCGCACGCTTGCGTGGGAGCAAGAAGAGCAGGCGGTGAGCCACTGCCCTGCCTATGGCACGGGCCGTGCATCCGTTACACAACCGATGGCTAATCGTCTGTCGCCTGGTCGCGCCTACCGGGCGTACCGGTTCCCACACCGAAAGGGCGGACGCCTTTCGCGTCGTCCGGGTTCGGTCGTGAAGCTCGGACCGCTCGCGAGCGGTCTGTCGGCGTTCATGCTCGCGATGCTCGCGATGGGCGGTGTCGCCGCGGCCGCGGTGTTCGGCTATTTCGCCGCTGATCTCCCGGCGGCGCACGACCTCGCGAGCGTTCCCATCCCGCTGTCGACGCACATCTACGACCGCTCGGGCGAGCACCTTCTCTACACACTCGAGGAGGAGCGGCGCGAGCTCATCGGCCTCGACAAGATCCCGCAGAAGATGCAGGACGCGACGGTCTCGATCGAGGACAAGTCGTTCTGGTCGAACCCAGGGATCGACGTTGGCGGCATCATCCGCGCCTTCAACGCGAACCAGGCGAGCGGGAAGATCACGCAGGGCGGCTCGACGATCACCCAGCAGCTGATCAAGACGCGCCTCCTGGGCGACGACCCGACGTTCACGCGCAAGATCAAGGAGGCGATCCTCGCGGTCGAGGCGACGAGGACCTTCAGCAAGAAGCAGATCCTCGAGATGTACTTCAATCAGATCTACTACGGGAATCAGGCGTACGGCATCCGCGCCGCGGCGAAGACGTACTTCGGCATCACCGACCTGTCCAAGCTCACGCTCGGGCAGGAGGCGCTCCTCGCTGGTCTGCCTCAGGCGCCGTCGGCGTACGACCCGATCCAGAACATGGATGGTGCGAAAGCGCGGCGAGCCGACGTGCTCGACTCGATGGTGGAGAACGGCTACATCACGAAGGTCGAGGCCGACGCCGCGAAGGACGAGCCGATCAAGGTGCAGGCCGCGACGACCTCGCTGTACGCGCCGCACTTCACGTTCCGCGTGCGCGAGCAGCTCATTCGCGACGTCGGCGAGAAGGCCGCGTACCAAGGCGGGCTGACCGTGCTCACGAGCCTCGACTGGAACATGCAGCAGCTCGCCGAGAAGGAAGTGAAGGACCACGTTGACGCCCTGAAGGGCAACAACGTGAACAACGCTGCGATGATCACCCTCGATCCCACGACCGGCGAGGTCCTCGCGTACGTCGGCTCCTACGACTACTACCAAAACACGCCGAAGATGCGCGGCGACTACGACCACGCCGGCATCGCGCTCCGCCAGCCGGGATCGACGTTCAAGATCTTCACCTACCTCACGGGCTTCCTGCGCGCGGGCATGACCGCGTCGACGCGCTTGTACGACATCGAATGGGAGCTGCCCGATGGCAGCGGCAAGCCGTACCACCCGCACGATGCGCCGCAGGGCGACGGCAAGTCGCAGCAGCACGGGCCGCTGACCATCCGGCAGGCGCTCCGCGAGTCGCTCAACCTCCCTGCGCTGCAGGTGACGCGCACCGTCGGCGTCGACGCGATCATCGACACGATCCACCAGATGGGGATCGACCGCGACTGGGACCGCAGTCGACTTGGCCTCTCGTTCGGCATCGGCGCCGGCGAGATGCGTCTCATCGACATGGCCAGCGCGTACCAGGTCGTCGCGAACCTCGGCGTGCGCGTTGAGCCGACGCTGATCATGAAGATCCTCGACCGCGACGGGAAGGTCGTGCGCGACTACACGAAGCCCGAGGGTCGACAGGTCATCGATCCGCGTATGGCCTGGGTCTTCGACGACATCCTCAAGGACAACACCGACCCGAACGGCTCGTTCGTGTTCGGGCCGTGGACGAACATCGGCCGTCCCGCCGCCCTCAAGACCGGAACGACCGACAACCTGCAGGACGTCCTGGCGATCGGCTGGACGCCGCAGCGTCTCACCGCGATCTGGATGGGCAACTCCGATAACTCGGAGATGCGCGGCATCAGCTCCGCGCTCGGACCCGGCGTGCTGTGGCGCGATTACATGAAGACCGTCGTCGGTGGGTTACCGGTGAAGTGGTACGACCGTCCGTCTGGCATCGTCGACAAGGTCGTGTGCGTGAACCCGTCGCTGTACGGCGGAAATGGATCGGGCGAGCTGCCCGGGCCGGGATGCCCTGCGAACTTCCGCTTCACCGAGCACTACGTCGAGGGCACCGAACCGAAGAAGACCGACGCCGACTTCTACCTCGGTGGCTGCATCAGTCTCCGCGCGCCGTTCGTGGACTGGCAGCCCTGGTACAGCCGCTGGGCTTCCGAGGCTGTATCCGGTGTGCACTCGTACGGCCGCTTCAGCTGGTCGATCTGCGGATTCGCGCCGAAGCCGTCGGCTTCGCCGTCCGGTTCGCCAGGTTCGTCCGGGTCTCCGGGGCCAGAAAGAACGCCGGTACCGACGCGGACTCCGCCAGGCCCACCCACACCGCCGCCCACGAAGAAGCCGTAATCCGCACCTAGACTGGCCCGCGTGAGGGCGGCACAGGCCGCGTCGTTCTATGCCCCCGTCGACGCTGAGCTGCGTGAGCTCGAGTCGCGCCTGCGCGACGTCGGCCGCGCCGCGCACCCCACGTTCCAGGCCGCGGTGGAGCATCTTTTCTCATCGCCGGGAAAGCTCCTGCGTCCGACGCTCGTCTTCCTCTCGGCTCGCTTCGGCACTCGGCCCGATCGCGCCGTCGTGCTCAACCTCGCGCAGTCGCTCGAACTGGTGCACACCGCGTCGCTGGTGCATGACGACATCGTCGACGACGCGGATCTGCGCAGGAACGTGCCGACGGTCAACGCGATGTGGACCGACGACATCGCGCTCATCGTCGGTGACTACCTGTTCGCGAAGGCCTACGCGCTCGCCGCGGTGCTGCCGAAGCCCGAAGTGATCGCGATGGTCGCGCAGACCGTGTTCGCGCTCTGCGACGGCGAGCTCAAGGAGGTGACGATGGAGCGGCGCCTCCCGACAGAGGACGCGTACCTGGAGCGCATCGAGCTGAAGACCGCTTCGCTGTACGCCGCGTGCTGCCAGGGCGCCGCGCTTCTCACCGACGCGGATCCCGAGCACGTCGCCGCGCTCGGCGCGTTCGGCACGAACCTCGGCCTGGCGTTCCAGATCACCGACGACGTCCTCGATCTCGTCGGCGACGAGGCGGAGTTCGGCAAGGCGGTCGGCCGCGATCTCGCCGAGGGCATGCCGACGCTGCCGATGATCTACGCCGCTATGGATGCCGACGGCCACAGCGGCGAGCTCGCGCGCCGCATCGTCGCGACGGACAAGTCAGATGACGACGTGCACGACCTGCTACGGACGATCCGGGCGACGAACGGTCCTGAGCGCGCGCGTCAGCGCGCGAT
>VBJD01000033.1:55522-74438 GCA_005887995.1 Chloroflexota bacterium
ACGTCGAGGTGCTTGTGCGGCGGCGCCCGATGTTCGTGATTCATCCCGATGAGACCGAGGCGTGACCACAGGTACAGGAACACGGTGACGAGCAGGAGCACCGCCGCCGCGACCATGACGATCTCGAGGGCGGCCATTACCTCGTCGTCTGCGGCACGGTACCGATGAACGGCAGCGCCGTGTTCGGCGTGAGGTACTGCGGCAGCTGGCCATTCCACTTCGCGATCGCCTGCAGCTGCAGGTACTCCGGCGTGAGCGTCGTCGCCTGCGCCTTCTGCGCGTTCGCGAGACCCTGCGCCACGATCAAGGCGGTGTCTGCTTCGGTGCGCGCCTTCTCCTGCAGCTGCTTCGCCTGCAGGTTCTGCTGGTTGGCGACCTGCGTCGCGAGGATCGCGTCGTTGAACTCCTTGGGGAATTCGTAGTTCGGGATCGTGAACTCGTCCACGATGATGTAGTAGGGCGAGAGCTTGTCACGCAGCGTGTCCTTCGCGCGACTCGCCACCTCTTCACGCTTCTGGATGAGCTCGAGGCCGGCGTACTGGCCGGTCACGTCCTTGAACGCCTGCTGGATCTGCTGATCGATGATGCGGTCCTTGTAGTTCGGACCGATGTTCTGAAGGATGAGCGGCGCCTTCGACGCATCGATGTGGAAGTTCACGGCGATGGTCGAGTGGATCGTGACGCCATCCTTCGACGCCGCGCTCGCGTCGACCTGCTCCTTCTGGATCCGCGTCTCGAAGATGACGACATCGTCGCGGAACGGGACCTTTGTGTGGATGCCCGGGTCGAAGACGTCGGGGTGGCTCGGATCGATCGCACCGAAGTGCTTCACGATGCCGACCTCACCGACACCGACCTGCGTGAACGAACCGAACGCGACGAAGACGAGGAACAACGCGAACACCACGCCGACCGCGCCGATGCCGAGAGCTGGACCTGCCCCACGTGCGGGCGTACCTCGAAGTGACATCTTTCCCCTCCTTCAATGGGCACAGGCTAGTAAAGCGCGGTTTTTGTGAAGATCCCTCGCGTTTCCGCGGCGTGGCTCAGTACACGCGTGGTGCGAGATCGATCAGGTATTTGGTTTGAGCGGTGAGTTCTAGCGCGGCCCTCGGTTGTGTCCGCCGCGACGGCCGCGACGGCGACGCTTGCGCTGTCCACCACCCTCGCCCATCACGGGGGTCGGGCGCTCCTGGCTCGGTACCTCGTCGCGCCCGTATGTGCCGACGCCCTTCGTGTGCGCGGGGATCGCGTCGAATCTGACGCCGAGCTCCTGTGCCGTGTATTCGGCGCGGCCGCCGGTCGCGAGCTCGACGGTGATCGACTCTTTCACGACGTTCGTGCCCTGCGTCGTCGCGCAGCCCGACGTGCCGCACGAGCCGCTCACGCACGAGGGGATGTGGAACGCCTCGCCGACCTTCGGCAGCTTGCCGTTCACCTCTTGGTAGGTCTCGAGCTCGTAGATGAGGCAGCACTTCAGGCGCCCGCACACGCCGGTGAGCTTCGCCTGGTTCAGCGGCAAGTCCTGCTCCTTCGCCATGCGGATCGAGATGTTCGAGAACTTGTCGAGCCACGAGGAGCAGCACAGCTCGCGCCCGCACGTGCCGACGCCGGTCATGACCTTCGTCTCGTCTCGCGCGCCGAGCCTGCGCAGCTCGATGCGCGTGCCGTAGTGGGCCTCGAGGCTCTGCGTGAATTCGCCGAGATCGACGCGCGCGTCACCGTCGGCCTGCGAGTAGAAGACCGTGATCGAGGCGCCGTCGAACTGCCAGTCGCAGCCGAGGATCTTCACCGGCAGCCGCCGCTCGAGCGCCATCGCGGCGATCTGCTTGGTGGCGTCGGTCTCCATGCGTTTGCGCTTGTTGATCTCGAGGACGTCGCTGCCCGTCGCCTTTCGGACGACCTCCCCGAGCAATGGATCGATCTGCAGGAGCGGGGAGTCCGACGAGAGGAGCTGGACGCGCGCCGCGTCGAGGCCGAGGTCGGTGCGCACGATGATCCAGTCGTTGAGCGCGAGTTCCGTCACGCCGGCTGGGTCGAAGAAGTACATACGGCCGGCCTTCATGAAGCGCGCGCCGATCGTCAGCGTCGTCATGCCGCGACCACGTCAGCGCGGTACGGCAGCTTGAGGGCAACGAGCTCGAGGAGCATGCGCGCGCTCACCGTCGTCTCGATGACGTCGCGGCGCCAGCGCTCGAAGCTCTGTGCGAGGTCGACGAGCTCGCGAGTGGGCACGCCTTCGGCGAGCTTGCGCGTTTCGGTCGCGCGCTCCGGCCGCGTCGCGCGATCAGCCGCACCCGCCGCGGTCACCGCGGCATCGCGCAGCAGCTCGCCCCAGGACACGAGCCGCGTCTCGATCTGCTCGTTGCGCTTTTGCGTGTCGCGCTCGGACTCTGCGAGATCGGCGGCCCACGCGAATCGCTCGGTGAGCCGGCTCGCGACGAGCGTGTAGAACTCCTTCTCGAGCGCGGCCCGCGCGTTGCGCGCCGCTTCGTCGAGCGCGAGCGTTATGGCGACGCCGGGCCGTCCCGCCGCGACCGCCGCGAAGCGCGTCGCGCCGGCGCCGAAACGCTTCGCGAGCGCGGCCTCGATCTCGTCGCGCGGTACGGCGCGGAACGGCAACGGCTGGATGCGCGAGCGGATCGTCTCGAGCAGCCGCGCCGGGGTCGGCGTCACGAGCAGCAGGACCGCGTGGATGGGGGGCTCCTCGAGCGTCTTCAGCAGCGCGACCTCGGCGTGCTCGGAGAGATCGGCGGCGTCGTCGATGACGACGACGCGCTTGCGGCCCTCGAGCGGCCGGAGCGCGAGGTCCTGCTGCATCGCGCGGATCTGCTCGATGCTGATGAGCTTCGCGTCGGCCTTCCTTTCACCCTCGCGCTTTCCGCGCTGCTCGATCTGGTCGACGAGGCGCGTCACCATCAGGACGTCGGGGTGGATGCCCTTCTCGATCTTCATGCACGAAACGCACGCGCCGCAGCCGCCCGCGATCCGAGGCTCGGCCGTGCAGTTCAGCGTCTGCGCCAACCGCAGCGCCACTGTGTTCTTGCCGATCGATCGCGGGCCGCTGAGCTCGTACGCATGGGCGACGTCGCCACGGATGGCTTGCTCCCCGAGCTTCTCGAGGAAGCGACGCTGCCCGATCACATCTCGCATCGGGTGCTTCCGCCGATTCTAGGCGCGCCGTCGCCCCGGCGCGTCGTTACGCGAGTGCGTCGATGATGCGGCGGATGTTCGCGGGCAAATGCGGCTTGAGGCGGTAGTACGTCCAGATCCCCTGGCGCGTCGCGTCGACGAGGCCGGCCTCGCGCAATTTCGCCATGTGATGGGAGACCGTCGGCTGCGAGATCGAGAAGGTGGCGGTGAAGTCGCAAACGCAGACCGGCTCCTTCGACTCGCGCAGGCAGAGGACGATCTGCACGCGCGTCGGATCGGCGAGCGCCTTGAGCACCGACGCGAGCTCCTCGGCGCGTGCCGTCGGGATCTCGAGGTCGACGCTGCAGCACACACCCCGTTCGCGCACGGGAAGGACGGCAGCCATGAATAGAGCCTAGCAGACCCATTGACAACCATCAATGGGTATGCGCATTATCCATCGAGACCCGTCTATGGGTCGCGGAGGTGTGGCGTGAACGAAGTGCAGGAGGGCGTCCGCGCGAGGTACGCGGACCGCGCGCTCCACATGGCAAAGGGCGGCGCCGGCTGCTGCGACGGCGACCCATGCTGCGACGAGACGTCCACCTGCGGCGACGGATACACCGCGGACGAGCTCGCGAGCATCGGGCTCGACGCGACCGCGAGCCTCGGCTGCGGGAACCCGACGCTCCTCGCCGACCTGCATCCCGGCGAGACCGTGCTCGACCTCGGTTCGGGCGCGGGCATCGACGTCCTTCTCTCGGCGCGACGCGTGTCGCCCGGCGGTCACGCGTTCGGCGTCGACATGACCGACGAGATGCTCGACCTCGCGAAGCGCAACCAGGCGAAGGCCGGTGTCGCGAACGCGACCTTCCTCAAGGGCACGATCGAGCAACTCCCACTCGATGACGCCGCCGTCGATGTCGTGATCTCCAACTGCGTCATCAACCTCGCCGCGGACAAGGCCGCGGTGCTTCGCGAGGCGTACCGCGTCCTTCGGCCGAACGGCAGGTTCGCCGTCGCCGACATGGTGGCGATCGAGGAGCTCGCACCCGACGCGAAGCAGCGGCTCGATCTCTGGGCGGGTTGCATCGCGGGCACGATCTCGCTCGAGGCGTACACGAACGCGCTGCGCGACGCGGGCTTCAAAGATGTCGACATCGAGATCACGCGTGAGGTCCACCTGGCCGGTGTCGATGGACGGATCGCGAGCGCCTACCTACGCGCGCGCAAGCCCGCGTTGGCGACCGCCGCGGCATAGGGCTGCGCCCCTCGAGCGTCGCTCGTCCTCACTTGCGAGCTGCGGCTCGCAGATTCGTCCTCGCTAGCTCGTAAGCCGCTTCCGTTCGCTTCGCCACAGCAGGCCACGTGAACTCGCGCAGTACGCGCGCGCGCCCCTGAACACCCATCCAGCGCGCGCGCTCGGGATCTCGAAGGAGCGCGAGGACCGCGTCGGCGATCGGCCGCGGCTCGTTCCGCACGTGCAGCCCGTCGACGCCCTCCCGCACGACCTCGCGGAGCGGCGCGATGTCGCCGGCGATGACCGGTAGGCCGGCGAGCCACGCCTCGAGGTACGTGTGGCCGAACGTCTCGTGATCGCTGGGCATCGCGAAGATGGTCGCGCGCGCGAGCGCTTCCGCCTTCACGCGCTCGCTGACGACGTCGTGGTCGACCCACCGTGGGTCACGCATCGCAAGGATGGGCCAGATCTGCGCGAACCACGCCGGCTGTCCGATGGCGACGAAGCGCGCGTCCGCCCGTTCGCGCCACACCATCCGCGCGGCGCGTCGCAGCGAGTAGTAGCCCTTGTAGACCTCCTTGCGTCCGACGAACAGGATGGTCGCGGGCTCGCGCGCGACCTCGGGGAGATCGACGAGATTCGGACCGACCCCGGTCACGTGCACGTGGGAGACGCCGCGCTCCCGATACCAGGTCGCTTCCCAGTTCGTGAGGGCGATGACCGCATCGGCCCGCCGGTATCGCGCGAGATCGCTCGCGGTATCGCCGGAGAACGGCTGGCCGGGGTGCACCAGCGGCGTCTCGACGAACGCCGCTCCTTCGGCTCGCGCCGCGCGCTCGAGCGCGCCGGCCCACTCCCGCGCGAGGGAGTGCACGACGTCCGCGCCGGAGATCACGCGACGGAGATCCTGGTCGCGAACGAGCGTCGTCGGAAGAAGCCCGTCGATCGCCGCACCGAGGCGACCGAACCGCACGTCGAGGAACGTCGAGCGCGCGTCGTCGGCGATACCCGGTCGGAACCACGCGGGGCGCATGCCGACCAGTGCGACGTCATGACCGAGCGCGCGCAGCTCGCGGTCCAGTGCGCGCGCGAACGTCTCCGATCCACCGACGGTCGACAGCGTCTTCTTCGCGATGACGACGCGCACGCCGAAAGCCTAGGAGGTGCGGTCGACAACAGACGCGGCTCGCTGGGCGTTCGCCCGACGAGCCGCGTCGCGTTTTTCGGATAGAAAGGGCTGGTCGCTATTTCACTTCGAAGGCGACGTGCATGCCGACCATGTAGTGACCCGGTTGGTTGCACATGAGCACGTACTTCCCCGGAGTCAGGTTGAGCGTGAAGTCCTTGGACTCGCCGACGGCCAGGTCTCCGCTCTCACCGAGCGAGCCCTCCTCGGACATCTTGCCTGGTTCGTCAACATCGGGCTTGATCTTGTCAGCCGCTACGTCGGTCTTGATCACGACGAGCTCGTGTTCGATCGTGCCCGTGTTCTTGACCTTGAACGTCACGGCACCGGCGTTCACCGAGCTTTGCCCGAGCGCTACACCCTTGTCCGTCAGGGTCACCGATATGGGTCCACCGGCGCTGGCTGTCTGACCGCCGCACGCGGCCAGGATCAGGAGGGACGCTGTGATCATCGCGAGAAGAGCTCTCATTTGAGTAGCCTCCTGCCGGAGCACCCGTCTCCCGGATGTCGGCGAATGTGGCGACCCTAGGAGGCATGGACGATCTTGTAGGGAGTCCTTCGGCTCTATGTAGGGCTCCACCCGACCCTGCCGAAGTCGTCTAACGACACGTTCTCGGGCGATTCCTGCTAGGCGAGCGCCTCTCCCGCGGGGATGTGCACCGCGACCGCGCGGCGATGCGCCTCCTCGACGCGGTCCATGACCTGTTCCCAGTCCCAGCGCTCGAGCAGCTTTGCGTGCCCGGCCGCGCCCATCTGGGCGCGCAGCGCCGGATCGTCGAGCAGCGCGACGATCGCCGCCGCGATGTCGTCGATGCGCTGCGCCACGACGACGCCGTCGGTTCCGTGCGTGATGACCTCGCGCAGCGGCGGGATGTCGCCGCCGATCACCGGCTTGTCGTGCAGCCACGCCTCGAGGTAGCCGATCCCGAACGTTTCGTGGATCGAGGGCATCGCGTAGATGTCGCACGCCGCGAGCGCGTCGGACCGCTCGGCGCTCGTCGCCCGCTCGACGGCGACGATGCGCTCGTCGGTGTAGCGCGCGAACTCGTCGACGACCGCGCCGTAGAAGCCGGCCATCCCGATGAAGACAAAGCGCGCGTCCGGATACCGATGCCACACGATCTCGGCGGAGTCGAGAAGGTGGATGAAGCCCTTGTATCGCTCGCGTCGCCCGACGTAGAGGATCATCGGCGCGTCCTGCGGAATGCCATGACGGCGCCGGAACGCCGGTCCGTCGTTCGAGTGCGCGGCGTTCGGGCCCATGCCCGTCATCGCGATGCGATACGGGTCGATGCCATGTTCCGCGTACCAGCCGCGTTCCCACTCGGTCATCGTCGTGATCGCGTTGGCTCGCCGGTATCTCTCGAAGTCGGTCGGCGCGTCGCCGCCGTGGAACTGACCGGGATGCGCGAGCGGTGTGAGCACGATCGGAACGTCGAGCGACGCGCTCACCGCGAGGCTCGAGTCGAGGTACTCCCGCCCGACGTTGTGAATGAGGTCGCGATCCTCGGCCCAGCGCTCGAGCTCCTCGACGCGCATGAGATCGACGAGCGTCGACGCGTCCGCGACCATCCCGAGGAATCCGCCGCGCGGCTTGACCTGGATCACGTCGACGCTGCGCTCGAGGAAGCGGGGACGATCGTCGAATGCTTGACCGCACACCACGCGCACGTCATGTCCGCGCGCCGCGAGTCGCGTGGCGAATTGATAGGTCAGGCTCTCCGAGCCGCCCATTGGCGAGAAGGTGCGTTTGGTGAAGAGGATCCTCATTGGTCGGTCGCTCCTGGTGCACGATGACTGCCGAACCAACACGCGCTGGTGTCGTAACTCTTAAGAAGCGGCGGCCTCTTCCAAGCCGATGAACTTCGCCCACGCACGCTCACCGCCGCGCACGTATGACCCATATAGATAGGTGGGCGTCGCCGGCGGACGCTTCGGGACGCGCAGGAGCTGCATCTTCGACTCGGCGAGCGTGCGCCCGCCCTTCTTGTGATTGCACGAGCGGCACGCCGCGACCACGTTCTCCCAGGTGTGCTGGCCGCCGCGGTGACGCGGCATCACGTGATCGAGCGTGAGGTCGTTGCCGCGCCTCCCGCAGTACTGGCAGGTGTGGTCATCGCGCTGGAGGACCTCCTTGCGCGTCAGCTTCACGACCGGGCGGGGCCGCTTGACGTGGTAGGCGAGACGGATCACCGACGGAGAATCCAGCCGGAGCCGCTCGCTCGTCACGATGTGGCCGTTGTGCTCGATGACGGTCGCCTTCTCTTTGGACAGCAGCACGACAGCGCGCCGGACGTTGCACACGTTCAGCGGCTGGAAGTCGAGGTTCAGTACCAGGACATTCGCGTCGATGACCGCCATTCACTGATTCTAGGGTGAGCGCGGTACGATGGGTCCCAGATGACCTCCTCTCAGAACGGTTCCAACGGGCAGGGAAAGACCGGTACGTGGACTCTCAAGACCGGCCTCGCGCAGATGCTCAAGGGCGGCGTGATCATGGACGTGGTCACCGCCGAGCACGCGAAGATCGCCGAGGATGCGGGTGCCGTCGCCGTCATGGCGCTCGAGCGCGTGCCCGCGGACATCCGCGCGACGGGCGGCGTCGCGCGCATGAGCGATCCCGAGAAGATCCTCGAGATCATGGAGGCGGTCACGATCCCGGTGATGGCGAAGTGCCGCATCGGGCACTTCGTCGAGGCGCGCGTGCTCGAGGCGCTCGGCGTCGACTACATAGATGAGAGCGAAGTGCTCACCCCGGCGGACGAGCAGTTCCACGTCGGTAAGCACGACTTCAAGGTGCCGTTCGTCTGCGGGGCGCGCGACCTCGGTGAGGCGCTGCGCCGCATCAATGAGGGCGCTGCGATGATTCGCAGCAAGGGCGAGGCGGGCACCGGCAATGTCGTCGAGGCCGTGCGCCACCTGCGCGCGATCACCTCGCAGATCAAGGCGCTCGTCGATCTCGACGAGAGCGGTCTCGCCGAAAAGGCGCGCGAGTATCGCGTGCCGCTCGAGCTCATCAAGCGCGTCGCGAAGGACCAGCGTCTTCCGGTGGTCCTCTTCTGCGCGGGTGGGATCGCGACGCCGGCCGACGCCGCGCTGATGATGCAACTCGGTGCCGAGGGCAACTTCGTCGGATCGGGCATCTTCAAGTCCGGCGATCCCGCGCGCCGCGCGAAGGCGATCGTCGAGGCGACGACGCACTACACCGACGCGAAGCTCATCGCTGAAGTGTCGCGCGGCCTCGGCGAGCCGATGCGCGGCATCTCGCTCGAGACGATCCCTGCGGCCGAACGCCTTGCCGTCCGCGGCTGGTAGGCGACTTCGTCGCCTCGGCCGTCGCTCGTCCTCATGAATGAGCAAAATCATTCCTTCGTCCTCGCTAGGCGGTAAGACAACAGCCAACGCGCGCGTCGGCGTCCTCGGTCTCCAGGGCGACTTCGCCGAACACCTGAGCACGCTGCGCCGCATCGGCGCGGACGCGATCGATGTGCGCCGACCCGAGCAGCTCGACGACATCGACGCGCTCATCATCCCCGGCGGCGAGAGCACGACGATCGGCAAGCTCGCGGCGCGGTACGAGATCATCCCGAAGCTGCGTGAGCGCGTGCGCGAGGGGATGCCTGTGTGGGGCACCTGCGCGGGCGCGATCTTCCTCGCGAAAGACGTGCCGGGGCATCCACACCCGCTCGCCGCGGTGATGGACATTGCCGTAGAGCGCAACGCCTTCGGGCGTCAGGTCGATTCGTTCGAAGCGGATCTCGACGTGAAAGGGATGAGCGGCGAGCCGTATCACGCGGTGTTCATCCGCGCGCCGAAAATCACCAAGGCCGCGAAGGACGTCGAGACGCTCGCGACGCTCGATGACGGAAGCGTCGTCGCGGCGCGGCAGGGCAAGCTCCTCGCGACGTCATTCCATCCCGAGCTCACACGCGACGATCGCTTCCACCGTCTCTTCCTCTCGCTCGGGAAGCGTTAGTGGCGCGTCCCGGCACTGCCTCGGCGCTGCATCGGCCCGGCACGGCCGATGACGTTGTCGCCTTCGTCCGCGCGTTCGGTCATGCATCTGCGGATGCACTCCCTCACGTGCTCCTCGGCGCCTTGTCCTCGGCCGCCCGGGCCGCGCACCGCCAGGGCAGCTCCGGGACGCGCCACTAGTGCCCGCGCGCGCGGCGACGCCGTTCGACGCGCCGCGCATCAGCGCGCTCCTCGAGCGCAGCCTGCACTCACCCGAAGCGGTGCTCGCGTCCGCGTTGCCGGTCCCGTACGCGGCCGGCGCGGTGAGCGGCGTCGGCGGTCTCGTCCTGGGCGTCGCTGGCATCACCGGCCGTCGTCTCCACGTCTTCCTCGAGCAGTACCGCGGGCAGCTGCGCAGCGCCGCGCTCGTGTACGACGGCCGTCGTCCGGAGTGGGTCGTGCTCCTTCTCGCGGCGATGTTCGAGCCCGGCGGCGCCGACAGCGCATTCCGCCTTCTTTCAGGGATCAGCGCCGCCGCGGCGCGCGCTGGGATGCAGCGGCTCTTCGCGGCGGTGCCGGACGAGGCGCGAGCGCGCGAGACGTTCTTCCAGGCGGGCTTCTACTCGTACACGCGCGAGACGTGGTTCGTCGCGACGCGCGCGCAGCTCGTCGAGCCGCGGCGCGCGTCCGGCCGTCGCGCGGGATCGAGCGACGCGCACGATCTCTTCCGCTTCTACGCGGCGACCACGCCGCACGCCGTGCAGCGCGCGGAGCAGCTCTCCATCCCCGACTTCGACGCGTCGCGCCGCGGCGGCGCGTACGACCCGCCGCATCTGGTCGGTGGGAATCCGCTCTCGATGCGACGCGCGGCGGCGCTCATCGACGGCGACGAGCGCGCGACGCGCGCCTTCGCCTTCGCGTTCGAGGGGCGCGACCGCCATCCGCATGTCCTCAAAGTCCGCACGCGCGACGGGGACGTCGATCTCGCGCAGGACCTCGCGCGTCAGGCGCTGGCCGCGCTGCCCCCCGGACGCGCAGTCACGGTGCCGGTGCGCTCATATGAGGAGCACGTCGGCCGCGCGCTGTTGTCCGAAGGCTTTCGCGAGGCAGCCACCTCGATGCTCTTCGTCAAAGAGCTCGCGGTGAAGATCGAGGAGCGCGCCTTTGCGCCGGCGGTCGTCCGCTAGGCGCGCTCCATCGTTGCTACGTCAGCGCGTAAGGACCGAACTTCGTGAAGTTCATCTGTTCGACGTACAGGAGCGCCCGGGCGCGGGCGAGCGATTCGCCGAGCGCGCCCGCGCTATCCGGCTCGTTGTCGGGATCGAGCGCGTAGATGCCGACGTGGTGGAACTGCAGGACGCCCAGCTCGGTCTTGAGGTCGGGTGCGAGGAACACGATGCGGCCGCTCTTCTCGTCCGAGTCCGAGCTGTTGCCCTTCACGACGAAATCATCGAACCACTTCTGCCATGACGGCAGCGACGTCGCCCCGAACTGCACGGCGAGGTCGGGGAACTCCACGGACTCCGCCACGATTCCGACGTCGCGTGACTCGCCGAGTCGATTTTCGACGATCTTCTGCTTGATGGTGAAGGAATCGATCTTGTTGACTCTCGTGCAGTCGAGCCCATCGATCTCCAGCCGGAAGTTCTGTATCTGCCAGCGCTTCTGGACGTTCTGACTCTTCTTACTGATAGATCCCTTCAGCGACCCATCGCTCGCGTGCTCAGGGGTGACGCCGATCGTGAAATAGCCGAGGTCTTTGGAGCTCGCGTCCAGCATCGGGATCGTGATCTCACTGATGAGAGCCTGCTGGAACTCACGTCGTGAGCGCACCGCAAAGTTGAAGTCACCGACGACGACGGCGCCGTTCTTTCGCGTCACCTGGAAGTTGGGCATGTCGACGATCCACTGCGCGTACGGCAGCTCGATGTCGAAGTTCGTGAGCAGCGCGAAATCCTCGTATTTGACGTTGCCGATCTGTTTGTGCGCGACCGGCTCCGATCCGGATCGATAGGTAATGACCTGCGCGATCGTGTCGCCGCCGTCCGCCGACTTCAGCAGCGCCTGCTGCGTGCCGCCGAGCTCCAAAACGACGGGGCCTCGCGCAAAGTTGCGTGTCGTGGCCGGCAAGGTCGCTGTGTTCTCGGAAATACCGGCCGCGTCCGCCCGGCCAGATTCGATCGCGCTCACCGCAAGCGCACCGGTCACACCTGCGGCTGTGCCAAGGAAACGACGACGCGTGCTCACGCGGCTTCGTTCGTTGCTCATCTGACCCTCCCACCCCTCGCTGGAATCGCCGGAGGCTAGCACGCAGCTGAGACGAATCAGTAGCAGGGGCATATGCGCGGCCTCGATATGCTCTTGTACGGATGCCGTATACCCCGAGCGCGGGCCGGTGAAATGAGCATGCAGCAGACGAGCAACGAGCTCGAAGCGCTTCTCCGTGGATTACCCGCCGATCTCGCGTCGCGCGTGCGATCGCTCGACGGCCTCGATGGGCTCCTCGAGATCGTCATGGATCTGGGACGCCTTCCCGAGGCGCGTTTCGCGGGCCGCGAGGACACGCTGCGCCAGCACGAGATCACCGCCGAGGACATCGCCTACGTCATCAGCCACATCGGCCAGTTCGGCGGCGACAACCGCGCCGGCATAGAGCGCACGCTCCATCGCATCAGCGCGCTGCGTAACCGCGCGGGGAAGGTCGTCGGTCTCACGCTGCGCGTCGGCCGCGCCGTCTACGGGACCGTCGACATCATTCGCGACATCGTCGAGTCCGGCCGCAGCATTCTCCTGCTCGGCCGCCCCGGCGTCGGAAAGACGACCATGCTGCGTGAGGTCGCGCGCGTTCTCGCTGATGAGTTCGGCAAGCGCGTCGTCGTCGTCGACACGTCGAACGAGATCGCCGGAGACGGCGATATCCCGCATCCCGGTATCGGGCGCGCGCGGCGCATGCAGGTGCCCACCCCGTCGCTGCAGCACGCCGTCATGATCGAAGCGGTCGAGAACCACATGCCCGAGGTCGTCGTCATCGACGAGATCGGCACCGAGCAGGAAGCGGCGGCGGCGCGCACGATCGCCGAGCGCGGCGTGCAGCTCATCGCGACCGCGCACGGGAACACCCTTGAGAACCTCATGCTCAACCCGACGCTCACGGACCTCGTCGGCGGGATCCAGACCGTGACGCTCTCCGACGAGGAGGCGCGCCGTCGCGGCACGCAGAAGTCGGTGCTCGAGCGCAAGGCGCCGCCGACGTTCCAGGTCCTCGTCGAGATCCAGGCGTACCAGCGCGTCGCTATGTACCACGACGTCGCGCAGACCGTCGACGCGATCCTGCTCGGGATGCCTGTGTCGCCGCAGATCCGCGAGCGCGGCATCGATGGGGAGATCGCCGAGACGACGCAGGAGCCATCGCGCGCGCCGGCCGACGCCGTCGAGCGCCGCAGCACGCCGCGCACCGGCTTCGGCGATGGTGAACGGCAGACGATCAAGGTGTATCCGTTCGGCGTGTCGTGGAATCGTGTCGAGGAGGCGGCGCGCGGCCTCGGGATGCCGATCGCGGTCGTTCGCGAGCCGGAGGACGCCGACGTCGTCGTGACACTGAAGAACTACTACCGCCGCAAGACGCCGCGGCTGCGCAACGCGGAGTCCGCAGGCATCCCGATCTACATCGCGCGCTCGAACTCGACGAATCAGATCGCGAGCGCCCTTGCGTCGGTCGCGGAGCTGCGCCGCGCGCCCGAGGACCACGCGCTCGACGAGGCGCGCGAGGCGATCGAGCAGGTCGTCAACGGACAGAAGGACGAGGTCGAGCTTGCGCCGCAAAACGCGTACATCCGCCGGCTGCAGCACGAGCTCGCCGAGCGCGCGAGCCTGTCGTCACGGTCGACCGGCCACGAGCCTGTTCGTCGCGTCCAGATATATCGATGACGCGCGGGATCTTCATCTCGTTCGAGGGTGGCGAAGGCTCAGGTAAATCGCTCCAGGCCCAACGGCTCGCCGACGCGCTGAAGGCGAAGCGCCGCGACGTCGTGCTCACGCGCGAGCCCGGCGGCACCGCGGCCGGGGAGCGCATCCGCGAGATCGTGCTCCACGCGCAGGAGATCGCGCTCAGCCCCGAAGCGCAGGTGCTCCTCTACAGCACCGCGCGCGCACAGAACGTGCGCGAGGTGATCGAGCCCGCGCTCGACGCGGGGAAAGTCGTCATCGCCGATCGGTTCTTCGATTCGACGATGGCGTACCAGGGTTACGGCCACGGCGTTCCGCTCGAGCGCATCCGTGACGTGACGGCGCTCGCGTGCGGCGAGGTCGTTCCGGATCGCACGTTCCTCTTGGACATCGCCGTCGATGTCGGCCTCAGCCGTTCAGGGTGGCGAGCACAGAGCAAATGGGACCGCTTCGAGGTGCTCGACGCGGCCTTCCACGAACGAGTGCGCGAGGGTTACCTCCGTCTCGGCGCTGCGGAGCCACGCAGGTGGCTCGTGCTGAAGGCGGACCGCGACGAGTCCGTCATCGCCGCCGAGGTGTGGCGCGAGGTGGAAGCACTGCTCGCAGCTCCGGCGCGCTAGAGTCGCCGCCGATGAAGCTCGTCATCGCGATCGTCCACCCCGAGGACGCCGGCGCGCTCGTCGATGCGCTCACCGACAAGGAGTACCGCGTCACGCGCCTGCACTCGCAGGGCGGCTTCCTGAAACAGAACAACGCATCGATCCTCGTCGGCGTCGAGGAGCCGCAGGTCGAGGATGTGCTGACGACGATCCGCGAGACCTGCCACGCACGGACGCAGCACATCAGCCCGATGCCGCCGATCATGGAGCCAGGCGAGTTCTACATGCCCTATCCCGTCGAGGTCACGTTCGGCGGCGCGACGGTGTTCGTGCTCGACGTCGCGAGGTACGAGCGGCTCTAGCCAGCGCGGTCTGACCGCCCGCGAGGCGCCTGGTCGGCGATTGGTCATCAGCGATTGGTCATTGCGCGCGAGGCATCGCTGTGTGTCCAACGGCAACCTCGGGCTTGCCGGAGATCCGGCAAAGGGGGAGCGGAATGACCACGCGGCTCGGAAAGCTGTTCCAGTTCCCAGCGAAACGGCGCGAACTCCGCGGGCGCCTGACCTCAACGGGCGAGTTCCTTCGGGTCGTGCCTCCGACGCGTGCCCCGCGACGCGACGACGAAGGCCCGCGCGCGGCCTAGTCGACCCCAGCTCGGTGTAGTCGAACTGCGGCCTCCGCCCGGTTCGACGCACCGAGCTTCGCACTCGCGTTCGCAAGATGGCGCGCGATGGTGTGCGGGCTGAGGAAGAGCTTGTCGCCGATCTGCTTGTTCGTGAGGCCGTCGGCCGCGAGGCTCAGGACCTCGATCTCCCGCTCGCTCAGACCGTACGTCGGGCCTTCGGCAGTCTTCGCGGCAGCCTTGCCGACGTCGTCGCGTCGCTGCGCAAGGCGGGCGAGGATCTCGCGCGCGTGCGTCGTGCCCACGCGGCCGAGCGCGTTGACGGCTGCGATTCGCGTGGACGTCGGAGCGTTCGCATCCTCGATGTAGCGCCGGATCATCTCGGTCGTCGCGTTCGGACGATCCGCCGTCAGCGCCATCTCGAGGATCGCTTCAGAGCGCTCGCCCAGTGACGTTAGGCCGAGCGCGGCTTCCGCAGCGATCTCTGCGGGCACGAGCACCAGCCGTCGCCAACCCGTTGCCTCCAAAAGCTGCGTGAGTCGCATGCCGATGCGTGGCCGCGGGTCGATCGCTGTCATCCATGTCATCGCGCTGATCTGCAGCCACACGTTTCCCGAATGCCGCGCTAGTCGCTCAGCATCGCGGAACGAGTCGTACCGGCGCTCCGCGTAACCCTGCAGATACAGGGGCACCGCCTTCAGTCCAGGGGTCGCGCGACGCGCGCGTGCGAGTAGCGCGACGAGCTCGGTCTTCTTGCCGGGCATGCCCGCACGAAGCTCGCTCGCGACGCGCCAGTAATCCGCTTGCAGTTGCCAGCGAGGAAATGCAAGTCGCGCGGCGATATCGCGCAATAGGTCCGCAGCCCATCGCAAACCGTCGTCCTCTTTGAGCGGCAGCATGGGCAGGATGTACATGAGCATCTCGCCGCTCCCGAGTGGCGACGGTCCTGTCGGTTCGCAGATACGTCTCGGGATGTGCAGTTCAAATTCGTTGCGATCTCCGAGCCCAAGCCGCGCGAGCTCCGAGAGGTCATGCGCGATCGAGCGCATCGGCTCGCCCTCGTCTCCCAGAGTCATCGCCTCGGTCGCGAGCGCGTGTGCTAGGGGTAGCCGGCCTGCGAACGCTTCCGCGTCGGCCATGAGCAACGCGTCCATGAGCTGGCGATACCGCAGATGCCGACCGAGCGGAACATCCTGTCGATCCCATAACGGCTTTGGGTAGTGGCCGAACATGCGCTGCACCCACCGGCGCAACGGACCTGCGGCCATTCGGCAGTAGTACTCCCAGAGTTGGAACACAAAGCGGTGATGCGCGATCTCCGACGCGGGTATCTCGGATCGTTCTACAGGTGCCGTATGGATGTCTTGTTTGCCGCGGATCTCAAGAGGCTCGATCGACTGAGTGGGCAGCGATGCGCGAACTCCGTCCCAATCACCGTGATCGAGCATCGCCGCGACGCGGTACCGGTCGAACACCGTATCGACCCCAGCGGGAAGCGAGAGCATGAGCTGCAAGAGTTCTCGGCCGAGCGGGCCGTCTGTGATTGCGCCATCCATCACGGTGCTCAGCGCCTTACGCAGTAACGACCAGTCACGGGCTTCATACGCCGCGACGATCGCGGGCGGCAACTCGCGATTACCGACCGGAGCCCAAAGGTCAGGACGTTCGGGCAGCGCGGTCACCGCAGCTAGCTCGCCGTTCGATGGAGCAGCACCGCGGCTTCAGCCCGGTTCGACGCGCCGAGCTTGGCGCGAGCGTTCGCAACGTGACGCGCGATCGTGTGCGGACTGAGGAAGAGCTTTTCGCCGATCTGCTTGTTCGTGAGACCGTCCGCCGCAAGGCTCAGAACCTCGATCTCACGCTCACTCAGTCCGTACGCTGGCCCTTCGTTTGTGTTCGCAGCGGCGTTACCGACCTCGTCTCGACGCTGCGCCAGTCGCGACAGGATCTCCCGCGCGTGCGTCGTACCGACGCGACCGAGGGCATTGACGGCGGAGAGGCGGGTCTTGGCAGGAGTCATCGGATCATCGATGTATTTGGCGACCAACTCTGTCGTGACGTTTGGTCGATCGGCGGTGAGCGCAAGCTCTAGTACGGCCTCTGACCGTTCACCCATCGATGTCATCCCGAGAGCGGCATCGGCCGCAGTTTCAGACGGGACGAGCACCAGGCGGCGCCATCCTGTGATCTCGAGTAGTTGTCGGAGTCGCTTCGCCGGGCGGACCTTCGGGTCCAATGCAGTCATCCACGTTAGCGCGCTGATTTGCAGCCAAACGTTGCCTGATCGGCGCGCAAGACGCTCCGCTTCCTCGAATGACTCGTAGCGGCGTTGATGTAGGCCTTGGAGATACACGGGCAACGCCTTTAATCCGGGCGTCGCGCGTCGAGCTCGCGCAACGAGGCCAGCCAATTCGGTGCGACTGTTCGGAATTTCGGACCGCAACTCACTAGCGACGCGCCAGCTATCCGCCTGAAGCTGCCACCTAGGCGATGCGATTCTCGACGCGATGTAGCCGGCGAGACGTGCCGACCAAGCCAAGCTGTCGTCGTTGCGAAGAGGCAACAAAGGCATGATGTAGAGCAGCATCTCCCACGATCCGATTGGCGACGGTCCCGTACGCTCACGGATGCGCTTCGGGACGGCGAGGTCAAACGAAGTGCGGTCTCCCATGGCGAGTTGGGATAGGCCCACCAGGTCATCAGCGACAGCGGCAATCGGCTCGCCAGGGTCACCGAGTCGGCGAGCTTCGCTCGCCAGTGCGTGAGCAACTTCGAGATCGCCGCCTTGGCATTCGGCGACGGCCAACAAAGTCGTGTCTTGTAATTGGCGATACCTGAGGTGTCGGCCTATCGCAACGTCTTCACGCGTCCACAGTGTCTTTGGAAACTGACCCGCGATCCTCTGAGCCCAATGTCGCATCGCCCCCGTCTCTCGGCGAGCTTGGTACTCGTAAATTTCGAAGAGATGGAACTGGTGCTCCTCAGTCCAGCCTGGTAGGCGATCCTGATCGACGGTAGCGGTCAGTATGTCTCGCAATCCTCTGACCTCGGCTGGTTCGTCACTTTGTCCGGTTGCTAGGCGAAGACCGTCCCAATCGCCGTGGTCGAGCATCGCTGCCGCCCGATAACGGTCGAAGACCGCGTCCACCCCGGCCGGCAGTGCTAGCACAAGCTGGAGGAGCTGTCGGCCATAGACGCCATCAGTAATCGCCCCATCCATGACCCGACTGAGCTCATGGCGCACGGATCGCCAGTCTTCGGCAGCGACCGACGCTCGCAAGGCTTCCGGTAAGTCGTCCGTTCCAACGGGTGCCCACACGTCGGGCATCTCCGTCCAATCCCGCACCCGCCGCCCTCCCCTGCTGTGCTCACCGCGCGAGCGGTTGAACTCTATTCGGACGCCGGTCCTACGGTCGATTGCGCTCCGTCATGAGCGTATCGGCAGTGTATCGGTGAGCTAGCCGTCCTTAAGGCGACCGAGCTGGCGCCCGATGTAGCTCTGGAAGCTCGGGCGAAGGGAGGATCATTCATATGCGCCGAGTTCTTGCGGCTGTGGCGGCCTTGGCTGCCCTTGTCCTCGGTGGTGGCGCAGGCATCGCTGGCGTCTGAACCGTTAGTTAGCGTCCTCTAGAGGCGCATGAAAGCGCGCGAGAAGGGAGCTGTGTGGCTCTCTTTTCGTTTCTGCCCGGATACCGGCCAGAAAAAACTCCCCGGCTATTCTTCTCCGGCCCGTGATAGAGCCTCGGCATCCGAACCGCTTGCGCATGATGATTCTTGGCGTCGTCGGCTCGGCCGGATTCCTTCTGATTTCTGTTTCTGTTCCGCCGCCGACGGGAATCGATCTCGGCCGCATCTTCTTCTGGACTGCTATCACGCTCGCATTGGGCGCCATTCCCGTCCGCCTGCCGGGCGGAATTGTCGCATTCACGACGACAGCTCCACTAGTCGCGGCAGTCTTTGATCGGGTCCTC
The DNA here is from genome assembly GCA_005887995.1 of Chloroflexota bacterium. Classification (GTDB taxonomy): domain Bacteria; phylum Chloroflexota; class Limnocylindria; order P2-11E; family P2-11E; genus CF-39. Next base: position 74,172 of record VBJD01000033.1, read on the forward strand.
CCCAATCCGTTTGCGCTGTGCTGGATAGCCGTCCTCGGAACAATCGAGCTTCGAGACGTCCGGCATCAGTTGCCGTTCTGGGGAACCCTGTACAACCGATCCGACTTCTTGCTGTCAACCTTTGCGGCTTACGCCGCGGTCCGGCTCACTGATTCATACGTTCGCGACGGTGATCCCCTTGGAGCTGTTGCGCAGATCGCGATAGCAGGAGTCGCATTCAGCCTCGTGAATCTCTTGTTGGGGGTCAGCGTCGCGAGCCTGCGCACA
>VBJD01000226.1 GCA_005887995.1 Chloroflexota bacterium
AGCGATGCTCAGCGCGGCGGGCAACCGTGTCGCCGCCCTCTCGCTCCTCTGGTCCGCCGTCGCGATCGATCCACTCGACCTCACCGCGCATCGCCGTCTCGCCGCGACGCTCGCGACCGGCGGTGACATCGACGGCGCCGCTGAGGAGTTCGCGCGGTACATCGACTTCGTCATTCCGATAGGCGACCTCACGCGCGCGATGCTCGAGCTGACGTACGGAGTCAACATGCTCGGCGGGCACCCCGCGATGCACGGCGTCGCGAACAAGATCGCCGATGCGGTCCGCGCGCTCGTGCCGAGCGCGACGCTGCCGCTCGCGGAGATCACGCAGAGCGCCGCTGCGAGCGAGCCGACCGCGGTGATCGCGGAGAGCGCGCTTACTGACGGCGTCGCATCGCATGATGTCGTCGAGCCCGAACCCATCATCGAGTTCGCACCCGAGCGCGTCGTCATCGAGATCACACCTGAGCCGTTTGTCGCGCCAGCCTCAGAGGCCGTGAAGGTCGTGCCCGCGCACGACGACTGGGTCCGTCCGGGCGATGACTGGATCAACTCTGGGCCGGTCGTCATGGATCCGCTCGAGGCGCGGCGCGAAGCCGAAGCGATCGTCATGCAGGCCGCCGCCGTCGAGCCGATCTTCATCAAGCCCGCGACACCCGCGACAACGTCAGCGTTCGTACCGCGCGTCGTTCCGAAGGTCCCGTTCCGTTTCTGTCTGCACCCTGGCGCCGAGCAGCATTGGATGCAGCTCGAAGGCGGCACGACGCAGCTCGTGCCCGACGCAGTACGGGTCGTCGATCGCTTCGAGAACGTCGTCGAGGAGCGCCTCTGCATGCGCATGCGCGCAGGGGATAAGGGCCACTCGCCGGTCACCGAGAGCTTCGATATGCCTCCGCTGGTGTGGGTGGTGGTGAGCGTTCCGAGCCAGATCGTCGCCGCGTACGAGGCCGGCCTCACCTGGGCGTACACGTTCCAGGCGCGCGTGAACGGCGAATGGCTCGCCTGCGATCTCGTCGACAGCGGCTGTCGCCTCGGCCGCGTCCGTCCGCTCACCGCGTCCTAAGGCCGCAACTCTCGCGAACCGCCCTCCATACTTTCATCGGTGAGACGCCTGCTTCGCGATGCGCTCCCGCTCCATCGCGGGGAGTGGGGCCTGGGGCTCTTCCTCTACTTCCTGCTGACGCTCATGGTCGGCGCCGACTGGGTCGGCAAACTCGGCGCGGACGCCCTGTTCGTCAAGCGCTACGGCATCGCGAACGTGCCCGGGATGTACATCATCACGCCGATCGCGATGCTCGCTGTCTCCGCGCTCATCTTCTTCTTCATCGACCGCATGCGCCGGCGCACCATGCTGCTCGTCTACGTCGCGTCTGTGACGATCTTCTCGATCGCGCTGCAGTACGCGATCACCACCGAGGTCGTTGGGAAGATCGTGCAGCCGATCTCGTACGTGTTCGCGCACGGCGTGAAGGAGACGATCTACATCCTCTTCTGGGTCTACGCCGGCAACCTGTACGACGCCGAGCAGTCGAAGCGCCTTTTCCCCTTCTTTGCGGGATCGGTGCTCGTCGGCAAGATCCTCGGCGGCATCGTCGGCGCGTGGATCGCCCCGATCGTGCACGCCGAGAACTTCATCGGCGCGCAGGCCGTCGGTTTCTTCGTGTGCTTCGTCGCGCTCATGCTCTACCGCGGGCTGCCTGAGGGCCGCGGCGGCAAGGTGGAGGACAAGCACCGGCCCGAGGGACTCCGCGCGACGCTCCGCGAATCGGTCGATGGCTATCGCGCGGTGACGTCGGACAAGCTGATGCGCACGTTCGGCGTCGGCGTCTTCTTCTGGTACTTCCTCATGCAGTTCGCGAACTTCCTCTACCTGCTCGGCCTCGACCAGTCATCGCAGGCCGCGACCTCGCAGGGCGGCGAGGACCTGTTCAGTCAGCTGTACGCGGGTGTCTATACGAGCTCGTCGCTGGTGGCGCTCTTCATCCAGTCGTTCATCACGACCGCGCTCATGCGCCGCATCGGGATCGCGTGGGTGCTGTTCCTCCTGCCGCTCTGGTACGTCGCGACGTACGGGTGGGCCGCAGCCACGGTCGTTGAGGTGAGCGGAACGTTGACGCTGGCGCTCCTCGCGGGCATCGCGCTGCAGCTCGGCGAGCGCATCTGGATCCCGGCGCTGCACCGGCCCGCCACTGAGCTCGTGTACAGCCAGGTCTCCGCCGCGATCCGTCCGCGGGCGCGTGCGTTCCTCTCCGGTGGCGTGAACGCGGTCGGCAACATGGTCGCGGCGGTCGCGCTCATCGCGGGGCTGCAGTACTCGGACATCCGCACGCTGCTCCTAGCGGGCACGGGCCTCTCACTCGTGTACATCTACAACGCCGCCCACATCCGCCGTCTGTTCGGCCAGCGCATCGCGGAGAACCTCGTGTCGCCGGATCCGGACCTGCGACGGAACGCGGCCGACATGCTCGCGTCCGAAGGAGGCGCGGTGCCCGAGGACGCGCTGCGCGCGCTCGGCCCGCGCATCCCCGCCGATGTTGAGCACGGGGTGCGCGTTGCACTGACACGCCGCGGCATCCTCGCCGTTGCCGCCGATGTGACCGAGTGACCGACTAGCATTCCCCGCGCGGCGCCCGCCGCTGAGAACACGGGGAGGAACCGTCCATGCGCAGATTCCCTATCGCCGTCCTCATCGCCGTCTTCGCACTCCTCATCGCGGCGACCTCGGCGGTCGCGGTCACAGGAGCCACTGACACACAGGCGAACAATCCGCAGATCGCGGGAGACGCGACCTCTGGGACCACTGCACGCTTCCCGACGAACAAGCAGAACGAGCCGACCATCGCCATCGCGCCCGATGGCGCGCACGTCATCGCCGGCGCGAACGACGAGCAGAAGCAGCCGAAGTGCGGCCCTGGACCCCAGCGCGGCGCGACCGCGCCGGGGAGCGATTGCTCCTTCTTCCCGGGCGTCGGCACGAGCGCCGTCTACACCTCGAGCGATGGCGGCGCGACCTTCACGAACCGCGGGATGCTCCCTGGCTACAACGACACCGGCGCGGCCGTCGCCGCGTCGGCGGGGCCGCTCGCGACCTCGGCACCGGCCGGGTCACTCGTCTCGGACGGCGATCCGGTGATCGCGTTCGGGCCGAAGCTGCGGAACGGCACGTTCAGCTGGGCGAACGGCGCGCGCGCCTACT
>VBJD01000170.1 GCA_005887995.1 Chloroflexota bacterium
GTGTAGACCTCGGCGTCGATGAGTGCTACATCCCTGCGCCCAAGCGAGGCGATCAAGCCGAGGCGCTCGCGCACGACGCTGCCGCGGTGTTCGCTCGGGCGCGCGGCGACAAGGCGCAGCAGGTTCTCGGGCCAGTCGCGACCGCCGAGCCAACGGGAAGTCTCCGCGTCGTCGAACCAGGGCCTGACCGTCGCGAGCGCGGTCGCGGTGAACGGTCGCAGCGCAATGTGCGCGGGCGCGGCGCGCACTACGCCTCGAGCGCCTCTTTGATGCGTTTCGCGAGCGCCGGGCCGACGCCAGCGACGGCCGAGAGGTCGTCGAGGGGTGCCTCGCGCATGCCGCGGACCGAGCCGAACTTGCGCAGCAGCGCGCGCTTCTTCGCGGGACCGACACCGGCAACGTCGTCGAGGATCGAGTGCACGGCACGCTTGGCGCGCACACTCTGGTGGTACGTGATCGCGAAACGATGTGCCTCGTCGCGGATGCGCTGCACGAGGTACATGCCCTGCGAGTTGCGCGGCAGGACGATCGGGTCCGCGCGGTTCGGCAGGAAGAGCTCCTCTCGCTCCTTCGCGAGCGCGACGATCGGGATCTGCAAGCGGCCGGCATCGGCGAGCGCGTCGAGGCCCGCTGAGAGCTGACCCTTCCCACCGTCCAGGATGACGAGGTCCGGCAGTGCCCATGCGGATCCGGTCGTCTCGTCGGCTTGCGAGGAGCGCGCGAAGCGGCGCCGCAGTGTCTCGCGCATGTTCGCGAAGTCGTCGTTGCGATCCTGCACGCGCGCGCGGAAGCGGCGGTACTGCGACTTCGCGGGCCGGCCGTCTTCGAACACGACCATCGAGGACACGACGCTCGTGCCCTGCACGTGGCTCACGTCGTAACACTCAATGCGCTTCGGCGGACCCTCGAGGCCGAGCGCCTCCTGCAGCTCCACGAGCGCGGTCTCGGTCTTCCCGCGATCGGCGAGCCAGCGCACGCGCTCCTGCTCCAGCGCGTCTGCCGCGTTACGCGCCGCGAGCTCCGCGAGATGCCGCTTCCGCCCGCGCTGCGGGACGAGGACGCGCACCGGACCGCCCCGTCGCTCGCTGAGGAAGGCCTCGAGCTGTTCGGTCTCGGGCAGCGCGACCGGCGAGACGATCTCGGGCGGCAGCGCGCCGGCGGCGCTGTAGTGCAGGCGGAGGAACGACGCGACGACGTCCGCCGGCGATGCGCCCTCCGATCCTTCGAGCGCGAAGTGATCGCGGCCGACGACCGTTCCGTCGCGCACGCGGAAGACCTGCACGACCGCGTCACCTTCATCGATCGCGGCGGCGAGCACGTCGAAATCGTCGCCCTTGTACGCGTGCACCTCCTGGCGATCGAGGGTGCGATCGATCGCGACGAGGCGGTCGCGAAGCAACGCCGCGCGCTCGAACTGGAGCGCCTCGGAGGCCGCCGCCATCTCCTTGCGCGCGTCGCGAGCGAGGGTCTCGTAACGGCCCTCGAGGAAGAGCACGCTGCGATCGATCGTCGCGCGGTACTCGTCCTTCGTGGTGTTGCCGACGCACGGCGCGGTGCAGCGCTTGAGATGAAAGAGGAGGCACGGGCGTCCGCCGGGCAGCGCGCTCGGCGGCACGGTCTTGCCGCGGCCGTCATCGCCGGCGTCGATACGCAGCTTGCAGGTGCGATATGGGAAGAGCTTCTGCAGGAGATCGAGCGACTCATCCACGGACTTCGCGTTCGCGAACGGACCGAAGTAGCGCGCGCTCCGATCGCCGAGGATCCGAGTACGCAGGATCCGCGGGAAGTCCTCGCCGAGCGTGATCTTCACGTACGGGTAGGACTTGTCGTCCTTGAGCCGGATGTTGTAGCGCGGCTTGTGCTGCTTAATGAGGTTGTTCTCGAGGAGGTACGACTCGGAGATCGATCCGGTGAGCACGTACTCGACGCGCTCGGCACGCTCGACGAGTCGCACGAACCGCACGTCCAGGCTCGGGCCGAAGTAATTGCGCACGCGGTCGCGGAGCGAATCGGCCTTGCCCACGTAGAGCACGCGGCCCTTCGCGTCTTTGAAGAGGTACACGCCGGGCGTCGTCGGAAATGAGGCGACCTGCGCCTCGAGCGATGCCCTGCGATCCTGCTGCTTCACCAATCGAGTATCCGAAGCAGCGAGCGGCTATGCTTTGCGCGTCGCAAAAGGGGCTTGCGTGAAGTGAAAGAGCCGGCGCTCACGCCCAAGCGGCCACGTCGCTCCGTCCAGTCGGTCGACCGCGCGCTCGACCTGCTCGAGGCGCTCGTCGCCGCCGACGGCGAGGTGAGCATCACCGCGCTCGCCGCGCGCACCGGCCTCCACGTCTCGACCGTCCACCGCCTCCTGTCCACGTTGCTCCGCCGCGGCTACGTCCGGCAGAACAACGAGACCAGCCGCTACTACGCCGGCGCGAAGCTCGCGACGCTCGGCGAGGGGCGCTCACGCTACGGCGAGCTGCGCCTGCGCGCACGGCCGATCCTCCGCGCCATCACCGAGGCGACGAGGGAGACGGCGAACCTCGTCGTCCTCGACGATCTCGCCGCGGTGTACATCGAGACAGTGCCGAGCCCGCAGGTCGTGCGCCTCTTCACCGCGGTCGGCAACCGCGTACCGCTGCACGCGACCGGCGCCGGGAAGTGCCTGCTCGCGGCGCTGCCGGCTGCGAAGCGCGACGCGCTCCTCGACCGCCTCGAGCTGCGCTCGTTCACGCCACACACGATCGTCGACCGTGCCGTGCTGCAGCGCGCCCTCGACGAGGCGCGCGAGCGCGGGTTCGTCATCGATGACGAGGAGTACGACGACGGTGTGCGCTGCGTCGCGGTGCCGGTGGGTGGGATGAGCGACGCGATCGCGGCGATCTCCGTCTCCGCTCCCGCCAACCGCCTCGCCAGACAGCGCTGCCTCGAGCTCGTGCCGCTCCTGCGGCGATCGGCGCAAGAGCTCGCCGCCTCCGTCCGCGACCGCGGCGACGCGTAGGTGACCGCGACCGAGCGGACACTACGCGCGGGGATTCGCGGCCGTCCTCTCATCGACGGTCTCGTGCGATTGCTCGGCCCGTCGAAGGTGATCGGCGAACATCCCGAGGACCTGCTCATCTACGAGTACGACGGCGCAGTCGACACCGCGACCCCGGACGCGGTCGTGCTGCCGGATGACACCGCCGACGTCGCTGCGCTCGCGCGCTTCTGCCACGAGCACGGCGTGCCGATCGTGCCTCGCGGTGCGGGCACGGGTCTCTCGGGCGGCGCGATCCCCGTCGAGGGCGGTGTCGTCGTGTCGTTCGCGCGCATGTCGCGCATCCTCGAGATGGACGTCGCGAACCGTCGCGCCGTCGTGCAGCCCGGGCTCATCAACCTGCACCTCTCGACCGCGGCCGCGCCGCACAACCTCCACTTCGTCCCCGATCCGTCCAGCCAGAAGGCGTGCACGCTCGGCGGGAACGTCGCAGAGAACTCCGGCGGTCCGCACACACTCGCGTACGGGGTGACGACGAATCACGTCACGGGACTCGAGATCGTCCTGAGCGACGGCACCATCGTGCGTCTCGGCGGCAAAGCGGAGGATGGCGAGGGCTACGACCTCATCGGCGCCTTTGTCGGATCCGAGGGCACGCTCGGTCTCGTCACCGAGATCACGGTCAAGCTCACGCCGCTACCGGAAGACAAGCGCACGATCCTCGCGGCGTTCCCGACGATGGACCAGGCGTCCGCCTCGGTCTCCGCGATCATCGCATCGGGTCTCGTCCCCGCGGCGATCGAGCTCATGGATCAGCTCGCGACGCAGGCGGTCGAGGCCGCGGTCGGCGCGGGATATCCGCTCGACGCGGGCGGCATCCTGCTCTGCGAGGTCGACGGCCTGCGCGACGGGCTCGACGAGCTCGCGTCGCGCATCGAGGCGATCTGCCGCGAGAACGGCGCGACGACGCTGCGGCGCGCGCAGACCGTGCTCGAGCGCGAGAAGCTGTGGGCGGGACGCAAGGGCGCGTTCGCCGCGATGGGACGCCTCGCGCCCGCGTACTACGTGCAGGACGGCGTGATCCCCCGGACCCGCCTGCCCGACGTGCTGCGCACCGTCTCCGAAGTTTCCAAGCGGCACGGGCTGCGCATCGCGAACGTGTTCCATGCCGGCGACGGCAACCTCCACCCGCTCGTGCTCTTCTCGGACATGCGCGAACTCGAACGCGTCCACGAGGCGGGACTGGAGATCCTCACCGCCTGCGTCGAGGCTGGCGGATCGCTGACGGGCGAACACGGCGTGGGGATGGAGAAGAACTGCTACATGCCGCTGCAGTTCCGCGCGGAGGACCTCGCGCTCATGCGGCGCGTGAAGACCGCGTTCGATCCCGCCGATCTTGCCAATCCCGGCAAGATCTTCCCCACCCCCAGTCGCTGCCGCGAGTTCCAGCTGCACGCGACGCGATGAGCCTCGACCGCAACGAGACTGCGACGGTCGAGCGCCTGCGTCCCGCGGACGCCCGCACCTGCGCCGACATCCTGCGGCGCGCCGGCGAGGCGCGGCAGACGGTGCGCGTGCGCGGCGGCGGGACCAAGGAGTACCTCGGCGATCCGCGGCCGACCGACCTCGTCCTCGAGACGACCTCGCTTGGCGGCATCGTCGAACACGTGCCTGCCGATCTGACAGTTACCGTCGGCGCCGGCACGCGCTTCCGCGAGCTCGAGGACGCGCTCGCGCGCGCAGGGCAGATGCTCGCGCTCGACCCGCCGCACGCCGATGCCGCGACGATCGGCGGGATCGTCGCGGCGAATAGCAGCGGATTCCGGCGCGCGCGCTACGGCGGCGTGCGCGATCTGCTCATCGGCACGCGGTGCGCGCTCGTCGACGGGACCGTCGCGAGCGCAGGCGGTCGCGTCGTGAAGAACGTCGCGGGTTACGACGTGAACAAGCTGCTCATTGGCTCGTTTGGCACGCTCGCGGTGATCACCGAGTGCACGTTCAAGGTCACGCCGCTGCCCGTGGCGACCGCGGGGCTGCGCGCGCGATTCAGGCGAGCCGCCGACGCGTATGCCGCCGCCGACCTCGTCGCGCGCACGCCGGCGCGTCCCGCGGCGCTGGCCATCGACGGCCGCGCGCGCGATGCATGGGAGCTCGTCGTGCTCGCCGAGGGCGAGCCCGCGGCGGTCGATCGCGCGATCGCTATCGCGGCCGACGCAGCCTCGGCGCGCGGCCGCGCGGAGCGCGGCGACGTGACCGCGGCGCTCACCGCTCTGCGCGAGCTGCCGGCGTCCGCTGACGGTGTCCTCGTGCGAGCGTCGCTGCCACCAGCGGCGCAGACCGCGTTCGCCGAAGCGGCGATGCGGCTCGAGGGCTTCATGCGCCTCGTCTCTGACGCGGCGAGCGGCATCGTTCGCGTCGAGGTGCGCGGCGACGACGACGTGCTGGTGGCCGCCGCGGACAGCCTCCTCGCCGACGCGCGCGTCTGCGGTGGGAGCGCGCGTGTGGAGCGTCGGCCGGATCGTCTGCGCGCGCGGGTCGAGGCCTGGGGTGACGGCGACGTCCCCGGGCTCTTTCTCATGCGCCGGCTGAAGGATGCGTTCGACCCGAACGGGATCCTCGAGCCGGGTCGTAGCGTGGTCAGTTAGATGAGTCGAGCGACGAGCGCAGGGGTAGGGGCCCCTGTTCAGCGGAGCGAAGCGACGCGTGTCGCGAGGAGCGAGTCCTGCTCTCGAGTGACAACGAGAGGTAGGACATGACCGGTTACCCCAGGCCGATCGACGCGCCATCGCCCGAGCTGCTACAGCGCTGCGTGCACTGCGGATTCTGCTTGCCGACGTGTCCGACCTACGCCGTCCTCGGCGTCGAGATGGATTCGCCGCGCGGGCGCATCCGTCTCATGGAGACGGTGTGGAGCGGCCGCGTCGACGTCGCGGGCCACACCTTCCAGAAGCACATCGACCAGTGCCTCGACTGTCGCGCGTGCGAGACCGCCTGTCCGTCGGGTGTCGAGTACGGGAAGCTCGTCGAGGGTGCGCGTTCGCAGCTCGAGCTCGCGCGCAAACGCGGACCGCTCGCGCGGCTCGCGCGCACGGTCGGTTTCAGGGTGATCCTGCCTCGACCCGCGGTGCTCGCAGGGTTCGTCCGCTTCTCCGCGATCGCGCGGCGGCTTGGTGCTGCGCGCGTCCTGCGGATACTCGGATTCGGACGGCTCGGCGATCTGCTCGCGCTTGTCCCAACTCGCGTGTCATCGCAACGACTGCCGCGATCCTTTGCCGCGATCGGCGCGCGTCGGGGGCGCGTCGCCCTTTTCACCGGATGTGTGATGCGCGCGGCATTCTCCGATACGAACGCCGCGACGGCGCGCGTGCTCGCCCGCAACGGCGTCGAAGTCCTTGTGCCGGGGGAACAGACGTGCTGCGGGGCGCTGCACGCGCACGCCGGCGCGCGCGATGATTCCCGCGCGCTGGCGCGCCGCAACATCGAAGCCCTTGAGGCGCTCGACGTCGACGCGTTCATCGTGAACGCCGCGGGCTGCGGCGCGCACCTCAAGGAGTACGGCTGGTTGCTCAAGGACGACGCGAAGTGGCGCGATCGCGCGGAGCGCTTCGCGTCGCGCGTGCGTGACGCGACCGAGTACCTCGCCGCGGTCGGCCTGGTCGCGCGTCCGGGTGCGATGCGCGTGCGCGCGACGTACGACGATCCCTGCCACCTCCTCCACGGTCAGAAGATCAAGGACCAGCCGCGCGAGCTCCTGCGCACGATCCCCGGACTCGAGCTGCTGCCGCTCGTCGAGGCGGATATGTGTTGCGGCAGCGCCGGCACGTACAACGTGACCCAGCCGGCGCTCTCAAAGGCGCTGCTTGAGCGCAAGGTCGAGCACGTCGTCGCGAGCGGCGCCAACATGCTCGTCACGGCGAACCCCGGCTGCCAGATGCAGATCGACGCTGGCCTTCGCGCGGCACGCGCGAACGTGCCGGTCATGCACGTCATGGACGTGCTCGACAAGGCCTACGAGACCGCATGAGCGCGAGCGACGAGCGATTCACTCGCGAGGAGCGAGCTCGACGAGCGGTGTCGAGGCGGCGAGGCGCAGGCCGCGCAGCGGGCCGAGCCGAGCGCGAGAAGAAGAGATGACCGCAAGCAAGATCGAGTTCAAGCGAAAGCTGGATCGAGCGCTGTCGTCGGAGCGACTGCGCATCGCACTCCAGCGCGCGATGCCCGCGCTCGGCGAGCGCCGCAACGCACGTATGGCCGAGGTCGACTGGCCGGCGCTGCGCGATGACCTTACCGCGCGCAAGCAGCGCGCGATCGACGACCTCCCGGCGCTCATCGAACGCTTCACGCGCGAGGCCGAGGCCGTCGGAGCGAAGGTCTATCGGGCGGAGAACGCCGAGGAGGCTCGTCGCATCGTGACGGCGATCTGTCGCACGCGGAAGGCGAAGCTCGTCGTGAAGTCGAAGTCCATGGCAACGGAGGAGATCGAGCTCAACGAGCACCTCGCCTCACAGGGCATCACCGCGGTAGAGACGGACCTCGGTGAGTGGATCCTGCAGCTCGCGCACGAGAAGCCGTCGCACATCATTGCGCCGGCCATCCACAAGACGCGCGAGGACGTGGCCGCGCTCTTCAGCAAGCTCGTCGGCCACTGGGTCGATCCTGACCCCGCGACGCTCGTGGCGATCGCACGCGAGAAGCTGCGCGATTCATTCATCAAGGCGGACGTCGGCATCACGGGCGGCAACGTCCTGATCGCGGAGACGGGCACGCTCGTCCTCGTCACGAACGAGGGCAACGCCGATCTCGCGACGACGCTCCCGCCGGTGCACATCGCGCTCGTGGGCATCGAGAAGATCGTCCCGACGCTCGACGACGCGGTGGCGGTACTGAAGCTCCTCGCGCGCAGCGCGACAGGCCAGAAGCTCAGCACGTACACCCAGTTCATCACCGGGCCGTCGCGGACCGCGGACATCGAGCTCAAGACGCAGATCGGCGTGCACGGCCCAAAGGAACTGCACTTCGTCCTTCTCGACAACGGTCGCACCGCGATGCGCGAGGACCCCGCGTTCCGCGAGGCGCTGCGCTGCATTCGCTGCGGCGCGTGCAGCAACGTCTGCCCGTCGTACCAGATCGTCGGCGGGCATGTGTTCGGCCACATCTACACCGGCGCGATCGGCCTCGTCGTCTCGCCGTTCCATCACGGCCTCGACAGCGTCGCGTACGAGCAGTCGATGTGCATGGGCTGTAACGCCTGCGACACGGTGTGTCCGGTCGAGATCCCACTCGCAGCCCTCATCACCGACACGCGCGCGAAGGCGGTCGCGCGCACCGGCATGTCCTTCGCGAAGCGCGTCGCGCTCTCCCAGTGGACCGATCCCGAGCGCATCGATCGCGCGACCGGCTGGGCCTCGCATCTTCAGCGCCCGCTGCAGCGCGGATCGCTGGTGCGCCTGCCGATGGCGTCGCTGGGCCGCGAGAAGAGCCTCCCCGCCGTCGCTGATCAGCCGCTCCACTATCGCGCGCGCGAGATCACGCAGACGAACCCGCAGGGCGCGAAAACTCGCATCGCGCTCTTCCCCTCGTGCATCGTCGACCACTTCCTGCCGAACGCCGGCTACGCAGCGGCGCGCGTGTTGCAGGCGCTCGGCGCGGAGGTCCACCTCGTCGAGGCGCGACGCTGCTGCGGCCTACCGCACCTCAACAGCGGCGATCGCGAACACGCGATCGAAATGGCGAAAGCTGCGATCGCCGCGCTCGAGAAGGTGCCGGGTGATCGGATCGTCGCGCCGTCGTCATCGTGCGCGATCACGATGACTGACGACTACGTGCGGCTCTTCGCCGACGACGAAGTCTGGCGCGCGCGGGCACGACGGGTCGGCGAGCGTATTCGGCCGTTCACGAAGATCGCGCACGAGCTTGCCTGCAATAGCGCGGTCAAGGGCCGGAAACTCGACATCCGTGCGACGTACCACGACGCCTGCCAATCGGAAAACGTACTCGGGATCCACGACGAGCCGCGTGCCCTGCTGCGCGACGTCGCCGGTGTCGAGCTCATCGAGCTCACCGACTCGTTCGTGTGCTGCGGCTTCGGTGGCACCTTCTCCTTTGAATACCCGGAGGTCGCGAACTTCGTCCTCGAAAAGAAGCTCGAGAACATCAAGAAGACGGGCGCCGATGTGGTCATCACCGACAACCCCGGCTGCCTCACCCATCTCAAGGGTGGGCTCGATGCCCGCGGCCGCACCACGAAGGTTCGCCACCTCGCCGAGATCCTCTGGGAGTCGCTCTCGCCCCCGGACTAGTCGCTACGCCGCGGAGAGCTCCCGTTGCAGGTTGCCAAAGAAGTCGTCGAGCACCTTGTCGCCCTTCTTGCGGATGGCGCCGGCGCCGAGCGTCGCGATCCGTCCGGTGATCTCGTAGCGGCCCTTCACGACGATGTCCGTGCCCTTGTCCTGGGGGACGACGGCGAGATCGAGCGCCGCTGAGATGCCAAGAGGCGACGCGGCGGAAATCGAGGAGCGCGGCCCACGCTTGGTCGGGCGACGCCGCAACGCGGACCGTTCGGGCGACGTCCTGGAACACGGGAGCGCAAGTATCCCATCGCATCGAAATGCGATACAAAGTTCTGACGATGAGCGACACCAACGCCGCCAGCGCGACCGAGCAGAAGCGTCCGTCCTTCTGGGGGCGCGGCGCGTACGAGCTCTTCATCGAGTCCGAGGGCATTCCGATCCATACCGGCGCGGACGTCCCCGATCTGCGCTCCGCGCAACTCGGCAAGTGGGCGCGCCTCGACGCGAAGGGCGCCTATCTCCGGCTGATGGGCGCCGAGGACACCGACAACGGCTACCTCATCGAGCTCGACGGCGGCAAGTCGAGCGCACCCGAGAAGCATCTCTTCGAGGAGTACTTCTTCGTCCTCACCGGCCGCGGCACCTGCGAGGTGTGGAACGAGGGCGAGAAGCCGACGAGCTTCGAGTGGCAGGAAGGCAGCCTCTTCTCGGTCCCGCTCAACACGCTGCACCGGCTGCACAACGGATCGGGATCGCTCGCGGCGCGCCTACTCGCCGTGACGACGATGCCGATCATGATGAATCTCCTCCACAACACCGAGTTCCTGTTCAGCTGCCCGTACGTCTTCCGTGATCGCTACGACGCGCGCAAGGAGTACTTCGACGGCTCGGGCACGCTCTACACCGGGCGCGTCTGGGAGACGAACTTCGTCGCCGACATCAAGCGCTTCCAGCTCAAGGAGTGGAAGGAGCGCGGCGCGGGCGGGAAGAACATCCGCTTCGAGTTCGCGAACAACACGATGGTCTCGCATGTGAGCGAGTTCCCCGTCGGCACGTACAAGAAGTGCCACCGTCACGGGCCCGGCTACCACGTCGTGCTCCTCTCGGGCGAGGGCTACTCGTACTTATGGCCCGGCGACCCCGACGCGCCCGCCAACACGTGGACCGAGGTGAAGTGGAAGACCGGCACGCTCTTTGTGCCGCCCGGACGGTGGTGGCACCAGCACTTCAACACCGGCCGTGAGCCCGCGCGCTACCTCGCGATCCGCTGGGGCGGCAACAAGTGGAAGCTCGCGGAATACCTGGACAACCAGGGCGTCGACAAGGACGTGAACGAGGGCGGCAACCAGATCGAGTACCCGGACCAGGACCCGACGATCCATCGCACCTACGTCGAGCGCTGCGCCGCGCAAGGCGTCGAGGTGAAGATGAACGAGTTCAACGTCCGCGTCTAAGCCCGACCTCACGCGCTCGCAGAGCGATCACGCGCGCGAACTGCATGAGCGCGCTGCCGGCGACCTCGCGCACGGTGGTCTCGGTCACGACGAGCACGATGACGCCGGCAACGTCGCGACCGAGCGGCTGCAGCTGCGCACGGTCGGGATCGACGTCGGCACGACGACGTCACATCTCATTTTCTCGGAGCTGACGCTCGAGCGGCAGGGCATCCGCCTCTCGAGCGCGTACACCGTCACCGAGCGCCGCGTCGTCTCGCGCTCCGAGGTGACGCTGACGCCGTACTCGTCGCCGCGTCGCATCGACACTGACGCGCTCGCGGCGTTCATCGACCGCGCCTACGCACAGGCCGGATGGACCCGCGACATGGTCGATACCGGAGCCGTGATCGCGACCGGCGAGGCCGCGCGCAAAGAGAACGCCGCCGCGATCGTCGCACTGTTCTCCGAGCAGTCCGGCCGCTTCGTGTGCGCGACCGCCGGGCATCACCTCGAGGCGCTCCTGGCTGCGCACGGCTCGGGCGCGGTCGCTCTGTCGCGCTTGAAGGAAACACCACTCGTGTTGAACGTCGACACCGCCCTCGCGATCACTGCCGAACACGTCGCCGACCTCGCACTCGCCGTCGCCGAGGGACAGGCGCTCGCGGATGAGTTCTGGCTCACCGAGCCTCTACGAACGCGCGGGCGCTTCAAGACGCTCGTGATATCCGGGGGTGTGGGCGAATACGTCAACGGCAACGAGACGCGCGAGTTCGGCGACCTGGGCAAGCTCCTCGGCGCGGCGATCGCGCGGCGCGTCGCCGGCCACACCGTGCTTCGCGCCGTCGAGTCGATCCGCGCGACGTGCATCGGCGCCTCGCAGTACGCGATCCAGGTGAGCGGCGACACGCTTTTCCTCACCCGCCCTGAAATGCTGCCGCTCCGCGACCTCGCTGCAGTCGCGATCCATCCGGATCGCGCGGATGCCAAATCGATCGCGCAGGCCGTGCGCTCAGGCATCGAGCGCCTCGACCGCGACGACGGGAAATTCGCAGTCGCCGTGCGCTGGGATCACGGCCCGGCCTATGCGGCGCTGCGCGAACTCTGTGCCGGAATCCGCGACGGCGTTCGCGACGTCATCGCCGCCGACCGCCCGCTCGTGGTCGTGCTGGACGCCGATGTCGCTGGAATCGTTGGTCAGGTGCTTCAGGATGAGATGAAGGTGCGGTCGCCGCTCGTGTGCGTCGACCAGATCCAGCTCTCGGATCTCGACTTCATCGATCTCGGGGCCGTGCTACCCGAGAAGGGCGTCGTGCCAGTGGTGGTCAAGAGTCTCGTGTTTTCGGAACGCTAATGGCGGAACGGATTGCCGGCTACTGCGTCTACAGATTGGTGCGGCACATCCTCGTGCTTGCGTGCCTGCTTATCGCATGCGCACCGTCGCCCACGCCGGCGCCGACGCCACGCGTTTCCACTCCGGCGCGCGGCGATCTCAGCTCCTACTTCGACCGGGCGCCGGACTTTCCTGGGTATGCGTGGATGTACAACGGCCAGCCCATCGACACGACACATGGGATGAACACGATCGCCGGACCGGAACACTGCGACTGGCAAGCCGCGACCATCATGCATCTCCCCTGGCCGCTCGGCACGACTCCCACATCGGCGGCCGGCGTACGGCAGTTCATTCGTGACCCGAAGCACGTCACGCCGCAGCGCAACCTCCGCGGAATTCTGCAACTGCATGCGACACTGCCCGCTGATGCGTTCGCGACGGGCTACCGCTATCAGGCAATCGAGGTGTATGTGAGTCCTTCGGACCAGGACGACGCTGTGTACGTGGTCGGTCCGGGCGCGATCGAGCGGTGGCAGCGTAGCGACCCGATGACGCTCTGTTCCTGATCAGCGACGCCCGGAGCGTGCCTCCGACACCGATCCGGCGATATTCCGATTGATGTGCGCGCCAAGCGGCACGTTCGCCGGGCGGTCCTGATCGCACAGATCCATCGCGATGCGCGCGTACACGAGCGCGGCGTCGGTGAGGTCCTTCAGCTTGAACGATTTCGTCGCGGCGTGTGACTGCGCGCGCGGGGCGTAGCTGATCGCGGGGATGCCGACCTCGTTGAACGCGTTCGTGTCACGCCACATGCTCGTCACCGCGTCGGCGACGATCGCGGGCGGCGTCGGGAATGTTGCCGCGTGACAGCGCTTGATCGTATCGATGAGACGCTCTGCGCCCTTCGCCTCGAAGCCGGGGCGGTACACGTATAGCTCGACCTCTCCCGGCACACCGACGCGGCGCAACACGCCGCGTAGCTCCTCGCGGACGTCCATCGGGTTCGCGCCGGGCAGGATGCGCGTGTCGACGTAGAACGCGGCGATCTGCGGCGCGCTCGTGACGTTGAACGGATAGCCGCTGCGGATCGCATTCACGCTCGCCTTCGGCACGATCGTGCCGTTCTCGCCGCGATAGGTGTTGCGCGTCTGGTAGTCGAGCGCCCACTTCTCGAATTCGGCGAGCACGGCGGCCGCGCGCACGATCGCGTTCGGCGAGTCGGCCATCTCGGTCGGACGCGGCAGGTACGGCGTGTAGTAGCGCGGCCCGTCGGTGTACACGGTGACCTTGAAGTGCGCCTTGCCCGGCTCGATTCCCACGATGCCGAAGCCGGTGCCCTCAGCGACGAGCGCAAAATCGGCGACGACCCCGTGCGTGACCATGAAGCGCACGCCGAGGTCCTTCGACAGGTACATCGGGCCCTGCCACTCGTCGATCGGCTCGCGCGATATCTCGCCCGCGACTGCACTCACGATGAGATCGCCCTTGAGCGGATAGCCCGCGTCGCGGATGGCTTTCGCCGCAACGAGGAACGCGGCCATCGGTCCCTTGTCGTTCACGACGCCATCGCCGTAGATGCTGTCGCCCTCGACCCACGCCGAGTGGTAGAGCGGATCCTTCGGATCGCGCGCCGACCACTCCGCGTCGGAGCGGAGCGTCGTGTCGAGATGGGCGTTGAAGATGAGGCTGTAACCGCCACCGGTCCCGGGCAGCGTCGCCGCGACGTTGAAGCGCTCCGGGATCATCGCGTACTTCTTCGGCGCGAAGCTGTTCTTCGCGAGCCAGTCGAAGACGAACTGTCCCGCCGGACCCTCGCTGCCGGTCGGGCTGTCGATGTTCCCGAGCGCGAGCGCGAGGTCGATGACCTCTTGCGGATCCATCTTCGCGAGGACGTCTTCGACCCTCAGGCTGCGGCGCTCGTCATTCGCCATCGGTCGCCCCTCCGATCGCCACGATCAGCGACCCTGGCGCAGTGCCGCGGCGACGTCCTCCACGCGCAGGTGCGAAGGATCGTCAGCGAGCTCGCGGCGCGACGTGATCGCGCGCAGGACGAGCTTTCGCACCTGACGCGCGTCGAGCGAGGCGTCGGCGCACGCCTTCGCGAGGGCGGAAAGGGCTCTCGCGTCGAAGCCGTCCGCCTTCGCGACCTCGCTGATCGAGTCGCGGAGGATCTGCTCGATCGCGGCCGCGCTCGGCAGCCCCATGCGTTCGATGGCGTCGGCGCGAGAGAGGAACGCGACGTCGACGCCCGCCTCGTGGTTCGTCGTCGCGATGAACGTGACGTTCGGACACGCGCGCGCCATGTGATCGATGCCCGCGAGGACGGCATCGGTCGCGCGATGGACGTCCACCGGGTTCGTGTCGAGCGACGCGCCGGCGCGGCTCACCGCGAGGGCCTCGACCTCATCGAGGAGCACGATCGTCGGGCGGCCGCGGGCTGCGAGATCCGGAAGCGTGCGCTCGAAGAGTCGCGCGACGGCGCGCTGACTCTCGCCGAGCAGCTGGCTCGGGAACGCGTGCGCATCGATCTCGACGAAGAGCAGGCCCGAGCCGCCGAGCTCCCGAGCCGCGCGGTCGGCCAGACCGCCCGCGAGCGTCGTCTTCCCGGTCCCCGGTGGACCGGAGAGGACGACGAGGCCATGTACCGGCAGCCCGACCGGATCGAGCCGCGCGCGATGACGCAGCGAGAAGAGGACAAAGTTGAGGAGCCGCTCCTTCAACCCGTCCGGCGCGACGATGCGGTCCCAGCGGCTCCGCCACGCGTCGTCGGGAAGCTCGACGAGCGAGAGGAAGCCTTCGACGCCCGGCGGCACCTGCAGCGCCGGCACCTATGCCTCCGGTCGGCCCTCGAAGTGGTCGGGCCACACGACACCCGACAGATCCGGCGCGTCGAGCTCGGGCAGCTCCTCGAAGAGGTTCAGCGGGTCGAGGAGGATGCGGATCATGTCGTAGAGCGCGTCGAAGTTGTGGACGCGGATGAGGCGCGCCGTCTTCGTCTTGTCGTCATTGAAATGCTGGTGCCAGCACCAGTGGTCGACGACGATGAGGTCGCCCTGCTCCCACGGGTATTCGGCGCCGTCGATCTCGCTGTGACCGCGGCCTGAGACGACGTAGAGCCATGCCTCGCCGCCGTGACGATGGCGCGACTGGTAGAGGCCGGGCGCGAGCTCGTGCATCACCGCGGAGAGACCGGCGGTGTGGTAGCCGATCGACTTGTCGACGAGGAAGAGGCTGCGCGCGCCGCGCTTCGTGACGAGGCCGCGCACGTCGTCGAAACGCGTGAGGAGCCGCGCGCTCTCCGTGCCGGACCACTGCGCCGCGAGGCGCTGCGTGCGCCGCGCGTACGGATCTTCGCCCTGGCGCGCGACGATCTGACGCGGACGCGGAGGCAGGTCCTTCACCGGCGTGTCACTGCCGTCCTCGAGGAGCGCGACGCCAAACTGCTCGAGCATCGGCTGCACGCTCCACGTGTGGAAGACGGCCGGCGTGTCGCCGTCGTTGCCGTGGCGGTGCCACGCCCAGCTCGGTAGGTGCAGCGTGTCCCATGGCTTCCAGTCGACGCGCTGGCCGTCGATCTCCGTCCAGCCTTTCCCCGACTCGATGAACTGGATCGCGTCCCAGGCGTGGCGATGGATCGTCGTCGTCGTACGCGGCGGGACCTCGTGGATCGTCGCGTCGAGGTTCATCGTCGGGCGATCGCCGTCGCGACCGGCGAACACACCCCGGCGCATGCGCCGTGACGGGACGTCGTGCATGACGACGTCCTTCCGCTTCAGGACGGTCTTGTGGTAGCGCTTCCATTCTTCGAGGAGCGATTCGCGCCGCTGCTTCTGGATCTCGTAGTGCGTGACCTTCGTCGTGGTGACGGTCTTCATCGCGCGGCCGCACCCGCCGTCGCCTGGACGCGCGGCAGGACCTCCTTCGCGAGGACCTCGATCTGCTGGAGGTAGTCGGGGAAGCGCATGCGGAAGTCGAACACGAGGAGGTCGCACCCGAGCTCCTGGTACCGCTGGATCCCGCCGACGATGTCGTCGGGTGTGCCGGCAAGGATCGACCCGTCGAGCTCCTCGATCTTCGTGAACTCCCCCGACTTCGGCTTCACCCAGAACTTCTGCGCGTTCGCGTTCTTGATGAGACCAGGCACATTCAGCCGTTCCACTGCCGACCGCGTCGTGTCGTCGATGCTCGTGACCGGCACGGCGCCGGTCATGATCATCGGCTTCCCCTGCGCGACGCACATCTCCTTGATCTTCTTCATGCGCTGCAGGTACGTCGGAAAGGTGATGCGTCCGGGGAGCCAGCCCTCGCAGAAGTCCACGGCGAGGCGCGCGGCGGCCGGCGTCGCGCCGCCCCACCACACCGGCACGGGATACAGCGGCTGGGGCTTGAGGTCGACGTCCGAGAACTTGTAGCGGTCGCTGTTCCACTCAAGCGACTCGCCCGTCCAGAGGCGACGTGCGATGAGCACCTGCTCCTTCATCATCTGCACGCGGTCCTCGTCCGCCTGGCCGATGACCGCGAACTCGTGGTCGAACGTGCCGGCGCCGATTCCCAAGTCGAACTTCCGTCGGGTGATCCAGGACATCGAGGCGACGCTGTAGGCCAGGTTGATGGGATGGCGGAACGGAATGATCGTCGCGGCGCCGAGCCCGATGCGCTCGGTGACTCCCGCAAGGTAGCTGAGCGTGACGAACGGGTCGATGAAGGTGCGGTCCGTCCC
>VBJD01000171.1 GCA_005887995.1 Chloroflexota bacterium
TGTAGAGCTGGACGACGTGGTGGCCGTCGCGCGGGACGTACTTGATGCCCGTCGGCTCATCGTGACGTTCGAGGAGTCCGGCGAGCGTCATCGCCGCGAGCTCACGCTCCGCGAGCGTCTGCGGGAGGCCGCTCCACACCGCGGCGCGCTGCGGCGTTTCCTCGCCGAGCAGGAGCGCGTGAAGGAGCCTGAGGCGATTGGGATCGGCGAGCTGCCCGAGCGCCTGAGCGGCGTTCTCGTACTCGGCATCCTCGCCGCGGACGAGGAGCCGCGGGTCGCTGGTGAACAGGTTGAGGTCGAACTCGATGGCCATGCCGCCCACCTCCGGGACGGGCGTACTGCTACTCGTTGGTAGTAGGTCCCCTGGTCGGAATACTACGCCTCTGTAGTTGGAAGGGAAGATGGCCGGCCTGCTCAGTCGCCCGGCACCGGCACCTGCGCCGCGCGCGCACCGGCGCCGCCGGCGACGGCGTTGAGGCCGATCGCGGCGGCGACGAGCGCGGCGCCGGCGAGCATGCGCAGCGTCACGGACTCGCCGAGCACGACCGCGCCGACGGTCACTGCCTGCGCGGAGATGAGGAGCTGCGACAGGGTCATCGTCGTCGGGCGGAGGCGTCGCGTGAGCCAGAGCTGCAGCACGAGGCCGACACACGACCCGAGCACCACGAGGTAGACGAAGCCGAGGATCACGCCGGCCGTCCAGGCAGCGGGCTGCCCCACCTGCGTGAGCGCGAAGGGCAGGAGGACGACCGAGCCGCACCACGTGCCGATCGCGACGAGCGGGAGCGGTGAGCCTTCCCGCAATACGCGCACCTGCACGATCGTCCCGAAGCCCCAGGTGACCGGCATGAGCGCGAGGAGTGCCGTCGCGAGGAACGCCTCAGGGCGTGAGCCTGGATCGGGGGCGCCGACGAGGACGCCGATGCCGACAAGGCCGCACGCGAGACCGATGATCTTGAGGCGGGAGAGACGGTCGCCGCGCACGAAGAAGTGCGCGAGGAACGCGGTCCAGATGGGGCCGGCCGCGCCGAACACCGCGACGAGGCCGCTCGGCACGTACTGCTCGGACCAGAAGATGATCGCCCAGCTCGTACCTGTGTTGACGACGCCGGCGAACGCCGCCGCAGCGATCGTCGTGCGATCGCGCGGGAAGCGAAGGCCGTTCGCGAGCGTGAGCGCCGTGAGGAGGACCGATACGGTGACCGCGCGCTCGAACGCGAAGATGAACGGCGGGACCGAGGTGACGCCGATGCGGATCGCGGCCCACGTCGAGCCCCAGATGAGCACGAGGAGGATGTATCCCGCGACGACGGAGATGGGCGGCACTACGTCCGATTCTCACGCATATGCTCGGTCGATGAGCCGCACGCTGTTTGTGATCTTCGTCACTGTGCTCGTGATCGCGTGCGCACCGCGCCCTGCGCTCTCCGGCACGGAGCTTCAGGCAAAGGACGCGCCGGACTTCACCCTCACCGACGGGCTGAGCGGCAACGCGGTGAGCCTTTCGTCGCTGCGCGGGCGCGTGGTCGTCCTCTCGTTCCTGTACACGCGCTGCCCCGACACGTGCCCGATCACCGCGGCGAAGTTCCGCGCGGCGCAGAACACCCTCGGCACGGACGCGGCCAACTTCGTCGCGGTCTCCGTCGATCCCGACGGAGACACGCCGGCGGCGGTGCGCGCGTTCTCGGATCGCCACGAGCTCCGTGAGGGGTGGCGCTACCTCATCGGCACGCGCGCGCAGCTGCAGGTCGTGTGGGCGAAGTACGGTGTCGGCGCATTTTCGTCAGCGACGGACAGCAGCGTCGCCCACAACGACGCGATCTTCGTCATCGATCCGAAGGGTCGCGAGCGAGAGCTCGTGCACTCGGACATCGCCGTGTCGTCCCTCGTCAGTGATGTGCGCGTGCTGATGAACGAGCGCTAGAAAACCTGGAACGGCGCCTGTACGTTCGTCGGCTAGCTCCGCTAGCCGATGATGTAGATCGTCGTGAACAGGCCGATCCAGACGATGTCGACGAAATGCCAGTAGAACGAGGCGGCCTCGACGGCAAGGTGGCGGTTCGCCGTGAACTGGCCCTTCAGGGTCCGTAGCAGCACGTACGCGTTCATGAGGATGCCGCCGGTGACGTGCGCGCCGTGGAAGCCGGTGAGCGTGAAGAAGACCCCTGCGAACACGCCGTTGTTCGGCACGAAACCGAGGTGCAGGTACTCGTAGAACTGACCGCTGACGAACCAGACGCCGAGGGCGACCGTCGGGATCAGCCAGTTCCGGAGCGCGGTGCGGTCGCCCTTCTTGATCGCGTTCACGGCGAGCTGCATGGTCACGCTCGACGACAGCAGCGCGACGGTGTTGATGGCGACGAGCGGGATCGCGAGGCCACCGATGTGCGTGATCGCGTTCCAGGTCGGCTTCTCGCACTCCTCGACGCACCGCTGGAACACCGGCTCCCATGCCGGAAGGCGACCGCGCAGGAAGAAATACGTCGTGAAGAGGGCGCCGAAGAACATCGTCTCGCTCGAGATGAAGAGGATCGCCCCCCACATCCCCGAGGTGAACCGCGCGGGCTGCGATTCGGGGCCGTGTTCGACGACGGTGATGCGGTCGCGCGGGCGCTCGCGGCGTCCGCGAACCACGGGACGGTCGCCGAGTTGCGTGCTAATGGTGCGCACCTTCATCCGGCGCCTCGGCGTAGCGGCGCGCGTCGTCGACGAGCCACGTGACGATGCCGATGACCATGATCGCGAAGCCCACGATGATCAGCGGCAGCCCGAAGAGCACGCCGAACGCGAGGATGGTCACGCCGAGTCCGAGGAGTGGCGGCGAGATGCTCGGACCGGGGAGATGGATCTCGTGTTCGGATGTCCGGTCTGCCGGTCCGTGAGATGGTCCTGACACGGCACGCAGTCTATTGAGGCGATTGGCGTGTGTCGAAAACCCGCCCTAGTCTTGGCGACGCATGGGACCGTGGCCGAATGATCCGCTCGGGCCGCAGGCGCGCTCGGCAGCGGACATCTACTGGATCATGTTCGTCGCCGCCGTCATCGTGCTCGTCATCGTCGACGGCGGACTCGTCTACGCGGGACTGAAGTTCCGCGATCGCCCCGGCCACGTCGCGAAGCAATTCCACGGACACAACGTCCTCGAACTCCTCTGGACGGTCATCCCGACGTTCATGGTGATCAGCTTCTCGGTGCTGTCGTTCCAGAAGCTCACGGTGATGAACGACATGAGCAACCCGGGCATGGTGATGAACGTCCAGGGTCAGCAGTGGTCATGGACGTTCAGTTATCCGCAGGAAGATCGCTTCAAGCTCATCGACAACACCTACCTCAGCGTGGGCGAGGAGCTCCACATCCCCGTCAATACGAAGGTGCTGCTGAAGCTGTCGTCGAAGGACGTCATCCACTCGTTCTGGGTCCCGAACATCGGCGGGAAGAAGGACGCGGTCCCGGGACGTCCGACGGAGATCTGGATCCAGGCGGACAAGCCGGGCACGTACCGCGGTCAGTGCTTCGAGTTCTGCGGCACCGGGCACGCGGACATGCTCATCACGCTCGTCGCGCACGCGCAGAACGACTACAGCACGTGGGCCGCGGAAGCGGTGAAGGAGGCCAACCGCCTGCGCGATCCCAACACGCAGAAGGGCCGCGAGCTCTTCCTCTCGCTTCCCTGCGTCGGCTGCCACACGGTCAAAGGAACACAGGCGGCCGGCAAGGTCGGGCCCGAGCTCACCTACGTCGCGAGCAAGAAGAGCATCGCCGGCGGCCTGCTCTCACCGGTGAACGAGGAGAACCTCACGAGGTGGATCAAGAACCCACCAGCGGTGAAGCCGGGGACGCTCATGCCGAATCTCGGCCTCTCGGATGACCAGATCCATGACATCGTGCAGTGGCTGCTCACGCTGAAGTGTGCGCAGAACCAGCCGAAGTGCCCCTAGCTACTCGACCTTGAAGGCGGCGCGCATCCCCAGCTGGTAGTGACCGGAGACGTTGCACAGGATCACGTAGCTCCCTGCTTCGAGATTCGCGGTGATCGTCGCGACCTTGTTCGGCAGGACGCTCTTGATCTGCTTCACAAGACCGTCCTCTTTCGCCTTGCCCTGACCGACGTCGATCGGCAGCTTGTCGAAGGCGAGGTCCGTCTTGATGATCTCGAACTCGTGCTCCATCGTGCCAACGTTCCGGATGCCGAACTTAATGGTGCCCGCCTTGATCGACGCCGGCGTCAGCGTGACCGAGTACTCCTTCATCTCGACGGTGACCTGGACGTCCGTCGGCAGCGTCTCCGGGGCTGAGCTGCATGAGCTGAGGACGACGAGCGCCACGGCGAGCGTCGCGAGCAATGTCGATCGCATCGAAATCCCTCTGGCGGTGATGTGGTTCATACGCCGCGACGCGGCGCGTCATTACCCGGGACGAGGCTAGCGGCTTCGCGCCGTCGCTGCTCGCGCTCCTCCATCTCGAGCCAGAGGAAGAACGCGCCCGATGCCGCGATGAGGAAGATCGTGTCGCCCGGCACCCACATGATCGCGCCGCCGACGCGCTGATCGGTGAGCGCGTCGATGCCGAGCGCCGCGGCGCGCTCGGCGTAGTACGAGTAGAAGGTCCGCGTCGAGAACGCGAGGAGGCCGCCGAGAAGCGTGTTCTGCGCCGCTCCGGCGAGCAGCAGGTACACGATGCGCGCCGCGTACGGAAGCGTCCCCCTGAACGGCACGGGGTCGATGACGACGCTCCAGAAGAGCAGCGCGCCGAGGAAGAAGTGCGCGTGCTCGACCGTGTGCAGCGCGACGTTCGCGGCGGCGGCGTCGTAGAGCTCCGGCCAGTGCCAGAGGTAGAGGCCGCCGACGTAGATCGCGACGGCGACGAGCGGATGACGGAGAACGTGCAGCAGCGTCCGTAGCGCCGTGGCACGCGCGAGGGGCCGCACGACGCCGGCGCGGATCACGGCCGGCAATCCACGTAGCAGCGGCCGCACGGGCGCGCCGAGCATGAGCAGCGGCGCGGCGACGATCGTGAGCAGCATGTGCTGGAGCATGTGGATGCTGAAGAGGTCGCCCGCGAGGATCTCGATGCCCGACGCGAGCGCGAGCACCAGCGCCACAAGGCCGCTGAAGAAGAGCGCGCTGCGCCACCAGGGCATCGGCCGTCGGGTAAGCCGCGCGCCGCGGGCGTAGACCGCCCCGGTCAGGACGGCGAGGACGATGGCGATCAGTTCCACGAAGCCGCCGAGCTACAGCCGGAGCGAGGTGTCCACCATGATCGCGACGAAGAGCAGCGTGAGGTAGAGCAGCGAGTAGAGGTACAGCCCGCGCGCGGTCGCGCGGCGGCGCGTGGCCGCGGCGCGCAGGAGACGCACGGCGTAACCAACGAAGACGAGGCCGAGCGCGACCGCCGCGACCAAATAGAGATAGCCGAGCCCGCCGTGCGCGATCGCGAACAGCAGCAGCGAAAGTGGCACGAGGGAGATCGCGTAGATGAGGATGCCGCGCGTCGTCGCTTCCTCGCCGCGGACGACCGGAAGCATGGGGATACCCGCGCGCGCGTAGTCGTCGCGGATGAGAAGTGCGAGCGCCCAGAAGTGCGCCGGTGTCCAGAAGAAGACGATCGCGAAGAGAAGCCACGCCTCGAGATCAAGCGACCCGGTGACCGCGGCCCATCCGACGAGCGGCGGGATCGCGCCCGCGGCGCCGCCGATGACGATGTTCTGAACGGTCGAGCGCTTCAGCCAGAGCGTGTACACGAAGATGTAGAAGAGCGTGCCCACGAGCGCGAGGGTCGCCGCGACGATGTTCGCGAAGATCGCGAGCACCGCGAACGCGACGACGTTCAGCGAGATGCCGAGGCCGATCGCCCACTCGTCGGGCACGCGCTGCGACGGTAGGGGTCTCCGCCGCGTGCGACGCATCCGCTCGTCGATGTCGCGATCGAAGTACTGGTTGAGCGCCGACGCCCCACCGCTCGCTGCCGCGCCACCTACCAGGGTCGCCGCGAGAAGACCGAACGACGGGACGCCGCGTGCGGCGAGGAACATGCCGCCGAGCGCGGTGAGGAGCAATAGCGACATGATCGCGGGCTTCGTGAGCGTCACGAGGTCCGAGACCATCGCGCGCGACGGCATGCTCGGGTGCCACGCCACGACCGTCACCGCGACGGTGCAGCACCAGAGCAGCGAGGCGACGGCGGGATGCGCCCCGAGCGCCCACGGCGAGAACTGCGTGAGCGGGTTGAGCGCACCGATCACGATCTGCGCGACGAACGTGATCGCGGTCGCGACGGCGAGCGGGCCGAGCCCGTCGCTCTCGTGGCGGTGCCGCCACGCCTGCCAGCAGCCCGCGAGCACGACGACGCCGACGATCGCCGCGACCCAGCGGTGCGCCATATGCACGGCCGCCGCGCCGAACACCGGGAGCGAGCCATCGTCGCAGAGCGGCCACGTCGTGCACGCCGTTGTCGCGTCGTCGCCGCGGACGTACGCGCCGGTGAGCATCAGGACGAACGTGCCGACCGCGCCGGCGAGGAGCAGCGCGGTCCACGGCGCGCCGCGGTCACGCGCGGCGATGGTCGACGGCCAGCGCACGCCGACGGCCAGCGTCGTGAGCACCGCGAGGATGAGCTCCGCGTTCGCGAGGTGCGCGGTGACCCAGGTCTGCGGTAGCTCGAGGATGACGACGATGGCGCCGATGAGCGCCTGCGAGATGTACAGAAGGCCGGCCGCGACGACGAGCGCGACTAGCCGTCGGTTCGAGCGATACGCGACGAGCGTCGTCACGACAAGCGCGGCGAGCGCGAGGCCACCGGCGACCCCGAGAAAACGGTGGAACCACTCGATCTGGGTGGACGGATCGAGGCTCGGAAGGAATTGCCCGTGGCAGGTCGGCCAATCGGGGCAGCCGAGGCCCGAACCCGACACACGAACAACGCCACCCCAGACGACGACGAGGAACGACGTGAGCAGCGTCAGGTAGACGAGCGCGCGATATCGGGGACCGAGCGTCACGCGTCGAGCGTAATGCGGTAGCGCAGGTAGACCACTCCGCCGCGGAACCGGCGCTCATCGAGCAGTTCGAGGTCGAGTCGGACGTCGTCCGGAAGCGCAGGGGTGCCGGCGCCGATCACGACCGGCGTGAGAAAGAGCTGGATCTCGTCGACGAGCCCCGCCTTTAGCGCACCCGCGGCAAGCTCGGGACCACCGATGGAGATGTCCCGTCGTTCGGTGGCCTTCAGCTGCCGAATGGACTCGGCGTCGAAGTCGTGCGCGAGACGCGTTCGCCCCGTCGACACGTCGCGAAGGCTCCTCGAGTACACGATCTTATTGGCGGCGCGCCAGATGTTGGCGAAGTCCACGGCGACGTCGTGCTGACCGGCGATGGCCTCCGCGGTGTCCCAGTACCGCATGACCTCGTACATCCGACGTCCATAGAGATACGTGCCGACTGGACGCTCAAGGTCGTTCACGAAGCGGTGGACTTCCTCATCCGGGGCGGCCCAATCGAAGCTGCCCTGCGCATCCGCGACGAAGCCGTCGAGGGATGTGATCGCCGAGTAGATGAGCTTGGCCAAGTAGACGTCGCGCTAGTGCGGGACGTCTTCCTTCAGCGGGCGTGCGCTGTGGACCACGGGGATGCGCGCGAAGTTGTACGGCGGCGGCGGTGACGTCGTCGCCCACTCGAGCGTGTCGGCGTTCCACGGATCGTCGTCGGCGACCTTCCCGCCCTTCAGCACGACGCTCTTCACGACGTTGAAGATGAACATCGAGACGGAGAGGGCGATGATGTAGACCCCGATCGTCGAGATCAGGTTGAGCATCCCCCACTCCGGCGACTGCACGTAGTGGTATGTGCGGCGGGGCATCCCTTCGAGGCCGAGCTGGTGCATCGGGTAGAAAGCCATGTTGAAGCCGATGAAGAAGGTAAAGAACTGGACGACGCCGATCTTCTCGGAGAGCAGCCGGCCGGTCATCTTCGGGATCCAGTAGTACGCGGCGGCGAAGAAGGTGAAGAGCGCGCCGCCGACGAGCACGTAGTGGATGTGTGCGACGACGTAGTACGTGTCCGAGAGCTGGATGTCGACGGGAACCGAGCCGAGGAACACACCGGAGATGCCGCCGAGGGTGAAGACGGCGATGAAGCCCATCGCGAAGAGCATGGAAGTCTTGAAGCGAAGGGCTCCGCCCCAGATCGTGCCGAGCCACGAGAAGACCTTCACGCCGGTGGGAACGGCGATGAGCATCGTCGAGGCCATGAAGAAGACCTGGAGGGCGGGGTCGATGCCCGCGACGAACATGTGGTGCACGAACACGCCGAACGAGAGGAAGCCGATCGCCACGGACGAGTACGCGATCATCTTGTAGCCGAAGATCGGCTTCTGTGAGAACACCGGCAGCACTTCGGAGACGACTCCGAATCCGGGCAGGATCATGATGTAGACCTCGGGGTGCCCGAAGAACCAGAAGAGGTACTGCCAGAGCAGCGGGTCGGCACCCTCGGCCACCGAGAAGAAGTTCGTCCCCGCCATGCGGTCGAAGAGGAGCAGCACGCCCGCGACGGTCAGGAAGGGCATCGCGAGCACGAGCAGGAAGCTCGTGACGAGCACGCTCCAGGCGAACAGCGTGAGGCGGTGGAACGTGAGGCCGGGGCAGCGCAGCGCGAAGATCGTGACGATCATGTTCAGCGCGCCGAAGATCGACGAGAACCCGAGGATCGTGAGTCCGAGGATCCAGAGGTCGACGCCGTGGTTCGGTGAGAACGGCTTCGTGGCGAGCGGCACGTACGAGGTCCAGCCGGCCGCCGGTAGCTGGCCCATGGCGAACGCGGAATAGAGGACGATCGCGCCGGCGGCGAGGAGCCAGTACGAGAGCGCGTTGAGCCGCGGGAACGCCATGTCGCGCGCGCCGATCTGCAGGGGAATGATGTAGTTCGCGAAGCCGGTCCACACCGGCACGACGAAGAGGAAGACCATCGTCGTCCCGTGCATGGTGAACGCCTCGTTGTACTGATCCGGCGTGAGGAGCGTTCCGTTGGGCGTCGCGAGCTGCGTGCGGATGCCGAGCGCGAGCAGACCGCCGAGGCAGAAGAACAGGAACGTCGTCGACAGGTAAAGGATCCCGATCTTCTTGTGATCGACGGTGGTGATCCACTCGAGGAGGCCCGAGTAGCCCGGTTTCGCGACCGGGAACGTGCGCTCGGCGGTCGTCATGACCGACCCATTCTCTAGCGCGTTCTCACGAGGAGCAACTTGTCCTGGCCGCTCATGGCTCCCCAGACCTCACCCGGCCGCCCGAGGAGCTGACGGACTGCGGCGTTCGGCGCGCTGTGCGGTAAGGAGGTGAACATCTCGGTTCTCGGATCGAAACGGACCATCGCGTTCGCGCCCCAGTCGGTGAGCCAGACGATGTCCTGGTCGTCGACGTAGACCGCGTAGGCCATCGGGTTCGCGCCCGGCAGCTTCCACTCTTTCCACTGCTTCGTGCTCGGGGTGTAGCGCCCGACCTGGCCGGCGTCCCACTCGCTCACCCAGAGACTGCCCTTCGAGTCCTCCCAGATACGGCGCGCGCCTTGATTCTTCGTGGGCGGGTCGATCGGCGTGGCGACGGCTTCTTTGATGTCGACGAACGCGATGTGGCTACCCGCGAGCGAGGCGTAATAGATGTTGCCGTCCCCGTGGCTCGCGTTGATCACGCCGTACGGCCCGGCGCCCCGCGGCGCGGGCAGGACGCGCACCTGTCCGTCAGGTCTGACGTATCCGTAGTAGCCCGACTGACCTGTGAACCAGAGAAGCCCGAAGCGATCGAACGCAGCGGTGTTGAGATTCACGTTCGGGCCGGGCAGCGGATAGCGAGTGAGCTCGTTCGTCTTCGCGTCGACACGCACGATCGCGTTCAGCCCGCCGTCGGTGACCCACGGGTTGCCGTCGGGCCCGACGATGACGCCGTGCGGTGCCGAGCCACTCCCCAGCTTGATCATCCGGTACGCGCCGGTCTTCGGATCGAGGTAGCCCAGCTCGCCGGTGCGCTGCGCGGTGTACCAGACGCCTCCGTCCACCGCGGGCGCGACGTCGTGCGGCCCTTGACCGGCGCCGACGGGGAACTCCTTCATCTGCGGCAGCGGCGGGACCGGACCGGTGTTCACGCTCGGGGCCACGGCCGCGGTCGCGCTGGCGGGCGACGAGGCCGCAGCGGACGGTGTCGGGGTAGCCGTGCGCACCACGACGCCACTGTCGATGGGCTGGCAGGCCGCCAGGAGCGCCAGGGCCGCGGCGAACGCGGACCTCATATCGGAACAGTCTGGCAGGGGATCTGGGCGCTTGTCCGGTTTGCTACGCTCTTCTCGGTACCCCCTCCCTATGGGGGTGGGTCTACGTGAGGTGAACGGTGAAAGCTGATCGAACGGAACTCGACGCGCGGCTCGCGTCGATCGAGGGCCACATCAAAGGCATCCGCAAGATGGTCCAGGACGACACGTACTGCGTCGACGTCGTCAAGCAGACGTTCGCCGTTGAGCGCGCACTGCAGAAGTTCGAGGCCGAGCTCCTGCGCGGCCACCTTACGACCTGCGTCCCGACCGGCTTCAAGCAGGGCCGCAACGAGAAGATGATCGAGGAGCTGAGCGAGCTCTTCGCCTTGGCGCGCAAGTGACCGCCATCGTTCGAGACCAAGCGACGGCCGCCACCACGCCCGAGACCGCGAAGCGCGACCTCGCGATCACCGGCATGACGTGCGCGTCGTGCGTCGTCTCCGTCGAGAGCGCGCTCAAGAGCGTTCCCGGCGTCGCGTCCGCCGAGGTCAACCTCGCGAACGAGCGCGCGACGGTGCGGCTCGATCCCGCGCACGCCGAGCTCGGCGCGCTCGTGAAGGCCGTCGAGCGCGCGGGTTACGGGGCGCTCGTCATTCCTGAGGGCGACGCGGCACGTGCCGCGGCGGTCGAGGACGAACGCGCGCTCCGCCTGCGCTACGTCGCATCGCTGCAGCGGCGCCTCATCGTCGCCGGCATCCTCGGCGCCGCGACGATGGTCCTTTCGATGGCGCCGCACTTCATCGCGGGCATCGAGCACTCCGATTGGCGCGTGTACCTGCTCTTTCTTCTGGCGACGCCCGTGCAGCTCTGGGCGGCCGCGCCGTTCTACCGGGCGGCGTGGAACGCCGCGCGCCACGGGACCAGCAACATGAACACGCTCATCGTCGTCGGCACGACCGCGGCATACGGGCTCTCGGTCGCGGCGACGTTCTTCCCCGCCCTCTTCGTCGCCAACGGCCTCGAGCCGCACGCGAGCCTGTACTACGAGACCTCGACCGCGATCATCGCGCTCGTCCTCGCCGGCCGCTTCATCGAGGCGCGTGCCCGCGCGCACACCGGTGACGCCATCCGCGCGCTCCTCGCGCTCGGCGCGAAGACCGCGCGCGTGCGCCGACCGGGCGGTGTCGAGGAAGACGTCGCGATCGAGGCGCTGCGCGTCGGCGACGTCGTGCTCGTCCGCCCGGGCGAGACGATCGCGACGGATGGTCTCGTCCTCGCGGGCGCGTCCGCGGTCAACGAGTCGATGCTCACCGGCGAATCGGTGCCCGTCGAGAAGAACGCCGGCGACGAGGTGACCGGCGGGACGCTGAACACGACCGGCGCCCTGCGGATCCGGGCGACGCGCGTCGGCCAGGACACCACGCTCGCGCAGATCGTGCGCCTGGTCGAGGACGCGCAAGCGTCGAAGGCACCGATCCAGCGCCTCGTGGATCAGATCGCGGCCGTGTTCGTCCC
The DNA here is from genome assembly GCA_005887995.1 of Chloroflexota bacterium. GTDB lineage: Bacteria > Chloroflexota > Limnocylindria > P2-11E > P2-11E > CF-39. Next base: position 11,748 of record VBJD01000171.1, read on the forward strand.
GGTCGTCTTTCTCATCGCGGGCCTCGCGTTCGCGGCGTGGACGCTCTTCGGTCCGGAGCCGCGCATCAGCTACGCGATCACCGCGTTCATCGCCGTCCTCATCATCGCGTGCCCGTGCGCGCTCGGGCTCGCGACGCCGACCGCGATCATGGTCGGCACCGGTCGTGGAGCGTCGCGCGGCATCCTCATCAAGAGCGCGCTCGCCCTCGAGGCAGCCCAGCGTATCGACACCGTGGCCTTCGACAAGACCGGCACGCTCACGGTCGGCCGTCCTGAGATCACCGATGTCCTCGTGTGCGCCGACTGGGGCGAAGATGAGACGCTGCGGCTGATCGCAAGCGCGGAGATGCGTTCGGAGCATCCGCTCGCGGGCGCCATTCTCGAAGCGGCACGCCAGAAGGGCCTCGCGCTCAGCGAGCCAACGCGCTTCGAGTACTTCCCGGGTCAGGGCGTGCACGCCGTCGTCGATGGACACGACGTGTACGTCGGCAACCGCGGTCTCGCGGTCGCGCACGGGTTCGCCGACATCGGCGACGGCCTCCTCGGCCACCATGAGGCAGCGGGCAAGACGCCACTCATCGCGACGGCCGACGGCAAACCGCTCGCGATCCTCGCGCTCGCTGACGTGCCGCGCGCCGCGGCGAAGGATGCGATCGCCGAGCTTCGAGAGATGGGGCTGCGCACGCTCCTCGTGTCTGGCGACACGCGCCGCACCGCGGAGGCGATCGCGCGAACCCTCGGCATCGACGATGTCCGCGCCGAGGTGAAGCCCGACGCGAAGGCCGCGATCGTCGCCGAGCTCCAGCGAGAGGGCCGCAAGGTCGCGATGGTCGGCGACGGCGTGAATGACGCGCCCGCGCTCGCGCAGGCGGATCTCGGCATCGCCATCGGGAGCGGCACCGACGTGGCCATCGCGTCCGCCGGCATCGTCCTCGTCGGCGGCGACCCGCGCGGTGTCCCGCGCGCGCTGCGCCTCGCGCGCAAGACCGTCGGCACGATCCGCACGAACCTCTTCTGGGCGTTCTTCTACAACGTCGCGCTCATCCCTCTGGCCGGAGGCGCGTTCTACCCGTTCCTCCGCGTGCTGCTCTCGCCGGTGTTCGCCGCGGGCGCGATGGCGATCTCCTCAGTGACCGTCGTGACTAACTCGTTGCGCCTGCGTGGCGCGAGCATCGACCGCTGAAGCCGAACCAGGTCGCCCTTTCGGCGACGCTGCATTGCCTCACCGGATGCGCGATCGGCGAGGTCGCAGGCCTCGTGCTCGCCACGATCTTCGGCTGGACGAACACGCCGTCGATCGGGCTCGCGACCGTGCTCGCGTTCGCGTTCGGCTACGCGTTCACTTTCGTGCCGCTCATGCGCACCGGCATGGCGTTCACAGAGGCGGCGCGCATCGCCATCGGCGGCGACACCGTGTCGATCGCGGTGATGGAGCTCGTGGACAACGCGGTCGTCGTCGCCGTTCCGGGTGCGATGGATGCCGGCCTCACGGACGCGCTCTTTTGGGGTTCGCTCGCGGTCGGGCTCATCCTTGCGTTCATCGCCGCGTTTCCCGTGAACGTCTGGCTCGTCACGACCGGCAGGCGCGCTCACGCGGGTCACGGCCATCACTAAGATGGCTTTGGGAGGCAATCCGTGATAACAGACAGCAGTCGCTACGACCCGTGGCCCGCGTGGGCGCGGGCGCTTCTCATCGCTCAGTTCGCCCTTGTTCTCGCGGTGATCGTCCCGTGGCTCTTCATGTTCAGCGCGTGCGCGATGAACATGGGAGGGATGACGCCGATGATGCCGATGCGTTCTCCCGTCATGCCGTAGGAGCTAGCCGGGCGGGAGTGGCGTCCTCGTCGAAGGGCCGCGATCGCTCCACTTGGCGTCGATGGCCGAGCGGATCGCGCGGAGAGATAAGCCCTGAGACTTCATTTCGATCACGTCACGCGTGATGCCGGTGCATACGTCTCAGCCAAAGCTCATCGTGTCGAGCCGCACGCGACCATCGGGTAGCACCTCACGCACGTAGCAATCGAAGTTCGATGTGTGACCAGCGTTCACGCAGCCGCAGAAACAGGGGATGTATTGAAGCGTCGCGTGGTTCGCGACGGCGTACCGATACATCGCCTGCGTATCGGCCGGCAGCTGTCTGAACTCGTCGGGCCATTCATCCTTGTCGGGGCGCGCGTAGAGCTGCACGAGCATGTCGCCCGGCCGCTGTGCACTCGGGCTGCAGGCAGCCAGTAGCGCTCCGCCGGCGAGCACGAGGAACCGTCGTCGATCCATCAGTTCGTGTCGAAGCACATTTCTTTGGTGAATCCCGCCTGGACGTCACGCTGCCACGGTAGCCACATCGTCTTGATATACGCCATGACCGCCTCGATGTCATCGCTCGAGAGCGTTCCCTTGAACGGCTGCATCTGCGGAGCGTCCGCACGCTTCTCCTCGAAAATGCCCGCGGAACCCTCGCGGATCATCGTTCTGATCGCGCAGTCAGGGTGATGCCAGGTGTGTCCGTTGGCGTTGTGCCGCGGTGGCGAGTCCTCGATCGTGCCGCCCGTGCGTCCGCCGTGGCAGGCGAGGCAGTTCGCGTTGTACACCTCCTCGCCTCGCCGCTCCTGGAGGGCGAGGCGAGCGGCGCCGGGCCAGGTGAGCGGCGAGCCGATCGTGAGCCAGGCCACGCCGATACATAGCGCGACGAGCATTCCGAGGACAAAGCCAATGATCGGAGCTCGCGAGACCGTCCCGGCGCTCGTGTTCACCTCTATCGTCCGGCGAACTGCGGACCGAGCAGACGCGTCAGAAGCGACGTCACGGCCGCATCGCTGCCAGCGTAGATCGCGATGACGCGCTGGCGCCGATACAGATGTGGTGGTCCGTCGTACGCGATCACGGCGCCAGGATCCGCGAGCGTGCCGTCCGGAGCGAACTTCTTTGCGTCCGCCTCGGCGACGGCGCGACCGTCCGTGCCGAGATCGGTGTCGTCGTAGGCGAACGAGTACACCCGCGCTTCCGTCTGGAGCCCACCGCCTGAGAGCTTGAGCACCGTGCCGGTGGGTCGAAGGCTCCTGGTCGTCACGCGATCACCAATCTCGACGCGGAGACCGCTACAGCGCAACCGGTCCACGAGCATGACGTGATCGTTGGCCGGACCATCGCAGCCGTGTGACACCGGCGCGGTGATGCATGACGTGAGCGTGATCGCGAGCGCGACAACGAGCCACCTCAACTGACGTCAATGATGAGCCCGCGTGGGGGCATCACGGGACGTCCTCGCAGCAGCGATTCATGTGCGCGTCAAGGAACGCACGCACCACCGTCTCGTCGTAGCGCGTGAGGATCTGACGCCAGCCCCACGCCGTCAGCACGATGGTGCCCGGCGCGATCCTGTCGTACGGCTGGATGACGATCTTCACCTCGCCGTATTTGTCACGCGGGTACGTAGAGAGGAGCGAGGTGAGCTTCGCGAGGTCGTCTCCGCTGATCGCGTTGTGATCGATCACGATCCCGCCATGCTCGAGGTTGTGCACGACACGCTCGTCCGGGAGCTGCGCGGTCGACAGGCCCCACCGCGCGGGAGACGGCCAGTGCGGCCCGCCGACCGGCGGCACCGTGTCGTACGTGATCGGCTGGCCCTCCGGCGGGTGCACGCCTACGCCTGACACCGCGATCCGTTCGCCCGGCGCACCGAGCTCGAGCCCGCGAACGACGAAGAACGCGAACACTGCGACGACGGCCGCGACAGCGATGACCCCCACCCACGGGATGGTTCGCCGGCGGGGCGACATCTTCGCGCGCTCGCTCTTCGAGCGGCGCCGCCTGCTCCGCGCCTCCACGCGCTAGAGCACTGAGCCGCACGAGGGACAGCGGCCCGCGCGCTCCGACGCGTTCGCGCCGCACGACCGGCAGCGCAGCACGCCGGTCGCGTCGGTATGCGACGTGCGCCGGATCTCGGAATCGAACGCCGCGTCCCAACGCCGTCGTGCGCGTAGGTCTTCGCGACGGCCGCCGCCGCCGAGAAGGATGCCGAGCACGGCGATCGCCCCAAGGAGGAGCATGGACCAG
>VBJD01000172.1 GCA_005887995.1 Chloroflexota bacterium
GAGACGATCTGGGAGCGCTACTCGCGCGTCGAGTCGGACAAGACGCGCGGCATCCAGGGCACCGGCCTCGGCCTCGCGATCGTGCGACAGATCGTGACGATGCACGGCGGCCGCGTGTGGGCGGAGAGCGTCGTCGGACGCGGTTCGACCTTCCACGTCGTGATGCCGCTTGCAGCGAACGGCCGACCAGTAGAGGCTTGAGCGGGATGGGAAGGGTCGTGTTCGTCGAGGACGACCCCGCGATTCGCAAGCTCGTGCAGGCCGCACTGCGTTCGACCACTCACGAGCTGCACGTGGCGACGAACGGCCGCGAGGGGCTCGAGCTCAT
>VBJD01000173.1 GCA_005887995.1 Chloroflexota bacterium
GCGCGCTACATGGCGCACGGCGCGAGTGGCTACCTCGCGAAGCCGTTCTCGACGAAGGCGCTGCGCGACGAGGTCACGCGTCTGGTGCCGACATGAGCGACCACGGTGCGCAACGGCGGGCATTCCGAGCGCTGGCGCGAGCGACGAGCGATCAGGGGGAGGGGCCCCTGTTCAGCGAGCGAAGCGAGCGTGTCGCGAGGAGCGAGCACCTTGACCGAGCGGAGCGGCAGCGAGGCTCCGCCGCGAGGCAGGCGGAGCCGAGCTGCGAAAAGGAAGGACGAACAGGATGAGTTACATCCTGTTCGTCGACGATGAGGAGCAGATCCGCAAGCTCCTGTCGACGTATCTGACGCGGCAGGGTCACGAAGTCGCGCTCGCGACCGACGGCTACGAGGCTCTCAAGGCCATCCGCTCGCGCATGCCGGACCTCGTCATCACGGACGTGAGCATGCCGAACATGAACGGCTTCGAACTGACGAGGCGACTCCGCGCGGACCACAAGACCGCCCGCCTGCCGGTCGTGATGCTCTCCGCGCGCAAGCAGGCCGACGACGTGCTGACGGGATATGCCGAGGGCGCCGACGAGTACGTGGCGAAGCCGATCGAGATGACCGTCCTCGCGGCGAAGATCGAGGTCCTCCTCAAGCGCGTGCAGGCGTTCGCGGGCGCGACGCTGAAGCGCGGCGGACGCGTCATCGTCTTCGCGCACGGCAAGGGCGGCGCGGGCACGACGACGCTGGCGGTGAACACCGCGGTCGCGCTCGCTGAGACGAAGCTCTATCGCGTCGCCGTCTGCGACCTCAACCTGGAGTTCGCGAACGCGCACATGCTCGTGGACCTCAAGCCGCAGCAGACGCTCGCGCATCTCGCATCGCTCGATCCAGCGCTGATCGACGACGCGGCCGTCAGCCGGCTGCTGGTGCAGGACCGCAGCGGCGTCCAGGTCTTGCAGAGCTGCGACGCGCCCGAGAACGCCGAGCTCGTCACCGTGCCGCTCGTGCAGCAGGGCATCGACCACCTGCGCGCGACGATGGACTACGTCATCGTCGACACGCCGGCGACCTTCAGCCAGCAGGTCCTCGCCGCCGTCGACGCTTCGGACGCGATCGCCGTGGTCTCTCAGCCGCATCTCGCATCCCTCAAAGCGGGGAAAGATTGGCTCGACGTCCTCGAAAAGCTGTCCTACCCCAAGGAGCGCACCCTCGTCGTCATCAACCGGACGACGCAAGGTGGTCTCGAGAACGATCAGATCGCGCGTTTCTTCAACCGCAAGCCCGACGTCGTCATACCCTTCAGTACCGTGTTCGACGAAGCTTCAGATCGCGGCCGGCCGCTCGTCGTCCTGCGCGCCGACAACGTCGCCGCGAAGGTCGTGAAGGACCTTGCCGCGCAGCTGACCGTCCTCGCGCCGGCAGGTCGCTGAGATCCGACTGAAGTTCTGGGGCACACGAGGCTCGATCGCCGCTGCGGGTCCCGAGACGATCCGCTACGGCGGAAACACGCCGTGCATCGAATGCGTGGCCGACGACGGCAGCCTCCTCATCTTCGATTGCGGAACGGGAGCGCGGAAACTGGGGATGGCCCTCGCGAGCAAAGGCGCGATCCGGGCGCACCTCCTGCTCACGCACACCCATGGCGATCACATCCAGGGCCTGCCGTTCTTCCTTCCGGCGTTCACGCCGGGCAGCCAGATCACGATCTACGGCCCGACCGGCGTGGACCGCTCTCTTGCGCAGGCGGTCGGCGGGTCGATGGACTACGCCTACTTCCCGGTGGCGCTCTCATCGCTCCCCGCGCGCTTCGACTTCGTCGAGGTCGACGAGACCGACTTCACCGTCGGCAGTGTGCGCATCCACACGCAGTTCCTCAACCACACCTCGCCATGCGTCGGCTACCGCGCGACCGTCGGCTCGGCCACGTTCGTCTACGCGACGGACCACGAGATGAATGCGAACCCATGGTGGCGGGCTGATCGTCCGATCGGCCTCTTCGATCCGCGCTACCTCGCGCATCAGAGCGACCAGCGTCACGCCGAGTTCCTGAAGGGCGCGGACGTCGTCGTGCACGACACGCAGTACGCCGGCCGCGACCTCCCCGCGAAGTCGGGATGGGGTCACAGCACGGTCGAGTACGCCGTCGACGTCGCGCTCGCGGCGCGGGTGAAGACGCTCGTCCTGTTCCATCACGACCCGAATCGCGACGACGCGGGCATCGACGAGCTCATCGCCGACGCCGAGGCGCGCGTCGCCGCGTCGGGCCTTCACCTTCGCGTCATCGCCGCATCGGAGGGCGAGGAGCTCATCCTCGACGAGGGCGCGACGCAGCCCGTCGTCGAGCTCGAGCCGGCCGCGCCGATCCTTCCGGACCGCGCGCGGATCCTCGTCGCGGACGACGACATCACCCTCGTGCGGATCCTCGAGACCGTGCTCCACGGCGACGGGTACGACGTGGATCCGGCGTACGACGGTCAGGACGCGCTCGCGAAGGCGAACGCCCGCGAGTACGACCTCATCCTCATGGACATCGCGATGCCGCTGCTCGACGGGCTCGCGGCGTGCCGCGAGCTGCGCACGATGGCGCGCTACAAGGAGACACCGTTCATCGTTCTCACCGCGCGGACGCGGCAGGACGACATGACCGACGCGTTCGCGGCGGGCTTCACCGATTACATCCGCAAGCCCTTCGCGCTGCCGCAGGTGCGCGCGCGTGTGCGCTCGTGGCTTGCTCGCACGGCCGCTCACCAGGTGTGACCCGCGTCCAGCCGGGGCGCGTATAGAAAGGAACACAACAGATCTGCGGGGGAGGACGTCATGTTCGGGCTGAACGAAACGCAGACCTATTTCATCGAGGAGCACATCGAGGACTTTCGCGACGGCCTCATCACGCGGCGCGAGCTCGTGCGCCGGGTCAGCCTCATCGCGGGAAGCGCCGCGCTCGCGTCCACGATCCTCGCGGCCTGCGACCTCTCGCCACGCGGCGGCGCCGGCGGCGTGAGCGCGACGCCTGGGACGAGCGTCGGCGGCGGCGCGTCACCGACGGCGACCGCCGGTCTTGTCGCGGCCGGGCCATACGCGACCCCTCCCGGGCAAGCGACGACCGACGGCATCACGGTGAAGCCGGACGACCCGCGGATCAGCGTGTCGAAGCCCGGCGTGAAAGGCGGCGATGGGGCGGACCTCATGGCCTACATGGCGAAGCCGAACCTCTCGGGCCGCGTCGCGGGCGTCATCGTCGTGCACGAGAACCGCGGGCAGACCGAGCACATCCGCGACGTCGTCCGCCGCGTCGCGACCGCGGGCTTCGTCGGCCTCAACATCGATCTCGCCGCGCGCGATGGCGGTGCGGAGAAGCTCACCGACTCCGCCGCCTACAACGCGGCGCTCGCGAAGCGCGACACGGCCGCGAAGCTCTCGGACCACAAGGCTGCGCTCGACTTCCTCAAGACGCAGACGAGCGGCACGATCGGCGTCGTCGGCTTCTGCTTCGGCGGCGGTGAGACGTGGAACGTCCTCATCGGCGGCCTCGACGTGAAAGCGGGCACCCCGTTCTACGGACCGCAACCGTCGAACTTCGCCGACCTGTCGAAGACGAAGGCCGCGGTCTCGGCCGTGTACGCCGAGCTCGACACGCGGATCACGAGTACCGCGCCGCAGATGGAGGACCAGCTCAAGAAGGCCGGCGTGCCATATCAGATCACCGTGTATCCCGGCGTGAACCACGCGTTCCACAACGACACCGGCGGCGACCGCTACAACGCGACGCAGGCACAGAAGGCGTGGACGGCGACGATCGAGTGGTTCAAGAAGTACCTCGTGTAGCGAGGACGCGCGCCGGAATGTAGGCGCGTAGGCTCTAGGCATGCGGGTCATCGCGCTCATCGCGCTCGCAGCCATCCTGGCTGGCTGCGGTCTCTTCGCGACGCCGAGCCCGAGCCCGACCGTGAGCGCGAGTGCGCAAGCGACCGCGACGGCGACCGCGCAAGCGACCGCGACGCCTACTCCGGCGCCGACGCCGTCACCGCGCCCGAATCCCACAGCCGGACCTGGTACCTACACGAACGCCGGACTCGGCTATCGCGTCGAGATCCCCGCGGGCTGGCGCCGATCTCAGTGCCAGACGACTCGCGGCGATCCGAAGGTGCCCTTCGTTGAGACGTTCACTGTCGGGTCAGTCGACGAGGAGCTCGGGACCGACATCGGTCCCGCGACGGATGTCGTCTCCATCCGCAGCGAGGACGCTGCCGGGCTGACGGCGATGCAGTGGCTGAGCTCCGGGCGGCTCGGGGCAGGAAGCGGCCAGCGCTTCGAGTCGTTCACCTTCGATGGCAAAGATGCTGCGCGCGTGGTCCCGATCGCGGGCGGCGCACCGACCGCGATCGTCGTGCCGGGCCGGGGGCGGATGTTCGTCCTCTCGCGCGGCCAGCGGGTCTTCGAGCCGAACACCGCGGTCGGCGCGAACGCGCTCATCAACTCGTTCCACGTCCTCACCGACGCGGAGCTCGCGGGTCCGCCGTTCGCGACGCCGACGCCCGGGCCGACACGCACCGCGGAGGACGTCGCCGGCGCGGTCGCCAAGGGCTTCACCCAGAAGGACACGACCGCGCTCGAGCCCGTGGCGTGGGCATGTCTCACGCACGGCGTCGAGAACGGCGGCGCGGGTTTCGCATCCACCGCGAAGACGCTGCGCGATCTCAAGACCCTATTCGCGAACGGGCTCGTCGTGATCGTGTCGGCGCAGCCGTTCAGCGATCAGAAGACGGATTTCGCGGCGATCAAAGGCACGTGGAACGAGCCCGGCCAGCCGGTGAGGACCGTGACGTTCACGATCGTGAAGGTCGGCCCGACGTGGTACTGGGACGGCTGGATCGACGGTCCGCCGCTGACGCGGTAGCTGCTACTTCTTCTGCAGCATCGCGCGGAGCGCCTCGCGTCCCTCCGGCGTCGCGTCGGTCTTCTCAGGCACGATGATCTTCGGCGCTTCGGGCTTCGCAGCGCCGGTGCCGTGGAAGTCCGCGGCCTCGCCGCCGGCCTTCTTGATGAGCTCGCTCTCCGCATCGGGTGACTCGAGGCCGATGAGCTTGTCGACGGTCTTGCGGTTGCGAATCGAACGCGCGAGGGAGCTCAATACCACCGGATCGCGCATCGCTTGAGGATCCTGCTGCGCGAGAGGGGTCATTGCCACCTGCGCCGCGAGCTCGTTCGACGAGACGGTGACGCCCTCCTTCATCGCGATCGCGTCGAGCACGAGCATCGCCTTGGCGCGCCGCTCTGCGGCCGCGCGCCACTCGTCGCGGATCTCCGGCTCGGTCTTGCGCGCCTGCAGGAGGAACTGCTCGAACGTGAGGCCCTGTTCGCGAACGCGCGCGCGCAGGTCCGCGATCATGTGATCGAGCTCGTCCTGCACGAGCAGGTCTGGCACCTCGACCTTCGCGGCCTCGAGCGCGTGATCCATCAGCTTGTCGGCCGCGGCGTCGCGCGCCTCATGGAACGCCGCGTGCGCGAGCTCGTTCTTCACCGCGCGCCGTAGCTCGTCGACGCTGCCGACGCCGACGGTCTTCGCGAAGCCGTCGTCGAGCGGCGGCACGATCTTCTCGGAGACCTGGGTCGCACGGATCGTGAACGTGCCGGTCTTCCCGCGGATGGTCTCGTCGCTCGTCGTGTCGGGGAAGGCCAGGTCGACCTTCTTCTCCTCACCGGCCTTCAGGCCCACGAACGCCTCGCCGAGGCCCTTGATCGATGAGTCGCGCCCGGCTTCGACGTGAGCGTTGCGCGCGAAGGGCGGCAGCTGCTTGCCGCCCACGGTCACGTCGATGTCGACCATGACGATGTCGCCCGCCTTCGCCTCGCGCTGAATCGGCCGGAGCTCGGCATGCGATTCGCGCATCGCCTCGATCGTCTTCTCGATCTCGTCGTCGGCCGGCGGCTTGGGTTCGACGACCGCACCGTGCGCCTTGTAATCACCGAGGTCGACGTCGGGCTTCACGACCACGGTCGCCGTGTACTTGAGCGGCTTCCCGGGCTCAAGCTGGCTCACCGCGACGCTGGGGTTGTCGATCGGCGTGATGTCCTCGAGCTCGACGATCTCCCGGTACGTCTCGTCGATCACGTCCTCGGCAGCCTCAGCCCAGAGGTGTTCGGTGCCGTACTGGCGCTCGTACATCGCGCGCGGTGCTTTGCCCGGACGGAACCCGCTGATGCGCGCCTTCTGGTTGTGGCGCTCGAAGACACGATCTGTTTGGCGAGTAAGGCGGTCCGCGTCCGCCTCGACCTCGAGCACGACGCGCGCGCCCGGCTCCCGCTTCACGCTGTGACGGAAGGAGCGCTCCGCGGGCGTGGTCGTCGTGGGGGTATCGGTCATGGAATGCGACTAGTGTAGGAGGACATGCCCCGCTTCGCGGTGCCTGGTCCTCATACTGCTTCGCCTTCGGCTTCGCGGTAAGGCTCGTCGTGTTCTTCTACGAGATCCATGAGGGTGACGACGAGCTCGGAACGGCCGTCCTCGTCGGTCACGAGCGCCGCTTCGAGCCGGCGGAGTTCTTCCAGTTGGTGAAGAAGGTGCGCACACAAGTCCTCGACTCATTTGAGGAGGACTCGCTCTCCGAGGCGATCGCTTCGGAGCTACAGCGCAGCCACGGTTTCGTCTACGTCACCGACGATCTCCTCGTCGCGTCGGTGAACGTCGACGAGAAGGAGGAGAACACCTTCCTCGTCACGGATAGCGAAGGTGGACGCACGATCTTCGTGCAGCGTGACGAGAATGGACACGGGCCCGAGGACGACGACGACGAGGAGTGAGTTGAGCGTCGGGTTTATCGGGACCGGGATCATGGGCGCGCCGATGGCGCGCAACGCGCGCAAGGCGGGGTTCGACGTGATCGCGACGAACCGGACGCTCGCGCGTGCCGAGCCCCTTCGGCAGGACGGCATCCAGGTCGCGAAGACGCCGCGCGAGGTCGCGCAGCGGTCGGACATCGTCGTGACGATGGTCGTCGACTCGCCGGACGTTGAGGCGGTGCTCTTCGGTCCGGACGGCGTCGCAGCAGGCGCGCACGACGGGATGCTCGCTATCGATATGAGCACGATCTCACCGAAGCGGACGAAGGAGTTCGCCGAGCGCGCGGCGAAGAACCGCGCGCCATTCCGAACGCTCGACGCTCCAGTGTCCGGCGGCGAGATTGGCGCGATCGAGGCGAGGCTCTCGATCATGATCGGCGGCGACGCCGCGGACGTGGAGCGCGCGATGCCGCTCTTCCAGGCACTTGGGAAGACGATCGTGCACGTCGGCGATCACGGCGCGGGCCAGGCCTGCAAGCTCGCGAATCAGATCGCGGTAGCCCTCAACAACCTCGGCGTCTCTGAGGCGCTCGTGTTCGCCGCATCGCAGGGCATCGATCTCGAGAAGGTGCGGCAGGTGATCGCGGGAGGCGCTGGTTCCTCGTGGGCGATGCAGAACTACGCGCCGAAGATGCTCGCGGGCGATTTCCGTCCGGGCTTCATGGTCGACCTGCAGCAGAAGGATCTCCGTCTCGTGATGGGCGACGCCGACGAAGCGCGCCTCTCGCTGCCCGGCGTCGCGCTCGCGCACCATCTGTACAACGCGCTGCAGGCGAACGGCGAGGGCCGTGACGGCAATCACGCGCTCCTCAAGGTGATCGAGCGGCTGTCTCACATCGAAGCGCGCGTGAAGTGACGTTCGAGACATCGCTCCGCGCGCTCGCGCGTCTGGGCGACGCCGATCTCGAGCGCGATTGGACCTGGCCGGGCAAGGGCCCCGCCGATCTGCGCAACGCCTTCTTCTACATCCTCATGGAGGAGCAGGCCGCGCTCGTCGTCGCGGCGTCGCCCACGAACGAGGCCGATCGCATCCTCGCGCTCGCGCAGCGCGCCTTCGGCGATCTGCGCGGGCTCCTCCTCGCGGTGCCCGACGCGCTGCTCGATCGCGAACCGGCGCCACGCGAGTGGTCGATCCGCAAGACGATGGAGCACACGATCGGCGTCGAGCGCTCCTATCGCGCGAACACGCAGTACGCGCTGCTGCGCGAGGATGGCGAGCCGCTCACGTTGCCCGCCGATCGGCGGCCGAAGCCGGATCCGGCAGACACGGAGGGAGACGCCCTCGCCATCGCGCTGGCGCTCGCGCGCCGTCGGGCCGAGACCGACACGGCACTCGCGAACACCCCCGCGGACGACCTCGCGCGAGCGTCGCAGTGGGCGGCGGTGAAGGAGCCGTTCAACGTCGATGTGCGGTTCCGCCTTCATCGCTTCGGCGCGCATCTCGTCGAACACAAGCAGCAGGTCGAGAAGACGCTGCGCGCCCTCGGACAGACCGAGACCGATGCGCAGGCCTACATTCGCCAGATCTCGATCATCCGCTCGCGGCACGAGCGGCGTTCTACGGAAGGCGTCCGGCAGCGTCTGGATGACGCGATCGCGGCGGTCGCCGAGGCGTCTACCGAAGCCAGATGGGATCGCCGTAGTTGATGCCGATCCCCTGCCGGCTCACGGTGACCTCGCCGTTCGCAGCGCTCACAACGTAGAACGTCGCGAGGGCGATGTAGGCGATCTTCTTCCCGTCGTGCGACCACGCGGGGATGACGTCGTCACCGGTCGTCGTGATCGCCCTGAGCGATCGTCCATCCATCGTTGCGACGTACAGCTCTGATGGGATGTCGAGATGCGCGACCCGCGCGCCGCTCGAGGTACCCGAGGGCTTGGAGATCGCAGGTGGGATGAGCCGGCTCGACGAACGTCCCGCGGACGACCAGGTGATCTCGTTCCCCATCGGCGAGACACGGGGCGCCTGGAGGAACCAGAAGCGGTCGCCGGTGTGTCCACGGCCTCGAGGTACACGCCGGGATGCGCGTCGTCGTCCTTCGCCTCGCGGCGGTGCACGTACATCGATTCGCCTGATGCCGCGATGGTCGGGCTCGCGTAGAACACGTTCGCGGCCTCGTGCTCGAGGATCGGTGTGAGGCCGGTGCCGTCGATGTTCACCGACCAGACGTCTGAGCCGAATCCCGTGCCCGCCATCGTGTCGGACACGATGAAGAAGAGGCGTTTCCCATCGGGATGGAGGACAGGCGTCGAGGGGATGCTTCCGTTCGGCAGCTTCACGATGTGGCCGAGCACTTTCCCATCGGCACCCAGACCGAGCAGGCCGGCGCGTGATGCGATGGCGAAGGTCGCGTTCGGCCCGACCCCGACGACGTCGGGGATGAGGTTTCCCGACGGGCCCGCGGTGAAGGGGCTGCTCTGACAGGCGAAGGCCGCGACGAGGACCACCGCGACCGCGGATCGCGCGAGCACGTTCACGTCGCTTCCCTCCGCCCGCTCCGCGGGGTGGGCGCGACGGCCCACCCCGCGGTGCATGTCACTTGACCGGCTTGTACGGAGCGCAGGGCTCGTAGCCCAGCGCCGCGGTGCTTGGGTTGTGCGAGATGCAGATCCCTGTCTTCGGAAGCTCGTCCGCGTGCGGGCCCGTGTACTTGAGGACGTAGAGGCCCGAGTTCTCGTCGGCGTACATGACGTAGCCCTTGACGACGATCGGGTAGCTGCGGGCGAATACATCCGGCGGAAGCAGCTGCTTCACCCGGATGACCTGGCCCTCAGCGTCGACCTCTGCCTTGTCGCATGGCCCGGCCGCCGACTCTGAGCACCAGCGGACCTCGGGCACCGGCTTGTTGAAGAAGAAACCGAGCTCGAACGGTGTCATCGGATTCGTGATGTCGATGGCACGCAGACCACCGCCGTACCACGTCGCGAACGCGATGTCGGGGAACGCGATCGCGTTGTGGACGGTCTTGGAGCTGCGCATGACGTCGACGCCGTAGATCCCGGTCGATCCGGTGAACTGCGGCATCTGGTCACCCGGCTTCGGGCAACGGTCGGGGTTCTGTTCGGGGAGCGCGAATGTGCCCACGTTGCGCGGCATGAGGTCGCCTCGGAACGAGCCGACCGTGGTGCCGCCCTGCGCGGTGAGCGTGCTGGTCTGACGGTCGTACGCGGAGAATCCGTCGGTCCCGACGTACGCGATGGTGATGCCGCCGAACGGACACGAGTGTCCTTCGTGCTGCAACAGGACGTACGGCCTGCCAGGCACCTGGACGACACCGTGGACGTTGGCCACCTCGACGCCGAATGCGGCGAGAGGCCGCGAGTTGGGTAGCACGGTGATGCAGTGGCCGACGGCGTCCTTGGACTGCGCCGCCTCGACCTTGCACGGCCTGCCCTCGGCGATGGCCGAGCTGTCGATCTGCATGTAGCCGTACTTCGTCTGCGCGAGGTGCATCCGCGTGCCGTCGAGCGACCACGTCACGTCGTGCGTCTGCGTGTTGTCGACGCGCGTGCCGCCTTCGTACTTCACGGTGACCTGTGCGGGGATCCCGAGCTGCGCACGGAGGCCCCACTCACCGGCCAGCTTGGGGTTGCACGACTTCGGGCATCCGGTGAGGTCGTAGACACGTATGTCGACGCCATCCGCCGGAACACCGTCGTTGAACGTGACCGAGAGCATGACGCGGTCCGCCTTCTTCGGATCGCGCCAGAGGGTCATGTAGTGGACGAACTCGTTGCCGACGTCGATCTTCGCGACCATCACCGGCTTCTTGCAGTCGCTGATGTCGTAGATCGCCGCCCCGACGCGCTTGTCAGCGTCGGTCATCGCTACGGCCTTCGTGCCGGGGTACACGCGACCCGCGCGTGCGCTCGCGGCGAGAAGGCCCAGGTCCGGGACCGCCTCGATAGCTTCGATGCCCATGCCTTTGCCAGGGATACCTGGCACGGATCCGACGACGACCGGCTTGGTGACATCGCTCACATCGAGCACGACCGCCGGCTCCTGCGCGATGCTGCTGCCGACGTACACGCAGTTGCCCGCGGCGGTGATGCCGCCGTTCATGCCTCGCGGCAGGTCGAACTTGTCGCTCTTGAGCGGGTTCCACCCCACGAGCTCGAAGTTCTTCATATCGCCGTTTTGGCCGATCTTCTCGATCGGCGTGCGGGCTTGAACGCCTGTGTAGACCTGTGATGGAGACGCTTGCTGGCACGCTGCGGTGACGAGCAGGACCGCGACGACAGGTGCGAGAGTGCGCCAGAGCATGCGAGATCTAGGCATGCTTCCTCCCTTTTCCCCGGTGCGGTCGTCGCTTCTCGCGGGAGCCTCGGCGGCCGGCCGGAACGCCCCGACTGGTCGCTCGGATTCTGCTCCGTCGGTCAAGCCACCGCGTCAGGTGGTCTGACGGTTACGGAAGGCGGGTGAACCAGAGCAAGGACAGACACGCCGCGGCGAGAAGCACGCCTGCGGACGCGGCGGCGACGGCATAGGTGATCTCGGATAGCTCGTCTCGCAGCACGAGGGTCGTCGCTAGCTCCTCGTAGATGCGGCGCAGGTCCGTCTCGCTCTGGGCGTTGAAATACTGCGCGTCAGTCGCCTCGGCGATCTGCTTCAGCGTCTTCTCGTCGAGCTCGGCGCGGGCAGAGCGTCCCTCGTTCGTGACGATGGCGCCTTCGGGAGTGCCGACGCCGACCGTGTAGATGCGGATGCCGCGCGTCGCAGCCTCGCCGACGACCGAGAGCGGCGGAGGCGCCTGATTGTTCTCGCCGTCGGTGAGCAGGACGATCGACGCCGGCGCGTGCTCCCCCGGTTTGAGCGCGGGCGCCGGCGGGAGGGTCTTCACAGGTACGCCGACGCGGACCTTGTCCTCGGCGTTGATGTCGCCCTGGCCCGCGCCCTCGTAGATCGCGTCGAGCGATGAGAGGATCGCGCGACCGATCGCGGTGGAGCGGAGCGGCTTCAGGCGATCGATCGCGTCGTCGAGCGCGACCTGGTCGAGCGTCGGCCCCATGACGATCTGCGCGTTGTCGGAGAAGGCGACGACGCCGATCCGCACGCGGTTCTTCGCGACGCGTTGCTTGTCGATGAACGCGTGCGCCGCGGCTTTTGCGGCGTCCATCCGTGTGGGTCGCACATCATCGGCGAGCATGCTTCCCGAGACGTCGATCGCGAGGATGACCGTGCCCTCGAAGCCGGGCACCTTCACCGTCGTCGCGGGACGGCCGATCGCGAGCACCAGCAACACCATGCCGAAGAGGAAGAGAAGCGCCGGAACGTGACGACGTCGCCCCGGTCCTGGGCCGACCGCCTGGCGCAGCATCGCGACCGAGGCATAGCGCAGCGCGTAGCGCCGCCGGCGGCGCTGAAAGATGACATAGGCGATCGCGAGGACGAGCGGCACCGCGAGGAGTGCGAGGTTCGCGGGCGCGAGGAATTCCACTAGAAGGGGTTCGACCCGGCGACCGATGCGGCCGCATCGATCGGCACCGCGAAGCCGACACCCGTGAGCTCGTTCGCGGCGACGATGACGATGCCGATCACCTCGCCGCGCCGGTTCACGAGCGGCCCTCCCGAATTACCCGGATAGACCGCGGCATTGAACTGGATGAGTCCGCCGATCGGCGGTCCGCCCCAGGCCGGCTGAACCAGCGTGCCGAGTCGCGAGACCGTGCCGACGGAAAGACCGTTGCCGAGCCCGAGCGGACTGCCCACGACCATCGCCTCGTCGCCGACCCTTAGGTTCTTCGCGCTCGCGAGCGTCGCCTGCTTGCGGCCGCCCGCGGAGACGCCGAGCACTGCCATGTCGAACTCGGGCTGGCGGTCGAGGACCTGCGCCTGCAATTCCGCTCCGTCGTAGAAGACGACGAAGATCGCCTCCGCGTCGCTCAGGATGTGAAGGCTCGTGACGATGGTGCCGCCGGTGTCGAGGATGAAGCCCGCGCCACGCGGCTGCGGCGTCGCATTCCCGCCGGTACGCGTGCGGACCGCGACGACGCTCTCTTTCACCCTGTCGTATGCCTCGATCGCGACATTGGGCTTCGGCGTCGACGATGCGAGCGCGTCGATCACGGCC
>VBJD01000034.1 GCA_005887995.1 Chloroflexota bacterium
TTCACCGTGTCCCGCACCGTGATCGTCTGGCCGCCGATCGTCCACAGCGTCACCGAGAAGCTGTGCGCCCCGGCGTCGGCGGCGGTGAAGCGGTAGTCAGCGGGTAGGACGACCGTCGGCAGGAGGTCGCTCGATGTGAAGTGAACCGCTCCCCGGTAGCCGCTCGCGACATTGCCGAACTGGTCCGTGAGCGTGACCGTGACAGGGAACGACTGTCCCGCGCGCGCCGAGTTGGGTGCTCCGAGGGTGAGCTTGGCCGCAGCCGCCGGCTGCACTGTCACCGCGACGTTCCCGGTGACGGCTGCCACGACCTTGTCCGTCGCGGTGATCGTCTGAGGCCCGGCCTTCGTGAGCGTCGCGGTGAACGTGCCCTGACCGTTCACGAGCGTGGAATCAGCGGGAAGGACGACGGTCGCAGAGGTGTCGGTGCTCGAGAAGTGCACACGGCCGGCGTAGGCGAGGTCGGTGTTTGCGAATTGATCCTGCGCGATCACCGAGAACGACAGACTCGTGCCCGCGGTCGGCGTCGGTGTCGCGGTCGACACGATGAGGCGAGTGGCCGGCGCCGCGCTCACCGCGACGTTGGTCGTGGTCGTGAGCGCGCCGTCAGCGGAGGAAACAGTCAGTGTCTGCGGTCCGGCCCTCGTCAGCCGCACGGTGAACGTCCGCTGTCCGTTCGTGAGCGGGGAGTCCGGCGGCAGTGAGACGCCCGCCGACGTGTCGCTGCTCGCGAAGTGGACCGTTCCGCCGTAGCCGGTCACCGGGTCGCCCCGCGCATCCGCGGCGACGACGGTCACGCTGAACGCCGCTCCGGCGGTCGCTGTCGCGGGCGCGGTGACCTTCAGCGAGCGGACCGTCTGCGCGACCGCGACGCTCATCGTTCCGCTGATTCCGGGCGTGCCGACGTCGGTGCCGGTGATCGTCTGGGATCCCGGCGCGACGAGGGTCGCCGTGAACGTCCCCTGGCCCGAGGCCAGCGTGGAGTCTGGCGGTAGGACGACCCCCGGCAACGTGTCGCTGCTCGTGAAGCGCACCTTGCCGGCGTAGGCGGTATCAGTGTTCCCGAAGCCGTCAAGCGATGTCACCGTGAAGGGGAAGCTCGAGCCCGAGGCCGGGCTCGCGCTCGTCGTGAGCGCGAGATGGTCCGCGGCGCGCGCCCCTACCGTGAGAGAGGCGGTCGCAGACGGAAGAGAGCTTGCGACGTCGGACGCGGTGACGGTCTGCGCTCCAGCCGTCGTCAGCGTCACGTTGAAGGTCCCCTGCCCGCCGCTGAGCGCGGCGTCCGGCGGCAGCCGCACGGCCGCCGCGGTGTCGCTGCTCGTGAAGTGGATGGTCCCGCTGTATGACGGCACCGGATTGCCCTGACCATCCACGGCGCTCACGGTCACGCTGAAGGCGTCTCCCGCCGTGGCCGTCGCGGGACCGCTGATCCGCAGCTGCTCCGCGCGTGGCGCGCTGCTCACGACGACGGTCGCGGTCGCGGACAGCGATCGGGCCGCGTCGGACACCGTGACAGTCTGCGAGCCGGTTCCCGCGAGGGTGATGGTGAACGTGCCGGTGCCACCACTCAGGGTCGAGTCGGGCGGCAGCACAACGCCCGGTGAGGTGTCGCTGCTGGTGAAGTGGATCGTTCCGTCGTAGGACGCGACCGGTGCTCCCTGGCCATCCACGGCGGTGACGGTCACCGTGAACGCCGTTCCTGCGGTCGCGGCGGCGGGCGCGGACAGCGCGAGGCCCTGCACCTCAGGCGCACCGTTCAGGAACGCCGAGAAAAGGTTCGCGGTGACCTGCTGAATGCGCGGGTCGGCACTGCCATGCCAGAAGCCGTCGAGTGCACGGCTCCACGAGATCGTTCCCGACGAGAACACCCATGCCCGGCTCGGCGCTTGATAGATCGACGAATTCGCGTAGCTGGCATTGCCTTGGTAGTTGGTGAACGGCGAGTGCGACAGCAGCGTCCAGTTCGGGGAGTTCGGCGGCGCGAACTGCGAGTCGTAACGATCCATCTCGTAGCCGACTATGCGCGCGACCGTATCGCCATCTTTCAGCCCGGTGCCGGCGTAGATCCAGTGGGAGCTGTTCGTCACGACGTAATCGGGCAGCGTGCCGGAAGTCACCATGCCGCCCACGAAAGCCATGACTCCCCGAAGGGCCTGCTCGGGGCGGTTCACTGGCGGGCTGCGGAATGCGACGGTCGTCGTCGGTCCGTTGACCGGATCGATCGCCGCGCTCTTGTAGCAGATCATCACGCGATTCGGCAGCCCTGACGCGGAAGGCTCGAACCGCACCTGAACGCTCCCGGTGTCCGCGGCGAAGAACGCGAGATTCACGCCCGCGTCGCGCGCGCCCTCGATCGCATCGAAGATCTCCTTCGACCAGTACTCGTCATGTCCGACCGAGAGGAACGCTTTGTGATTCCGCAGGGAAGCGCCGTCCGCGTGCGTATCGACGTTCGTCGAATATGTGACGTCGTAGCCCATTCGCTCTATCCAACGGATGAACTCCATCTCGTCGGCTTGAGGGAAGCCGAAATCGGCGTACGGTCGATCGAAGGAGACTTTGACCGCGCGTGTCTCGCCGGAGATGGTGTTCGCTCCGTAGCTGTTGTAGGTGTAAAGGCTTTTGCCGGTGCGGCCGTCGTTGGGGTAGTTGTTGTAGGCCTGGTTGGTCATGATGTTCTGCTGATAGAGAAAAGGCGCGGGTCGATCGTCGCGGACCACGAACAGGACGTAGTTCTGGAATCCCTGCGCGTTGGTGAGAAGTCCGAGATACACGCCACTGGTCCAGTCGCTCGGAACGCTCAGCGTGTAGCTTGCGCTCCAATCGCACGCGATGAGTCCGGTGGTCGCATCCGGCACGCACGGCGACTGCGTCGTCCCGCTCAGCGACCCCTCATGCAGTCGGAGGCGTGCGCCGGTCCCCTGGTACCAGCCCAGACGATAGATATCCAGCGCGTAGGTCTGGGACGGATTTACGGTGACGTAGAGAGTGATGGTCTCGTTCTGCCTGACGCTCGTCGCGGACCAATACCCCTTGATCTGACCGGTCGCGTCGCCGGCGGCGTTCGGTCCGGGAAGCCAGCCGAACGTTCCCGCCTGACGGTTCTCCACGACGATCGGGTTGTCCGGCTGGGCCGCCGTGACCGCCGACGACGTCGACGTAGTCCGCGCCGCGCTCGGGAGCGCCGGGCCCGCGCCGACCGATATGCACAGGGCAATCAAGGTTCCGACGACGAATCGGGCCGGGGGCGGCATCACTCTTTCGGGACGACCACGTCGAGCGCCGGCGCCATCCCAGCGGTCGAGGGGCGGGCCGTGAGCTCGGTGGCCAACCGCCACATGCAACGAGGAGACGATTGAGGTGCGTTGCGCGATCGACATGACGCTCGGCAGCGCGAGAGGCGCTCGGCATGCGGCCAGCGCTCTGTCTCCAACAAGGCATCAAGGGCGGCTCAATAGGCGCATCTCTCCGGGTCCGGGCGACGCACCGGATCTCGCCGGACATGCTCTATCTCCAACGATCGCGCTCGGTATGCCTTGAAGCGGGTTCCACGTCGGCCCCCGGGATGTGAGCCCGGGACCGCTCACGTCTGAGGACTGCGGGAAGCTCTCACGCGCGAGCACGGCGGATTGCCGCAGAAGAGCGAGAAGCAGATCGCCGAGCGCTTTCGATTTCGGTCTCACCACCGATAGAACAGGCGTGCTAATATGCGTCAGTGCGAGAGCCTCTTCTACCGAGTGGCATACCCGAGCCGCTGAACCGGGAGCTTCTCGCGTGGGCCGCGGGGTTCTTCGATGGAGAGGGCTCGACGATTGCCCGCAGCGACCGTCGGCGACCGAATTACTACCAGCTGGAGCTCAGTGTTCCGCAACGTGGACCCGACGGTATTCCCGAGGTACTAGTTAAGTTCCAGCGCGCGATGCTCGGCATGGGGACGATCTCGCTGCGGAATAAGGGTGAGATGTAGAAGTGGGTGACTCGAGGTCGCGTCGCTTCGCAAATCGGACTCGCTCTGATGTGGCCATGGCTCGGACCCGTGAAGCGCGTTCAAGCGCAGATCGCTGTCGATCGCATTGCGGATCAGTACCAGCGCCTCCGATCGCGCAAGCCGCGCTATGACCCGACTCTGATCGCTCATGAGGACTCGGACGGAACGGACGATTCGTGCCTCGCGCGCGCGTGGGCAGCTGGTTTTCTCGATGGGGAGGGCTACTTCGGCAATCCGAGGCAGCACGTACGAAAGGACGGAAGCATTGCGCTCAGAGTGCGGGCCTCTGCGACTCAGCATGGTGAAGTCGGCGTCCCGGCTGACGTGCTCATGTGAATGCACAAGATCCTCGGCGGCCGGATCGAGCGCCATGGCCAACCAGATGATTTCAAATGGGTGGTCGAGGGCTCGCTGAATGTGCGTCGCGTCCTTGAGGAAGTCCGGCCATGGTTGGGCCACATCAAGGTCGCGCAGGGAGAGAACGCCCTGGCGGCAGCTGCAGCAATTCGAATTCGCGGCGATTCCGAGCGCTGCGTCCGCGGTCACCTGTACGACGGCGTAAGAGTGAAAGCCGATGGGACGGTGCGCCAAACCTGTAGCGCGTGTGCGCGCATCACCGAGCGTGAACGACGGATGAGAACGGGGAGCAAACCACGACGAGTGCGCAGCCCATCAGGCGATCCATCGCGCGTCTACGCCTACAGCTGAGCGGGGCTGTCTTGTCGGGGTGGTGGGACTCGAACCCACGGCCTTCTGACCCCCAGTCAGATGATCACTCCAAGCTGATCTACACCCCGTCGCTGACATGGAGTCTACGTTAGCGATGTGATCGATCGCTCTCGCGAACGCGCTCTCGCTCGTCTTCATTCGCAGATCCGCGCGTGTACGCGATGCGCCGACGCGGGATTCATCCCGCGCGCGTTTCCGATCGTCGCGGGCAAAGCGAGTGATCGCGTGATGATCGTCGGACAAGCGCCAGGTGCGGTCGAGCTCACGACGGGACTCCCGTTCAGCGGACGCGCCGGCGCGGAGCTGCGTCGCTGGCTCGCGCGCGCGGGCATCGACGAGGGCCATCTTCCGTACCGCACCGCGATCACGAAGTGCTTTCCCGGGAAGGCGGCATCGGGTGCGGGTGATCGCAAGCCGAGCCCGCCGGAGATCGCGAATTGCGCGCCGTGGCTCGTGAAGGAACTCGCGCTCGTGCGGCCGAAGATCCTCTTGCTCGTCGGTCAACTCGCGATCGAACGCTTCTGGGGCAAGGTCCCCCTGCACGAATCAGTGGGCCGATCGCGACGGGACGGCGATCGCGTCCTCATCCCGCTGCCGCATCCCAGCGGTGCCTCGCGTTGGCTGAACGACCCAGCGAACCGCGCGCTCCTCGAGCGTGGCCTTCGGATCCTCCGCAGCGAGGTTCGAGCACTTGACTTTGCAGGGAGCGCAGGCAAAATGGCTTAGAGCACGTGACGCTCACAGTGCATCTCACGCAGGAGCCGCAGTGGCAAGGTCTCAGCCGCGCGCCGACGAGCACGCCCCAGATCAAGAGGAGTTCCTCACGACGGACGAGGTCGCGCGGCGGCTCCGCGTCCATCCCACGACCATCCTGCGCCGCCTTGGCGCGGTGGACGACCCAGACCCCACGCGCATCCCAGCGGTGCGGGTCGGTCGCGTCTGGCGCATCCCACGGAAAGAGTTCGAGGAATGGCTCGCGCGATCGAGCCAGGTTTCGCGCCTGGCCGGCCGTCAGCGACGCCTCTTCTGAAGTGGCGCACCAGACACTCTCGTGGGAAGGGAGGTGATTTGAATGCCGGCAAAGAAGAAGGGCGGAAAGAAGAAGAAGAAGTAATTCTTCTGACCTTGTGGTGACGGCGCCGCGGGCGGGCGGCGCCTGAACCGAACCGGCCTTGTCAGCGAGCCCGACCCTGCTTTCACCGAGCTGATCCCCGAGTACTCCCCCGTAGCCCCTTCGGGGGGATAACAACGAAACCGTTACGTTCGTTCGCCCTAGCACATGCACAGACACCGGGTGGGTGTCCGCATCGTGCGGGTGCTTGCTCTTCTCCCGTTCTTGTCACTGGGCGTGTTCTTCGTCGCTCCGACGAACGTCGCGAACGCCGACGTTGTCAGCGCTGCGGCGATGCTCCAGCGCCACAACGAGCTGCGCTTCGCCGTCGGCGCGCCGACGCTCACGGCCGACCCGCGGATCGTCACCGCGGCGCAGAACCACGCGAACTACAACAGCGCGAACCGGATCGTCGGGCACTTCGAGACCGCGGGCCTTCCGTACTACACGGGTTACGCGCCGCGCGACCGCGTGCTCGCCGCCGGCCTGAACGCGACGTTCGTGAGCGAAGTCGCGACGTCATTCGGCGGCGCGCTCAACGGCGTGCAGCAGCTGTGGGACGCGCCGTATCACCGACTTGGTCTCATGCATCCATCCGCGAGCTCGGCAGGTTGGGGACACGCGGACCTCGTGGGTAGCGCGACGGTCGCGGACATCACCTACGACTTCGGCATCCGCAGCGTGAACTACGTCCGCTCGCCCGCGAACGGTCAGACGAACATCCCAACGTCGTGGAGCGGCAATGAATCCCCGAGCCCGCTGCCGTCCGGCGTCTCCGGCCCCGTCGGCTACCCGATCATGCTCGTGTACTCGGGCGGACAGAACGTCGACATGCGCGCCGCCGAGATCGTCGCGCCGGATGGCTCACGCGTGCCGATCTACTACGCGCCGCAGCAGTTCGAGCGCGACTACTACGTGATCATCCCGCAGCGCCCGCTCGCGACGAACACGACGTATCACGTGCGCTTCGACATCAACGTGGGCTCGGTCATGGTCACCAACGAGTGGAACTTCAGCACTGGGTCGACCATCTCGGGTGGTGGCACGACCGCCATCGCGCCGACCGACAACGGCTTGCACTCGGCGTGGGTCTCGCAGACGCCGACCGGCGCGATGCAGGCCGCGGCGACGACGACCGTCACGCTCTCGTTCCGCAACACGGGGACCAAGACGTGGACGAAGGGCGTCGCCGGTAGCCAGGTCACGCTGGCGATCAACGGCGATAGCGCGGCCTACTCGAACATGGGCATGAACGTCGGCTGGCCGTCGGCGAACCGCGTCGCGGTCCAGAACGAAGCGGTGATCGGCCCGGGCGGCACCGCGACATTCACGTTCACGACGCGCGCGCCGTTCGCGGCCGGCACGGTGAGTCTGCCGCTCCGTCTCGTCGTCGACGGAGTCGCGTGGCTCGAGGACCAGGGCGTCTTCGTGCCGATCACGACGATCGTCGACTACCACAGCCGCTGGGCATCGCAGTCGGCGTATCCGACGCTTCGCGCCGGCCAGGTCAGTGGCTCGCTGACGATCGCCTTCCGCAACACGGGATCGCAGAGCTGGACCAAGGGCATCCTCGGCCAGGAGGCGCGCCTCGCCGTGAACCGTGACGTCACGACATGGGCGGGCCTCGGCGTCAACTGGATGTCCGCCAACCGTGTGGCCGCGCAGACCGAATCGAGCGTCGGCGCGGGTGGGACCGCGACGTTCACCTTCCAGGTGATCGCGCCGAGCACGCCGGGAACGTACGCGATCAACCTGCGTCCGGTCATCGACGGCGTCACCTGGATGGAAGACGAGGGCGTCTTCCTCTACGTCACCGTCATCCCATAGCAGTGACCGGCGGAGGGCCGTGGCACGGCCCTCCTCCCATCGATCAGCTCGAGCCCATCAGCAGCTAGCGCGGCGAGTCGGTGAACTTCACCTCGAAGATCTCTTTGCATTTCGGACATCTGACCGTCGCCGCGTAGGGCGGGTTCGGCGGAACGTCGAGATGCTCGCGCGTCACGAAGCGCGGCCCGACCGCGGTGTTGCAGTACGGGCACTTCACTTCGTACTCGAGGAAGGCGCGGCGATCGACCTCGATGCGCCTGCGCTGATCGACGCTCATGCGCGGACGAGTCTAGGTTCCCCGATACTTCTCCACGAGTGGCCGCCCCCAAGGGACGCAACAAGATCGCGACCGAGACGAAGACGCTCAAGGTCGGCGATGTCGCTCCCGACTTCACCCTGCGCGCGCACGACGGCAGCGAGGTCACGCTGTCGGCGTACCGCGGCCGGCGCGTCGTCCTCGCGTTCTTCGCGTTCGCGTTCACCAACACCTGAAACAGCGAGGCGCCCGCGCTGAACTCGCTGCAGGAGCGGTTCGCGGGCGGCGGTGCCCAGGTCGTGGGCATCTCGTGCGACACGGTCTACACGCTGAAGAAGTGGGCCGAGGACCTCGGCGGCGTGAAGTACCCGCTCGCATCGGACTTCTGGCCGCACGGCGCGGTGAGCATGAAGTACGGCGTCTTCAACGAGGAGATCGGCCGTCCCGAGCGCTCGATCATCGTCGTCGACGCGGCGGGCATCGTGCGCTACATCGACGTGCACCAGCTGCGCGAGGTGCCGGATGACGAGGAGATCGCGGACGAGCTGAAGAAGCTGGAAGGCTGATCCAGAGGGCCGACCGGTGCGTGATCAGCCGCGCGTCGGAATGAGGTAGGCCTTTCCCTCGCCGTCGATCGTGAACTCCACGGCATCGCCGACGCGCATGGCTCCGAGCGTGTCGCCACGGACCAGGACGTCGGCCCCGCAGTCGATCACCGCGATCTCGCCGGTCTCCTTCACGGTGCCTGAGACCGTCGCGTTCGGCGCGACGATGCCGCGGCTCGCGCTCGCCTCGCCGGTGCCGGCGTGCACGTCCTTCGCCCGGTACTCGATCGCCATGAAGATCCGATCGCCGATCGCGAGGCGGCCCTTGCGCACCGCGCCCGTCGCGTCCTGACCGCGCATATCGAGCCGCTCGCCGAGATCGCCGACGCGCAGCGTCACGATGATGTCCCCGCGTGTGCCGTCGAGCGCGACCACGACGCCGCGCGACGCCTTCTGGCGCCACTTCTCGATGAACGCGAGCTGCTCGAAGTCCAGCATCGCTCCGTACGATAGCCACGTGAGTCTTCGGGCCGCGTTCTTCGACGTCGGCGACACACTCGTCGATCACTGGGCGCCGCCGGAGCAGCTACACGAGCTCCTGCGCGAAGCCTTGCGACGCGAGTACGGGGAGCGCGCCTGGTACGAGCGGTGGATCACCGGGAAAGTCGAACCCGCTCGCACGGCCGAGGGCGACCTCGCGGCGATCGCGGCTGGTGAGGAGGAGATCTTCCGACAGGAGACCCTCCGCTGGTACGAGGACTGGTTCCGCAACGCGGCCGTCGGCATCGACGACGTCGAGATGGATCGACTGCGCTCGGTGATGTCCGTTCCGCTCGACCTCGTGTCGACGCCGGTCCCAGGTGCGTTCGCGGCGCTCCGCTGGTGCAAGGCGAAGGGCCTCAAGGTCGTGCTCGTCACCAACACGCTCTCGCGCGGCGACGACGAGGCGTGGGAGGACTGGCGGCGCTTCGGGCTCGCGGATGCGATCGACGGCATCGTGAGCTCGCACAGCCTTGGCTGGCAGAAGCCGCACCGGCGCATCTTCGAGCGCGCACTGGAGATCGCGGGCGCAAAGCCGGAGGAGGCGGTGATGGTCGGCGACCGCATGCTCGCCGACATCTGGGGCGCCAAGCGTCTTGGCATGCGCGCGGTGCTGCGCCGCACGCCTCACGAGCAGGCCGCTGCCGATGTCACGCCGGACGCGGTCATCGACGACCTCACCGAACTGCCCGGCGTGATTGCTCCCTGGCTCGCGCGGCCGGCCGCGGACGCCTCACGAACGCGCTAGGGATCGCCGGGCCGCGCAATATGTGCGCGTGACGGCCTCGCGCGACGAGATGGTCCGCCAGCTCCGGCGCATGGGCATCCGCGATCCGCGCGTCCTCACCGCGATGGCACGCGTCCCGCGCGAGGAGCTCGTCCGCGAGGAGGATCGCCCGGTCGCGTACGGCGATCACGCCCTGCCGATCGGGGAGGGTCAGACGATCTCGCAGCCGTACGTCGTCGCGCGCATGACCGAGCTGCTCGACGTTGGGCCGGGCCACCACGTCCTCGAGGTCGGCACGGGCTCGGGGTACCAAGCCGCCGTGCTCGGTGAGATCGCGAACGATGTCGTCAGCGTCGAGCGCCACAAGCCGCTCGCCGACGTCGCCCGTGAGCGGCTCCGCCGTCTCGGCTACGACAACGTTCGTGTCGTCCACGACGACGCGTCACTGGGCTTTCCGCAGGAGGCGCCGTACGACCGCATCATCGTGACGGCCGCGACGCCGCGCATCGATCCCGCGCTCGCGGCACAGCTCACCGACGACGGACTCCTCGTCGCGCCGATCGGCGACGAGGAGATGCAGGAGCTCGTCGTGCGGGACGCGCACGGACACGAGCAGCGACACGGCGCCGTCCGTTTCGTGCCGCTGCGGGGGCGGGCCGGCTTCAAGCAGTGAGCCCCAACGCGCTGCTGCTGCACGGCGGTCGGGTGCACGTGGGGGACGGGCGCGCCGCTGAGGCGATCCTCATGCGCGACGGCCGCGTGGCCGCGGTCGGCGATGCGCGGCAGCTCCGACGGGAAGCGTCGGACGCGGAGATGGTCGACGTCCGCGGCGGACTCATCGTGCCGGGCTGGTGCGACGCGCACGTGCACTTCCTGTGGTGGTCGTTCCAGATGACGCAGCTCGACCTGCGCGAGACGCGGAACCTGGACGAGGCGCTCGCCAGCATCGACCGGTTCGCGAAGCGGCTGCGGCCGGACGCATGGCTCGTCGGCGGCCGCTTCGACAAGAACCTCTGGGGGCGCTGGCCCAACGCGGCGGAGCTCGATCGCGTGAGCGGCGATCGACCGGCGGTGCTGCGCAGCCGCGATGGCCACTCGCGCTGGCTGAACACACACACGCTCGCGCTCGCTGGGATCGACGCGACCACGGCGGATCCAGGCGGCGGTCGGATCGGACGTGACCGCGAGGGCAAGCCCGACGGCATCCTCTACGAGAACGCGACGCGACTCGCGGACGCTGTGATCCCGCTGCCGACCGCGGACGATTGCCTTGACGCGCTGCGACGTGGGCAACAGGAGGCCTGGCGACGCGGCGTCGTCGGGATCGAAGACCTGGAGGACGCGTTCGCCTACCAGGCGTGGCAGCGCCTCCATGCCGGCGGTGAGCTCGGCATCCGCGTCGCGATGGGCATCCCGTACCGCGGTCCGCAGGTCGCGGCACGCGCGGGCGACCGTCAGATGTTCGCGTCGATGTCGCGCAATCCGGTCATCGAGGATCTCGATCGTGCGAACGTCTCCGCGCCGGCGCACGACTTCGCCACCGCGCTCGCGAAAGCGATGCGCACCGGCGACGGCGACGCGTGGCTGCGTATCGGACACCTGAAGATCTTCACCGACGGCGCGCTCGGCTCGCAGACCGCGGCGCTGGAAGAGCCGTACGACGGGACGAGCGATCGCGGCATCCTCACCATCGACCGCGCGGAGATCATCGACGCCGTCGCGCGCGCCGCGAATGCCGGCATCGCCGTCGCGATCCACGCCATCGGCGACCGCGCCGTCCACCTCGCGCTCGACGCGATCGAGCCGACGCGCGCGAGCGCGCCGCAGCTGCGCCAGAAGGTCGAGCACGTGCAGCTCGTGCGCGAGGACGACCTCGGTCGCTTCGCGAAGCTCGGCGTCATCGCGTCGATGCAACCGATCCACGCGACGAGTGACCGCGATCTCGCCGACCGCTACTGGGGGCCGCAGCGCATCAAACGGGCGTACCCCTGGCGGACGTTCCTCGCGAGCGGCGTCGTGCTCGCCTTCGGATCGGACGCGCCGGTCGAGCCGATCGATCCGCTCCTCGGCATTCACGCAGCGGTCGCGCGACGCCGTCCGAACGACGCGGCTGCCTGGACGCCCGAGCAGCGGCTCACCGTCGACGAAGCGCTGGCGGGCTACGCGAGCGGGGCGGCGTACGCGCTTGGACGCGAACATGAAGCGGGCACGCTCACCGTCGGGATGATGGCGGACGCGACGGTGCTCGACCGTGACATCACGCGCGTGAAAGAGCAGGAGCTGCTCGACGCGCGCGTCCGCGCGACGATCACCGGCGGCGTCGTTCGCTACTCGGACGGAGTCGGCTAGTTACAGCTGGCGGGGTCGGTCGTCACGATCACGACGTAATGCGCACGCTTCAAGTCAGCGCTCGTGTATGTGTGACACCAAATCTCGCGATCGCCTTGATTCGCTGAGAACGGATAACTCGATCTCGGAAACTGGCCAGTCGAGCGTGTCTGTCGTGCGCCGACAACCATGCCATAGGCGGGCTGTCCGCGTGTCGTAAAGAAGGTGATCACCTCGTCTGTGTCGTTCCTCACGTCGAACGGCTGAATTGGATCACCCATGATCGGGCCGCCGAAGGTGGAAACAAGCCACGCCGGAATCACGATTAAGACGAACGCGAGAGCAACGACGATGTCATTGGCGACGCGCAACCATGCACGCCTGGAGGGCACGCCCCTTGGTCTCCAACCGTTCGCGATCCGTGAGGCGAAGCGCCAGGTCCAGATCATGAACGGTAGAAAGAAGAGAGGACCGCCGACGACCGGCAGCGGGTCCTCATTGCGGATGTTGACGAGTCCCCAGACGACGAGCGTGCCACCGAGGATCGTGCCGAGCACCGATTGAGTGACCGTGGCTCGGCGCACGCCTAGGCCAATGAGCCAGAGGCCTATACCGATCCAACCGAGTACCACGAGGCGCCAGAATTGATCGACCGGCGCGACTGGCAGACCGAGGGCTCCTACGGTCGCGACGAAGGAGCTGCCCATACCGGTAATCCGCAGCACGCGTTCTGCGATGCCCGACGGCGTCAGGGTGAGATACGCAAGCATCCCGCAACCGGCTGCTGCTGCCGCATTACCGGCCGCCGCCGCCCAACCGGTGTAACCGCAGCCAAAGAGTTCCCATATGCCGTAGCGCAGGCACGACCCTAAGAAGGTGTACGCCCACGCGAATCCAAGGCCGCCGCCCGCGAGCAGCGCCGCACATGCAATCGCCATCACGCGGCGATCGAGTGGCCGCGCTGCTTCATTCATGAGCGGGGACGGTACTCTCCGCGCGTTACAGATCAGGGTCTGCTTGGAGAGCACGGTGAGCGGTGACGGCGCGCTCGAGGGTGTGCGCGTCCTCGATCTCACGCGCGCGCTCGCGGGTCCGTACTGCACGCTCATGCTCGGCGACCACGGCGCCGATGTCGTGAAGGTGGAGATCCCAGGCGAGGGTGACGAGACGCGGTCGTGGATGCCGCCGGCGATGGGCGGCGTGTCTGCGTACTACCTCGCGATCAATCGCAACAAGCGCAGCGTGACGCTCGATCTGAAGCACCCTGACGGCAAGCGTGTCCTTGAGCGGATGATCGAGCGATCAGACGTCGTCGTTGAGAACTTCAGCCCGGGTGTGCTCGCGCGTCTCGGCTTCCCCGACGATCGCATCCGCGCGATCAACCGGCGCGCGATCGTCTGCCATGTCAGCGGCTTCGGTCAGGATGGACCCGGCCGCGCGTGGCCGGCGTACGACCTCATCGTGCAGGGGATGGGCGGGATCATGAGCCTCACCGGCGAGCCCGGCAGCGAACCGGTCATGGTCGGCGTCCCGCAGGCCGACATGGTCGCGGGTATGTTCGCGGCCTTCGCTATCGTCGCTGCGCTGCACGCGCGCGAGCGCACCGGTGAGGGGCAGGTGATCGACGCGACGATGATCGGCGGGCAGGTCGCGCTGCTGTCGCGGCAGGCCGCGCGCTACTTCGCCGACGGGACGGTGCCCGGGCGCGAGGGCAACGTGCACGCCTCGATCGTCCCGTACCAGACGTTCCGCGCGGCCGACGGCCACGTGAACATCGGCGTCGCGAACAACGCGCTCTTCGAGCGCTTCTGCCGAGCGCTCGAGCTCGAGGAGCTGCTGGACGACGCGCGCTTCGTCGACAACCCGACGCGCGTCGCGCATCGCAGGGACCTCGTCCCGCTCATCGAACGGCGGATCGCGTCGCTGCCGAAGGCGGAGGTGGTCCGCCGCTTGCGTGAGGCGAACGTGCCGGTGGGTCCGATCAACGCGCTCGACGAGGTCTTTGCCGACCCGGTCATCCGTCACCTCAGGCTCGTCGCCGAGGTCGACCATCCTGTCGCTGGTCGCGTGCGCGCGCCGGGCATTCCGGTGCGGATGTCGGGGACGCCGCCGTCGGTGCGCGGCCATCCGCCGCTCCTCGGCGAGCACACCGATGAGGTGCTGCGCGACCTCGGCTACAGCGCCGACGAGATCGACGCGCTACGACGGGACGGTGCGGTCTAGCCGGTGGCGGACATCCTCGTTGTCGGGTCGCTCGCGTACGACGACGTGCGCACGCCATTCGCGAGCCGCGAGGGCGTGCTCGGTGGAGCGGCGTCGTACTTCGCCATGGCCGCCGCGCTGTACGGGAGCGTGCGCCTCGTGGGCGTCGTGGGTGAGGACTTTCGTGAGGACGACATCCGGCGCCTTCGGCGGCGTGGCGTCGACGTTCGCGGCATCGAACGTCGTCCCGGCAAGTCGTTCCGCTGGACCGGCACGTACGACTTCGTGAGTGACACCGCAGAGACGATCAACACCGAGCTCGGCGTCTTCGGCGACTGGCGGCCGCACATCCCCGAGGCGTACGCGGACAGCGAGTTCGTCTTCCTCGCGAACATCCATCCGGAGATCCAGCTCGCCACGCTCGAGCAGATCCGCAGACCGAAGGTCGTCGCCCTCGACACGATGAACTACTGGATCGACCACAACCGCGACGACCTCATCCGGGTCATGCGCAAGGTCGACGTCGTGACCATCAACGAGGGTGAAGCCCGTCAGCTTTATCAGACGTTCAAGATCATCAAGGCCGCGCGCGAGATCCTCTCGCTCGGCCCGCGCGTGCTCGTCGTGAAGCGCGGAGAGGACGGTGCGGCGCTCTTCACGAAAGAAGGTTCGTTCTGGGCGCCTGCGTATCCGCTCGAGGACACCATCGACCCCACGGGCGCGGGTGACACTTTCGCCGGCGGTTTCCTCGGCTACATCGCCGAGTGTGGCGGCTACGACGATCCCGGTGTGCTGCGACGGGCCGTCCTTCACGGGACCGTCTGCGCCTCGTTCTCGGTCGAGCGTTTCAGCGTCGACGGCATCCTGGCGGTCGACCGGGGCGCGGTGGACGCGCGGTACCGCGCGCTTGAAGAGCTCATCCGCGTTTAGCGCACCTCGGGAACCGCACGCGCGTGCGGTTGTAGAGGGGGTGGAGACCGACTCAGTGGAGGGCCGGCCACTGGAGGACCCCGAACTCGTGGAACGGAGCAGGCACGGCGATCAGGACGCCTACGCGGAGCTTGTGACGCGCTACCAGGCGCTCGCTGCGCGGACGGCGTACGTGATCACCGGCTCGGAGGATGACGCTCAGGACGCGGCGCAGGAGGGATTCGTGAAGGCGTACTACGCGCTCGACCGCTTCCGCGCGGGCGCGCCCTTTCGCCCCTGGCTGCTCCGCATCGTCGCGAACGAGGCGATCAACCGCCGCAAGGCGCGCGGTCGCCGTCCGACGGTCGGTCTCAGCATGGCCATGGACCGCCCCTCGCCCGACACGGCCCTGTCGCCCGAGGGCGCGGCCCTGGCCAGCGAGCGCCGCGAGCGCGTGCTCGCCGCGCTGCGTGAGATGCGCGAAGAGGATCGTGTCGTGATCGCGTACCGCTACTTCTTCGATCTCTCCGAGGCGGAGATGGCCCAGGCGCTGGACGTTGCGCGCGGTACGGTGAAGTCACGGCTCTCACGCGCGATCGCGAGGCTTCGCGAACACATGGGTGAGGAGACCGCCGAGTGACTGAGCGAATACACGACGACGAGCTCGAGCGGACGCTCGCCGAGGTGGGCGAGCGGCTCGCGTACCCGCGCTCGACGGCCATCGCTGCCGCGGTGCGCGCGCGCATTGCGCGGCCGCGCTCTCGGTGGTCGGCAATCTTCGGTCGCCCGCTCGCGCCGGCGCTCGTCACAGCCGCGCTGCTCTTGCTCATCAGCGCGTTCGCGTTGCCCGACGTGCGCAGTGCTGCAGCCGAGTTCCTCCACCTGCGCGGCATCGACATCTTCCCGGTGCCGAGCGTGCCCGCCACCGCGACCGGCGCGCCGCTGCCGCTGTCGGGGGAGCGCGTCACCTTGGACGAGGCACGGCGTCGTGTGCACTTCACCATCCGCGTGCCTGCCGAACTCGGCGCCCCCGATGACGTGTTCGTCGAGACGAGCGGCCCCAGCGAGCGGGTCACGCTCGCCTATCGCGAGCGCGCCGGCATACCGCAGTCGAAACAGCTCGGCATCGCGGTGCTCGTGGGCGAGTTCCGCGGGACCCTCGAAGAGGTCCTGCTCGGAAAGGCCGCGGGGCCGGGTACGAAGATCGAGCCCGTTTCGATCAATGGCGGGCGCGGATTCTGGCTCGAGGGCGAGCCGCACCTCTTCTTCTATCGCGAGCCGTCGGGCGATGTCCGCCAGGACACGCTCCGCCTCGCGGGCAACACGCTCGTCTGGGAACAGGACGGCGTGACGATGCGCCTCGAGGCGCAGGTCACGAAGGAACAGGCGCTGCGGATCGCGGGTACATTCCGTTAGACGCGCGGCCCGCGCGGTTGCCGCCTGACGAAACCCTGACTTGACAGAGTGAAACGGTCGGAATCGAATGAGGCCGCCGTCCCAGTTGGGTTGGAGGTGGACTACTGGTGAGCGTTCTTTCGCGCCTGTCTCGCCGATCGCTACTGAAGTACGGTTCGCTCTCGGGGCTCGGCGCATTCATCACCGCGTGCCTCGCGCAGAACGCACCGACGACCTCGCAGGCACCCGGCACCGGTGCCGCCGCGACGAGCAGCGGCGCATCGAGCGTCGCTCCCGCTGCCAACGCGATCACCTGGAAGATCCAGTCCGGCTGGGCCGGCAACGACATCTTCCAAACGATGTTCCTCAACTGGAAAGCAAGCGTCGAGGAGATGTCGGGCGGCCGGATCAAGATCGACGCGCTGCCGGTGAACACGATCACGAACAACAACGGCATGCTCGACGCGGTCCATGCCGGGACGCTGGACGGCGCGCACGAGGTGCCAGCCTACGGGCCGTTCCAGAAGGACCACGCCGCGAGCCTCATCGGCACCGGTCCGATGATGGGCATGAGCGGCCAGATGTGGCTGTCGTGGTACTGGTACGGCGGTGGCCAGCAGCTCTACCAGGACCTCATCCAAAAGAAGCTCAAGCTCAACGTCGTCTCCTTCCTACACATGCCAATGCAGAACCAGCCCCTCGGGTGGTTCAAGGATGAGATCAAGTCACCTGACGACTTCAAGGGCATGAAGTTCCGGACCGTCGGTCTCGCGACCGGCATCTATCAATTCATGGGCGCGAGCGTCATCAATGTCGCCGGCGCGGATGTGGCGTCGTCGCTCGATCGTGGCGTCATCGACGCCGCCGAGTTCAACAACACCACCTCGGACACCGCATACGGCCTCCCGGACGTGCGCAAGATCTGCATGACGCAGTCGTACCACCAGCCGAGCGAGATCCTCGGTCTCGATCTGAATAAGACGAAGTTCGACTCGATGCCGAAAGACCTCCAGGCGATCATGAAGTGGTCGGTCATTGCCGCCTCTGCGGACGGCGAGTGGATACAGATGGCGAAGAACTCCGAGGACTACGCGAAGCTCGTCGCCCGTGGCATCAAGTTCATCAAGACGCCGCAATCAGTACGCGATTCGCAACTCCAAGCCTGGGACAAGGTCATCGCCGACGAGTCGAAGGACAATCCGGAGTTCGTCGCGATCCTCAAGTCGCAGAAGGCCTGGGCCGAGCGGATCTTCCCCTGGGCGGACACGGTCAACATCCGCACGCCCGATCCGGTGTCGTTCGCCGCACGGCCGAAGGTGTAGCCCGCGGACGACTTGCTTCTTGGAACCTATCGTGACGGGGCCCTGGCGGATCCAGGGCCCCGTCTGATGTCGTAGAGGGACCGAAGTGCAGCGACTCCTGTTCTCAATAGACCGATTCAGCGCCTGGTCGGGCAAGGCCGCTGCATGGCTCGTGCTCGCCAGCACGCTCCTCATTAGCTACGACGTCCTCATGCGCTACCTTTCGAAGCCGTTCGCCACAGGCTGGTTTGGCGAGCTCATCCGCAACATCTGGTTCACCTACAACTTCTCGTACGACATGTCCTACTACCTGTACGCGACCCTCTTCATGCTCGGCGGCGCCTACGCACTCTCGCGAGCGCAGCACGTGCGCGGCGACATCTTCTATCGGAGCTGGCCCGTGCGCGTACAGGGCGGCGTCGACTTCGCGCTAATGCTGCTGGCGTTCTATCCGGGCATCCTCGCGATGGTCTCGGTGGGCGCGCAGTGGGCCGGACTCTCCTGGTCCATCCACGAGCGCTCGCCTACAGGGGTGTCAGGGCCCCCGCTCTACCCACTGAAGACGGTCATTCCGCTAGCGGCCGGGCTCATGGCGGTCCAGGGCGTGGCGGAGACGATCCGCGCGTTCCAGGCGCTCCGCACGGGCGTCTGGCCGCCCCGCCTCGCTGACGTCGAGGAGACCGAGACGATCCTCGCAAGGCAGAGCGAGGTCTAGTTGAGCCCGGAATACCTCGGGCTGGCGATGCTCGCGCTGATGGTCGCCGCGATCCTTGTCGGTTTCCCGACCGCATTCACGCTCATGTCCCTGGGCATCACGTTCGGCTACCTGGGTATGGGCTTCCTCGTCTTCGACCTCGCCGTGCAGCGCGTGTTCTTCGTGATGCAGAACGATGTGCTCGTGGCCATCCCGCTGTTCCTCTTCATGGGCTACATCATCGAGAGGGCCGGCATCCTCGACGAGCTGTTCCACGCCGTGAACGTCATGTTCGGCTGGCTGCCGGGCTCGCTCGCCGTGGCGACGCTCGCCACGGGAACCATCTTCGCGACCGCCACCGGCATCGTCGGCGCGTCGGTCACGCTCCTCGGCCTCCTTGCGTTCCCGGCGATGGTGCGCGCGGGCTACAACAAGCGCTTCGCCGCGGGGACCGTGACCGCGTCGGGCACGCTGGGCATCCTCATCCCGCCGAGCGTGCTGCTGATCCTTTATGGGTTCGTCGCCGGAGTCTCGGTCCCCCGCCTGTACGCGGGAGCCTTCCTTCCCGGATTCATGCTCTCGTCGCTCTACCTCGGGTACATCGTGCTCTGGGCGAAGTTCCGGCCGCACGATGCCCCGAACCTCTCGAAGGAACAACAGGAGCACCTGACCGCGTCACAGACGCTGGTCCTTATCTTCCGTGGCTTCGTGCCGATCGTGACGCTCATCCTGTTCGTGCTCGGCGCGATCTTCTTCGGCCTTGCGACCCCGTCCGAAGGAGCCGCGCTCGGCGCGCTCGGCGGCATCATCTTGGCCGCCGCACACAAGCGCCTCTCGTTTTCGATGCTCCGCGAGTCCGTGTTCCTGACGGTACGCACCGCCGCGATGGTCGGATGGCTGCTCGTCGGCTCGAGTATCTTCGCCGCGGTCTTCGCGCGCCTCGGCGGCGCGCAGATCATCGGCGACTTCATCCTCGGCATGAAGCTCTCGCCCGAGGTGTTCTTCTGGGTCGTGCAGGGGATCATCTTCCTGTTGGGCTGGCCGCTGGAATGGACGGAGATCACGATCATCTTCATGCCGCTCTTCCTGCCACTGCTGGCCGAGTACCACCGCCAGTATCCGGACAGCATCGCCACCGATGCCTTCTATTTCGGCATCATGGCCGCGCTCAACCAGCAGACGTCATTCCTCTCGCCGCCGGTCGCGATGTCGGCGTACTACCTACGCGGCGTCGCGTCGAAGCTAGTCACGCTCAATGAGATCTTCCAGGGCATGTACCCGTTCCTCGCGATACAGCTCGTGTCGATGGCCGTGCTTTGGCTTGTCCCGTGGCTGGCGTATGGCCCCGCCGTCGCGATATTCGGAGAGAGCTTCCGCTAGCGCCGCACATCGGCGAACATCTCCTCGAGGAACGCTCGCAGATCCTTTCGCTGACTCTGCGCTCCACCTACGAAGATCCCGGCTATGACGAGCGCTCCCACGACCGACACCGCGACCTCTTCCACCGATACCGTGGGGTCCGGTTGCCGCGTCGCGATGCCCGCCGCGACAAGGGCATACAGGACGTAGAACACGGACACCAGGACGCGCGTACGAGCCGGCGTGATGAACGACACTTCCAGGCGGGAGCCGCGCTGGGCCGCCTCGACGCGGCCACGCGCGTGGATGGCCCGCTTCTGACGTTCCCAGATCTCGAACTCACGGGGTCCGACGACGCCCACGTATTCGTTCGTCGTCTTCAGCACGCCGAATGCGCGCTTGCCGCGGCGGTTGATGCGCGCGGAGATGCGGTCGAGCGCGCCCTGCGGCGCGATGGCGATGTCGGATGACCAGTTGGTCGTCATCGGGGCCGTATAGTGGTCATCACCGCACGGGGTGTAGCGCAGCTTGGTAGCGCGTTGCGTTCGGGACGCAAAGGCCGGCGGTTCAAGTCCGCCCACCCCGACAAGGACAGAAGGCAGGAGCTGTTCCTGTCATGACAGAACATCCGTTCTAGCATTCTCTACCGAGATGGCTGATGGACGCGGCGGTCTCCATGCGTCGATGTTCGCGCTGTGGCGTGACGAAGCGCCTCAGTGCAGCTCACCGTCGCGGCGACCAGAGATCTCGTCGCTCGCGGCGCCGCCGGCGCAGTGACGTTCTTGTCGCCCGCATGCGTGAGGTCAAGTCGGCTCCGCGTATGGACTGCGGTGGGAGCTTCCATAGATTTGGCGTCCCTGATCTCGTCTGTGTGAACTGTCACGCCGTTCGGACGTTTCAGAGACGAGAAGAGGCTCCGTATTTGTCTGCCACAGCGATCTGAGCTCGCGTAGGACACTCGACCACTGCACTAGGTTGTCGTCGTGACCCTGCTGCTCTGCGCCGCGCTGCCGCTCATCGCGGCGGCGATCATCGCGCTCGCCGGGGACCGCGTCGGTCGGCGCGGCGGCGTCGCCATCTCGTCCGCGGCACTCGTCCTCGCGTTCGGTGCATCGGTCGCGATCGGCCAGGCCTTCGCCGCCGGCAAGAGCTCGCTCGTGGCTGAGCTCGGACCATGGTTGCCGCTGCGCGGTGGTGACATCGCGCTCGTGGTCGTGCCGACGACGCTGCCCGTGTTGATCGCGATGACTCTCGTGAGCGCGGCCATCGCGGTCGCGTCGTGGCGCGTCCGACAAACCCGTGCCTATCAGCTCGCGATCCTGCTCGGGACCGCGGCGCTCGTCCTCGTCGCCACCGCGGGCAACCTCGCGCTCTTCACCGCTGCCTTCGGCCTCCTTGGCGCCGCGACGTACATCGCGCTCTCGCACGACCGCGAGCGTGCGGCCGCGGCGGCGAGTGCCGAGCGCGCACTCGTCGTCGATCGGTTGGGCGACGGCGCGCTGCTTCTCGCGACGCTCGGCTATCTCGCGCTCTTCCGCACGCTGGATCTCGCCGAGATCGAGACGCGAGTGGTCGCAACACGTGTCGCCGACATCACGTTCATCGGCCCCAGCGTGTTCCTCTGCGCGGGGATCCTCGCGAAATCTGCGCAGCTGCCGTTCCAGGCGCGGGCGATGGCGCTGCGCGAGGCGCCGCTCGGTCTCGCGACGTTCGGCGCGCTGGCGTTCGCGGCGAACGCCGTCGCGCTCACGCGCGTGTCGTTTCTCGTGCATCCGGGCGTGCTCGCTGCCGCCGCGGCGCTCGGTACGCTCTCCGCGCTCCTGGCGGTCGTGCTCGCGGCCACGCGCGCCGACGGCCGCGCGGCGCTCGCGTGGATCGCGATCGCACCGGCCGGCATCGAGATCGTCACTATCGGCGCTGGCGCGAGCGAGATGGCGCTCACGATCTTCGTGGTCACGGCGATCGCGCTCACCTCGCTCACCGCGATCGCGGCGATCGGGCGTCCGCACCTTCGCTGGCGCGGTGCTGGTCCGGCGCGTGCGCGGCGCGCGCTCGCAGACGGGTTCGGATTCCTCGCGGTCTTCGTCGCGGTCGCGCGCGGCTATGGCGCGATCGCCAAGGCGCTCGAAGACGGGACCGACGCCTCGCTCGATCGCCTTCTCGGGTGGGTCGCCGCGGCGACGCTGCGTGCCGGACGGATCGTCGCGCACGCCGAGGCCGGGCCGGCGTGGCGCGTCGAGGCCATCGGAGTGGCGGCGCTTATCGCATTCGTCGCGTACTGGGGACTGCGGTGATCGCGACCGCGGTCATCGCCCTTCCGCTCGCGCTCGCCGTCGTGTCGCTCCTCCCGCCGCTTGCCCGGCGCACGCGGCCCCTTACGGTCGTCGCGGGGCTCGCGGTCGCCGTGCTCGGGTTCACCGGTCCGATGCTCCCCGTGCGCGCCAGCGTCCACGCGCCGTGGGCGCCGATCCTCGGTCTCAGCTACGCGGTCGAACTCGACGCGTTCGCGGCGATCTTCGTCGCAGCCACGGGTCTCGTGTTCGCCGCGGTCGTCGCGTCCAGCGATCGCATCGGGCACGCGCGCGCGTATCACGCGCTGTTGTCCGTACTGCTCGCCGCGCTGGTCGGCGCTTTCGTGGCGCGCGATCTCGCGCTCTTCCTGCTGTTCTGGGAGCTCGCGCTCGCGATCGCTGCGCTCCTCATATCGCAGTGGGGTGGCGTCGGTCGGTCCGACGCCGCGGTTCGGGTGCTCGTCACCGCGCTCGTCGGCAGCGCGCTCTACATCGTCGTGATCGTGTCGCTCGCGGTCGCCCGGGGGTCGCTCGACAGTGACGTGCTCCGCGCACGCCCGCTTCCCGCGTCGGCGCAGCTTCTTCCCGCGGTGCTCCTCTGCGCCGCGTTCCTCGTCACGCTGCCGGTGCTGCCGTTCCAGTCGTGGCTCATCCGCGCCTTTGTCGCTGGGCCGCGCGAGGTCGCGCTGCTGCTCGGTGCGGGCCTTTCGAGCGTCGCGCTGTACGCCGTCATGCGGCTCTGTGTCGGACTGTTCCCGCAGGGCATGAGCGTGGCCGCTCCGGCGTTCGTCGCGCTCGCCGCTGTGGGGACGCTCTACGGCGCGGTCATCGCCTCACGGCAGGACGATCTGCGCCGGCTGGCGGCGTTCGTCGCGTTCTCGACCATCAACCTCGCGGCCGTGGGCGCTTTTTCGGGCACAGAGGTCGGCCTGCGCGGCGCGACCCTCGCCGCGATCTCGCGCGAGATCCTGCTCACCGCGCTGGTCGTCGCGATCGCGTGTGTCGCTCGACGGAGCGGCGCGGCGTCGCTCGCTCGCGCCGGCGGTCTTGCGACGTCGAGTCCCCGCCTCGCGACGCTCACCACGGTCACCGTGCTCGCGCTCGTCGGCATACCAGGCAGCAGCGCGTTCGCAGCGGACTACCTCGTCCTCGCCGGCGCATACGAGCGTTTCCCGACCGCGGCCGCCGTCGTGGCGATCGTGATCATCGCATCGGCGATCTGGGCCGCGCGAACGTTGCGCCGAGCGTTCCACGGTCCGCCGCTCGCGCACGCAGGCGACCTGCGGTGGCGCGAGACCGCGATCATCCTGCCGCTTCTCCTCCTGAGCCTCGCGATCGGCGTGGTACCGCGCTCGATCACCGATCGCGTGCCCGCGGACGTCCTGCCCGCGCTCGAGGCGCCGCGATGAGTGGCGCCGACATACCACTGCTCGTCCCGGAGATCGTGCTGCTCGCCGGAGCCGCGGTCGTCACTGCGATCGATCGAATCTGGCGCACGGACGCGTTCGTCGCGCCGCTCATCGGCGTCGCGAGCGCTCTCGCCGCGGCGGCGGCCGCCAGCGTCGCCGGTATCGGCCATGACCTCTTCGGGGGCGCAGTCCGCCGAGACAGCGCGACGCTCTTTTTCAGCGTGCTCACTGCGACGTCGACGGCAGCGGCGTTGGCGATCGGCGTCCGTCAGGTCGCGCCACGCACCGTCGCGCTGCTCCTTGTCTCGTGCTCGGGCGCCATCGTCATCGTCGCGAGCGGGGATCTTGGTGTCCTTGCGCTCGGCGTCACGGTCATGGTGCTGCCTCTCGCGCTTCTCGAGTCGCGCGGCCGTCTCATCACGCTGGGCGCGGCGGGCCTGGTCGTCGTCGGCGCCATCGATCTCGCGCTGGCGACGGGTTCGTCGTCGCTGTCTGCGCTCGACGTAGTGGCGACACCCCTCGGATCCGCCGGCCTTGCACTCCTGCTCGCGGGCCTCGTGATGATCGCCGGCGTCGTGTCGCCGCGATCCCATGCACCGGTCGACACGGGAACGTCTGACGCGTACGTCGCCGTCGTCGTGCGGATCGCGGGGCTCGGCGCGCTCATGCGTGTCGGCGCGGCGCTCGCATCGTCCGCGGTGATCGATTGGCGCGCCAGCATCGCGGTCATCGCCGCCGTCAGCGTGATCGTCGCGAGCCTCGTCGCGCTCGGCCAGACCAGCCCGCGCCGCATCCTCGCGTATGCATCGATGGCGCAGGCGGGTTACGCGGCGGTCGCGCTCACCGCCGGCTTCGCATCGGGCCCTACGGCGGCGTTCTTTCTCGCCGCGTTCGCGTTGATGACCGTCGGTGCGCTTGCGCTGATCGGGCGCCTGCCGTCAGGCGCGAAGATCGGCGACCTGCGTGGCCTCGCGCGGCAGCGTCCGCTGTTCGTGGTGGCGCTCGGGACGTTGCTGCTTGCGCTCGCGGGACTGCCGCCCTCGATCGGATTCGTCGCGAAGCTCTACGTCCTCGAGCTCGCCGTAGGCGCTCAGCTCGCGTGGCTCGCGCTCATCGCCGCGCTCGCGAGCGTGCTCTCCGCCGTGGCGTACCTGCGGATCCTGTTCGCATGTCTCGGCGAAGGAGACGGCGTGCTGCCGCGAGGCCGGGTCTATGCCATCGGGCCGGCCGCAGCGGTCGTTGTAGTGCTCGGAGGCCTCGTTCCCGGACCGCTGCTCGGTATCGTGCAGAACGTGCGTTTCTAGGTTCGAGAGGGGCTGGCCGGAATCGAACCGGCGACACGAGCCTTAGGACGGCCCTGCTCTATCCGCTGAGCTACAGCCCCCGCGCTACTCAATTATCCGTCGACGGCTGCCACTCTTGTCACCGAGCGTCGACTGTGTCTTGATGCAACGCGTGCGCACCACGTCCCGCGTCGTCGTCCGAACGATTCGGCGGGACATTGCCCTTGGTTTGACGGCCGGCAAGCGCGAGGAGCTGGTTACTCTCGCGCGACGTTTCGCACGCGGTCGGAAAACTCACGTCGATGCGTACTGGCACCCGCGGTTCTTCGCCACGGTGTCCGATCCTCGCCTGCGGGTCGTACAGAGCCAGCGGCGAGCCGGCTGGCTCGTTCCCGACCTCAGCGTCCATCAGAACAAGGTGTGCCTTGAGTCGAGCCTAGCGTTAGTACGAAGCTCCTGGTCCGGGACAGTCAAGGCCGCTATGCGCGTTGTCTCTCGCGATAAGGGTTGGGATAGCTCCCGGCTGTGGGCTCTTGCGACGCTGCGTTCCGTGGACCAGATTCAGGAGTGCCTCGTCACGCCGTTACGACTGGCGACGCGACAACAGCGTCGAATGCGGCGACTGCTGCTCCGGGTGCGAGGCGGGAAGCCGCGAGAATCGGGGAACCTGTGGTTCGAGCTCGACTGCAACCTGTACAGGCCATTTCATCGATCGACCGGCCATTTCCGAGGCGCCTGGCTGGCAGTGACAGGTACACGGCCAGGTCATCGCGTCAACGTGCCTCTTGCCGGATCGTCGCTCGACGTGTTTGCTTCGCGGACCGGACGCGCTGATAGCAGACCGAACATTCGTGTCGTAATCCGCGAACGCGTGACGTGTTACGTCGCCACGCGGACGCCAGTCAAGCCTCGCCGTCAAGGATGCACGCTCGGTCTGGACAAAGGTTTGAACACACTTCTCGTTTCTTCTGATGGAACAGTGAGACGGCCAGAGCGTATGGTCGCGACGCGTCGAATCAGCTTGAAGAAATGATTGCTGCATCCGACCGACGGCGAAATCGCGCGCGTCTCGTGGCGTATGAACGATCAATCCGCAACTCGAGCCCGACCCACTCTCGACAAATCCGTCGCCACAATCTTGGCCGACGCAAACAGGTGCGCGTGCGTTCTTGCGAGTCATCCAGGCTTCGTGACTTCGTCAATCGCTCGCTGAACGAGTTGTTTCATGACACAGGCATCTTGCGTATGTACGCGGAGGACCTGACGTTTCGACCCG
The DNA here is from genome assembly GCA_005887995.1 of Chloroflexota bacterium. Classification (GTDB taxonomy): domain Bacteria; phylum Chloroflexota; class Limnocylindria; order P2-11E; family P2-11E; genus CF-39. The sequence goes on from VBJD01000034.1 coordinate 26,171, forward strand.
GTTGGCCCGGTCGAGCCATCAACCGACGCTTGGGCCGATGGTTAAAGGGTTACCTGCACCATCGTCTCATGCACAAAGCCGAGCTCAACGGTGTTGAGCTTCAGACCGTGAACGCGGCCTACACGAGTCAGACCTGCCCTCGCTGTTGGTTCGCCTCAAGGGGCAACCGACGTGGAGACAGGTTCAGATGGCGAATTGGACGCGCCTGGGACTCAAACGAAGCGTCCTTCATGCACCAAGGTGCGTCGAGGACGTGGATCGAGTCGCGAACTGTGGCCGGCGGACGCACACGTCCGCCAGTCATCCATACGGCGGCGCTCTATCCACTCGCCGCCGCGGCCGAGAGCGTGACCGACGGTTCGACGTTTACAGCGTGAAGAAGGCGTCGTTCGTGTGGTCGAACGGGTTCGCGCTGGTCGCCGTCATGTTCGGTGCGGTCACGCGGAACGTCTGGCCGCGCTTGTCCATCACCAGGCGCGTGCGGCGCCCGCTGTCCTCAAGACGTAGCGGCAACCACTCGTAGTCGCAGAGCGCCTGCAGGTGATATCCGATCTCGCGACCGCTCTCGAGATCCTCGATGAGATCGGCGGGCGGATCCGCGAGCGCGAACGAGAGCGAGCCGTCCCCAGTGTGCATCGGCGTGAGGCTCTTCATGACCGTCATTCCGAAACGGTCCGCGATGCGCACGCGCGTCGCACGTGTCGACGTGTCGCAGTCGAGTTCGAGGCGGAGCACCGAGCCGTCGAAGTGCAGGCCCCACCTGAAGCGCAGGCCGGACTCCTCCGCGGCGCCGTCGAATTCGGCGCGCGGTGCGTCCGCTGAGGCCGCGCGCTCCTGAGAACGGCGTGCTTCAGCGAGGTCGCGGTCGAGCTTGCGGATGTGACGCTCGCGCGCGCGACCCTGCACGACGAGGAGGTCCGCCGTCACCTGGGCGCGATCTTGCTCTCGCTTGAGGCTCGCAAGGTCGTTCACCGCCCACTCGAACTGCCGGATGACCATGGCGACGCGATCGTCGGCTTCGGTGTTCAGCGCTTTGACCGCGTTCTCATGCACGGCGCGGCTCTTGGCTTGCGCGTGACGCAGGGCTTGATACGCGAATGCGGCGCCGGCGAGAACACCGCCGATCGATCCCAGCCCGAGCCAGCGATCACCGCCGACGCCGAAGCTCGCGATGAGCACACCGACGGTGAGCGCGACGGCCCACGGCAGGAGCTCGTCGCGTCGGTCGCGCTCGGCAGGCGCTTGTGCGTGCCCTGCGGAAGCGTTCGCGGCGCAGAGCGCGCAGGCATGCACGTCATGCGCGACGGCAGTTACGCCGGCATCCACCACACCCACCCGTGTACTCCCCAACGACGCTAGAGACCCGGCGTGAACAGTCGGTCCCGGGCGCGCGCATGCTCATCCCCCAATAGGGTGGGGGTGGTGTCTACGGGGTAGCCCTGTGTGACACTTTTCCATATGGCGACGCTCACGGCGCGGGCGCCGCGGCGCATCGGGGCACCGATCGTCCTCATCCTGCCCGCGCTGCTCTTCGGCCTTCTGGTATCGGTCCAGTGGCGGACACAGCTCGAGCGCAGCGAGTTAAGCGTCCGCTACAACGCGCCGCTGCTCGACGCCGCGAGGTCGCTCCAGAGCGAACAGGAGGTCTTGAAGAAGCAGCTCGCCGACCTGCGCGCGCAGCTCGATGAGATCCAGCGAGGCGCCGCGAGCCAGTCCACCGCGAGCCGCGACCTGCAGGCGCAGATCGAGGACCTGCGCTCGGCCGCCGGTCTGACCGAACGGACGGGCGATGGGGTGCAGATCGTCCTCGACGACGCTCACACCACCGTCACGGCGCCAGCCGCGAACGTGGACAAATCGATCTGCCACTCGACCGACCTCACGGACATCATCAACGCGGCTTGGCGCGGCGGCGCACAGGCGATCGCGGTGAACGGCGAGCGCGTCGTCGGATCGACGAGCGTCTACTGCGTCGGTTCGACCATCATGGTGAACGGCACGCTCATGTCGCCGGCCTTCACCATCAGCGTCATCGGGCCGCAGAACGAGCTGCTCGGGGCCTACGACGATCCGAACGAGCTCAAGGACGTCAAGCAGCGGCGTGATGTGTACGGGCTCGGCTTCCGCGTGACGCGCGCGTCGGGCCTTCGCGTGCCGGCGTACGCGGGCGCGCTCAACGTGAAGTACGCGACGCCGACGGAGCGCTGATGCGCGGCAACGCGGGCGTCATCTGGATGTCGATCGTCGCGTTGTTCCTCGGCGTGCTCGCGGTCACGCAGATCAAGGCGCAGGACGTGTACACGCGGAGCCTCGAACTCGAGACACCGTCATCGCTCACGACGCTCATCGCGAACCTCGCCGAGCGTAACAACGCGCTGCGCGACGAGATCTTCGATATGAAGCTGCGCACTGAGGCGGCGCGCGACGACGCGGCGAACGGGCGTGGCACGCTCACCGAGGCGCAGCGTCAGCTCGCGCAGCTGCGGGTCTTCGCCGCGCGCACGTCGGTGAAGGGGCAGGGCATCAGCGTGCGGATCGACGGCGCGTTCGACGACAAGGCGCTGTCCGATCTGGTGAACGAGATGCGCAACGCGGGCGCCGAAGCGATCTCGTTGAACACCGTCCGCGTCGGACCGCGGTCGTACTTCGGTATCACCACAGACAAGTCGCTGACCGTCGACGGTTCGGCGATCCGTGGACCGTGGACCGTCTCGGCAGTCGGTGCGCCCGAGGTGATGTACGTCGCGATGACGCGGACCGGCGGGATCATCGGCCAGTTCGAGCTCATCTACCGCGGTACCCGCTTCAACGTGAGCAGGGAGAGCGCGCTCGATCTTCCGAGCCTGGCGAACCCACCTCGCGGATAGACTCCGTCGTCTCGTGAGCGACATGAAAACAAGGAAGAAGCCTATCGGCCCGATGCCGCTCTACCTCGATGACGTCGTCGTGCTGCGCAAGCCGCATCCGTGCGGCGGCGACACCTGGCGCATCGTCCGGCTGGGTGCCGACATCGGCCTGCGCTGCATGACCTGCGAACATCGCGTGCTCGTCGCGCGCGCGGCGGTCGAGCGCGATATCAAGCGCTTCGTGGAGCGCGGGCCGCTGGCCCCGGTCGAGTAGACAGCAGTTTGGCGGAGGTCACGCAGGCCGCGCAGCATGGGCTGCTCCGCAACCGCGGGTTCATGGCGCTGTGGGCCGCGCAGATCCTCTCGCAGACCGCGGCCAACGCGGTCACCTCCGCGCTGATCGTCCTCGTCGCGGAGCTCACGCACAACAACACCTCGTCCTCGTTCCTCATCCTCCTCGCGATCATCCCCGCGGTGCTCTTCGGGTTCGCTGGTGGCGTCATCGTCGACCGCGTCGATCGGCGGATCGTGCTCATCGTCACGAACTCCGCGCGCGCGGTCGCGATCATCCCGCTGCTCCTCGCGGGCGACAGCGTGACGACTGCCTACCTGGTGAACTTCCTCGTCGCCGCGGTCACGCTCTTCTTCGTCCCCGCGGAAGCTGCGACGATCCCATCGATCGTGCGCCGCAGCGATCTCCTCGTCGCGAACTCGCTGTTCACCTTCACGTTCAACGGCGCGTTCCTCGTCGGCTTCATCATCCTCGCGCCGGTCATGGTGAGCCTGTACGGCTTCACCGCACTGTGGTTCACGATCGTCATCATGTTCGAGATCGCGTCGGTCCTCTGCCTCACGCTGCCATCGGTGCCACCGACCGCGAAGCTTGGCGCCGACGTCGCCGAACGTGCCGTCACCGAGACGCGGCGTGGCATCGCCGACGCGTTCCACTACCTGCGCTCGACGCCGCTCGTCACCTGGGCGATGGTCTACATCGCGCTCACGTACACGCTCGTGGCGATCGCCGGCGCGCTCGCGCCAGGCTTCGTGCGCGAGGTGCTCCGCCTGGGCGAGCGCAACGTCGTCGTGCTCGTCGGGCCAGCCGGCATCGGGGTCGTGGTCGGACTCGGCGTGCTGAACGTCGTCTCCCGGCGCATCGGACGATCCCATGCGATCGGTCTCGGGCTCCTCGTCATATCGATCGCGCTCGCGGCGCTCGCGGCAGCCCGGCCGTTCGCCGACGTCTTCGCGAACTCGCAGTTTGGGCAGTTCGGCGGGCTCGCCGCGCTCGGCGGGGCGCTGCCGTTCTTCATCGGCATCGTGAGCGTGACCGCGTTCGTGTTCGGAATGGCCTACTCGTTCATCACCGTTCCGGCGATGACGCTGCTCCAAGAGGAGCTGCCGGAGGACATCCGCGGCCGCGTCTTCGGAGTGTTGAACTCGCTCGTCTCGATCTTCAGCTTTCTGCCGCTCATCATCGTCGGCCCGATCGCCGACGTGTGGGGGATCGCGCCGGTGTTCGTCCTCGCCGCCGCCGCCGTCTTCGGCGTGTGGCTCGCTGGACGGTCCGCGCGCCTCAAATCTGTGACGAACGTCACACCAGGAGCGAGTCACGCTCAGTTAAACTGACGCCGGGTGCACTCCTCCAGAGCGACCCTTCTCCACTACCTCGGTCAGCACAAGGTCAAACTCCTCACTGGCATCCTCCTCGTCGCCGGTAGCTCGTTCGTCGCGGTCCTGCCGCCGCTGCTCATCGGCCGCATCGTCGACGCGCTGACGACGGGAGCAAACCTCGATCTGATCGGTCGCCTTGCGCTGATCATGGTCGCGCTGGCCGCGGTCGAGAACGTCCTCCGCGGCCTGGGGCGTCTGCGCATCCTGGACTCGTCGCGGCGCATCGAGTACGGCGTGCGCAACGACCTGCTCGCCCACCTGCAGACGATGCACCTGGCGTACTTCCAGCACCAGCGCATCGGCGACCTCATGGCCCGCCTGACAAACGACCTGCAGGCGGTGCGTCAGATGATCGGCTTCGGGATCCTCATGCTCACGAACACCCTGATGACGCTCCTGTTCACGTTCGTGTCGATGTTCGGGGTGAACACCAAGCTCGCGCTCATCACCCTCATCCTTACCCCGATCTCGTCGTACGTGTTCTGGACCATCGGACGGCGCGTCAATCGCCGGTTCGAGCAGCTCCAGTCGCAGTTCGGCGACCTGTCGGCCAAGGCGCAGGAGAACTTCTCGGGCATCCGCGTGGTGAAGGCGTTCTCCCAGGAAGAGGACGAGATCCGCGCGTTCGCGAAGGTGAACCGCGACTATCTGAACAAGGCGGTCGACCTCGCCATGGTGAACGGTCTCCTCTGGCCGGCGATGCAGTTCATCCTCGGCGCCGCGCTCCTCACCATCCTGTACGTCGGCGGCCAGGACGCTATCGAAAAACAGCTCACGATCGGTCAGCTCGTGCAGTTCGTCGCGTACCTGCAGCTCATCTCGTGGCCGATGATCGCGCTCGGTGAGGTCACGAACATGATCCAGCAGGGCGCCGCCTCGCTCGGACGGCTCCAGCACATCTTCGAGGCACGGCCGGCGATCACCGATCCGATCGACCCGGTCACGACGCCGATCAAGGGCGCCGTCGAGTTCAAGGGCATCTCCTTCGCGTACGGCCAAGCCGTCGTGCTGCGCGACATCTCGTTCTCCGTTCCCGCCGGCGGATCGCTCGCGATCGTCGGGCCGACCGGCTCGGGGAAGAGCACGCTCGTCAACCTCATCCCGCGCCTGTTCGATGCGCAGCAGGGCGAGATAACGATCGACGGCATCGACGTGAAGCGATACCCGCTGCCGCAGCTGCGTCGTGCCGTGGGGTACGTGCCGCAGGAGACGTTCCTCTTCTCGGTGCCGCTTCGGGAGAACGTGGGATTCGGCCGTGACACGCCGCTCGCCGAGAGCGAGCTCGAGTGGGCCGGCGACGTCTCGCAACTGGGCAAGGACGTCGCGGATTTCCCGGCGCGATACGACACGATGATCGGCGAGCGCGGCGTCACGCTCTCCGGCGGGCAGAAGCAGCGCACCGCGATCGCGCGAGCGGTCGCGAAGGACCCGCGCATCCTCATCCTCGACGACGCGCTCTCGGCCGTCGACACGTACACCGAGGCCGAGATCCTGAAGCGCCTTCGCGGCGTCATGCGCGAGCGCACGAGCATCGTCGTCGCGCACCGCATCTCGACGGTGAAGGACGCCGACGAGATCCTCGTGCTCGACGATGGCGTCATCGCCGAGCGCGGCACGCACCGTGACCTGCTCGAGCGGAACGGCCTGTATGCGGCGATGTACCGCCGTCAGCTCCTCGAGGAGGAGCTCGAGGTCGACGAGGAGCAGTCCGAGCACGATAAGCGGGTGCGTACGTCGACAGCGCCCGAGCAGAGCGCGCCGCCGCGCGCGCGGCGCATCGACGAGATGCCGGCGGATCAGGACTGATGGGCGGTCGCGGTGGCGGTGGCGGCGGACATCACGGCGGCGGGGCCGGCGGCTTCTTCCAAGAGGACGAGATCCTCGGGAAGGCCTACGACGCGACGCTGACGCGGCGTCTTGTCGGCTACCTCGCTCCCTACAAGCTCTGGGTGGCGCTCGCGATCGTCTTACTCCTCGTCCAGTCGCTCGCGCAGATCGTGCCGCCGATCATCGCCAAGGAGATCGTCGACCAGGCGGTCATCCCCGCGGTGAGCGGTGCGCTCGCGCGCGACGATGCGTTCGCCCGACTCGCCGTGCTCGGCATCGTCTACCTCGTCGTGCTCGCGATCGGCGCGGCGATCCGCTACGGGCAGACGATCCTCACGACCTGGGTCGGGCAGAAGGCCATGTACGACCTGCGCCTCGAGCTGTTCCGGCACCTGCAGTTCCTGCCGCTCGGGTTCTTCGACCGCAATCCCGTCGGCCGGCTGATGACACGGATCACCAACGACATCGACGCACTCACCGACATGGTCACGCGCGGCGTCGTCTCGATCTTCGGCGACATCGCGATGGTCGTGCTCATCTCGGGCGCGATGCTCATCCTCGACTGGCGCCTGGCGCTCGTGACGTTCATCTCACTGCCGATCCTCATCGCGCTCACCGCGTACTTCCGCGGCATCATGCGCGAGTCCTTCCGCGCGATCCGTATCCGGCTCGCGCGCGTGAACGCCTTCCTCAACGAGACGCTCTCGGGCATGGCCATCGTGCAGCTCTTCACGCGCGAGAAGCCGGTCTTCGACGCCTTCGACACGCTCAACCGCGACCTCCTCGCCGCCAACCAGGGTCAGGTGCGGGCGATGAGCGTCTTCCAGCCGACCGTGAACTTCACCCGCAACGCCACGGCGGCGCTGCTCTTCGTCGTCGGCGCGAACTGGGTGATGGATGCGCAGCTCAGCCTCGGCACCCTCGTCGCGTTCTGGCAGCTACTTCAGAACTTCTTCCAGCCGATCCTCGACCTATCCGAGAAGTACAACATCATGCAGGCCGCGATGGCCTCATCCGAGCGCGTGTTCCGTCTCCTCGACACGCACTCCACCATCCTGGACCCGCAGAGGCCCGTCGAGCTGCCGCACGTGCGCGGCGAGATCACGTTCGACAACGTCTCCTTCGCGTACAACGAGGGCGAATGGGTGCTGCGCGATGTGAACTTCAAGATCACCGCGGGCGAGAGCGTCGCGATCGTCGGTGCGACCGGGGCGGGGAAGACCTCGATCATCAGCCTCATCTCGCGCTTCTACGACGTGCAGAAGGGCCGGATCCTCCTCGACGGCGTGGACATCCGCGACATGCGCCAGGCCGACGTGCGCCGCCACGTCGGCGTCGTGCTGCAGGACCCGTTCATCTTCGCGGGGACGATCTCGTCGAACATCCGCCTTAACGAGGCATCGATCAGCGATGAGCAGGTCCGCGCCGCGGCGCAGTTCGTGAACGCGGACAAGTTCATCGAGCGGCTGCCGCAGGGCTACGAGACCGTGGTCACCGAGCGCGGCTCGACGCTGTCGGTAGGGCAGAAGCAGCTGCTCGCGTTCGCGCGCGCCATCGCCTTCAACCCCGAGATCCTCCTCGTGCTCGACGAGGCGACGAGCTCCGTCGATACCGAGACCGAGCACCTCATCCAGGACGCGCTCGCGAAGCTCATGGTCGGGCGGACGTCGATCATCATCGCCCACCGTCTCTCGACCATCCAGAACGTCGACCGCATCATCGTGCTGCACAAGGGACGCGTGGTCGAGATGGGCACGCACCGCGATCTGCTGCAGCAGCGCGGCACCTATCACCGGCTCTACGAGCTGCAGTACCGCGCGCACGAGGCCGAGTCGCCAATGAAATCGGCCTAGCTCCGGGGCACCATGGAACTAAACCGTGATAGGCCCCAGGTCGCGAACGATGGACTAGCGGGACCTCAAGTGGCACGCAGAGCCGTTGGCACGGAAATGCTCACTTCCCAGGAGAGCACCGTGGCGGGCACGGCAACAGAGAACCAGTAGTGCCGACCATCAGCTTCTGGATCGGAGTCCTTGTCCTCGTGTCTGGAGTGGCAGCTCTGGGCCGTGGGCGCAACTGGCATGACGAGGCCGAAGGCCCCAGGTTTCCGTCAGAACGGCTCGGGTCGGTAGCGGGCTTGCTCAGGAACGGCGTCGGCCCCATCGCCGTCGCGGCTTTGCCGATTCAACTCTTCGGCCTAGTCGCGGTGGTGGTCGGGATCCTAATGATGTTTGGCGTCGTGCCGAGCCAGCAGGCTCCTGGTCTTGCCGTTGCTGCAGTGGCGGGAGGAATCTTCCTTGTGACACTCGCGACACTGCTGATTCGACTCGTGGTCTGGTTTAGTCACAGAAATCGCGCGGGCTGACCGTATGCCTCGCACTCCCCGACCCGGTCGACGCGCTCGGGCCCGGTTCCGTTATCAAGTGCCCGCGAGATCGGACAAAGGTTTGGCCTGCGCGCGCTCCTGCGTGAGCTCCGCAGTGGCGAGGCGACGAGCGCATGGCTCGGCGGCGATACCGCCGCGGCTCTGACGATCCTCGACGAAGTCACGCTCGAGGCGGCCGGCGACGGTGACGGCCAGCGGCAGCTAACCCTCACAGCAGGCGCGGGTCGAGCGCGTCCCGAAGCGCGTCGCCCACCAGGTTGAAGGCGAGCACTGTCGCGAGGATGGCGAGACCGGGAAACGTCGCGATCCACGGCGAGTCGATGACGTAGCTCCGGCCTGCCGACAGCATGTTGCCCCAGTCGGGGGTCGGCGGCTGCGTTCCGAGCCCGAGGAAGCTCAGGCCCGCGGTGTCGATGATCGCCGTGCCGACGTTTAGGGTCGCCTGCACGATGATCGGGGCGAGCACGTTCGGCAGAATGTGCCGCCACATGACGCGCCGGTCGCGCGCGCCGACCGCACGCGCCGCCTCGACGAAGTCGCGCGCACCGACCGACAGCACGGCGCCGCGCACGACACGGGCGTAGTTCGGGATGTACACGATGCCGATCGCGATCATCGCCGTGAGCAGCCCCGGCCCCAGGATCGCCACGATCCCGATTGCCAGGAGCAGGTACGGGAACGCCAGCAGGACGTCCATGGCGCGCATGACCAGGCCGTCCGTCCGGCCGCGGTAGTAGGCGGCGGTCATACCGAGAGCGAGACCCACGACCAACGCGATGCTCGCGGCGATCGCGCCGGCCTGAAGAGAGACACGCGCGCCCCACACAACACGGCTGAAAACGTCACGGCCGAATTCGTCGGTTCCCATGAGGTGCTCGGCGCTCGGAGTCTCGCGCTCGATACGGAAGTCCTGATGGATCGGGTCGTATGGACTCACTTGCGCGGCGAAAACCGCGACCAGCAGAAAGAGCACGAGCAAAGCCGCGCCCAGCATCCCGGTGCCGGAGTGCACGAACCGCCGGCGCGCCGCCGCCCACTGGGACTGCGGTGAGTTCGCGTCCTTTGCGATCCGCGACCCGACGGCGGTCGCGCGGAGGCCGGCCACCTCAGCGGTACCGAATGCGCGGGTCAAGCATCGCGTAGACCAGATCCACGATGATGCTGATCAGGGCGACGAAGATGGCGACGACGATGACCGTCGCCTGCACGACCGGGTAGTCGCGCGCGGTGATGGCGTTCAGGACGTAGCGGCCTACGCCGACCCGACCGAATACCGTCTCGGTGAGGACTGCGCCGCTGAGCAGCGCGCCGAGCTGCAGGCCAACGACGGTGACGACGGGAATGAGCGCGTTCTTGAGCGCATGACCGAGGACGACCGCCCGATCGCGGAGGCCTTTCGCCCGCGCGGTCACGAGGTATTCGCTGCCCAGGACCTCGAGCATGCTGGACCGAGCCATGCGCGAGACGATGGCCATGGTGATCGTGCTGAGCGTGATCGCGGGAAGCACGAGGTGCCAGACGACGTCCGCGAATACGGCGACGTTACCGGTGAGGAGTCCATCGACGGTGTAGAAGTGCGTCCGTGCGGGAATCTCGAGCCCGGCGCTCACGGTCCCTGAGAGCGGGAACCACTCCGCGCGCGCGCCGAGCCAGTAGATGAGCATTAGCCCGATCCAGAAAACGGGCATCGAGATCCCGACCAGCGAGCCGATCATCGTCACGTATTCGATCAGGGTCCGCCGCCGCAGCGCGGCGAGGACCCCGGCAGGCAGGCCGACCGCGAGCGCGATCACAAGGGCGGCGATCGAGAGCTCGATGGTCGGGGCGAAGTTCTCAACCAGCTCCTGGCGGATGTCGCCGCCGGTCCGGATCGACCGGCCCAGGTCGCCGCGCACGAGGTGAGCGACGAAGTCGACGTACTGGACGGGCAGCGGCCGATTGAGACCGAGTGCCTCGCGCATCTGTTCGATCTGCGCGGCGCTTGCCTTCTCGCCGGCGAGAGCCACCGCCGGATCACCCGGGATGAGCCGCAGCGCGAGGAACACGACGGTGACGACGCCAAGCAGCACAGGGACGACGTACGCGATGCGCCGCAGGACGTACCCGCGCACGTTCTAGGCGCTCGAGTGGTGCCGCACCTGACTAACTCACGCTGACGCTGTTGAAGTAGTAGATATAGGTCGGCTGCAGTACGAAGCCCTTCACGCGCTTGCGAATCGCGACCTGCTGCTTCATGTGTCCGATGAAGAGCCACGGCGCGTCGTCGACGATCTTTGCCTCGGCTTGGTTGAACAGCGACTTCCGCTTTGCGACATCGGTCTCCTCGTTCGCCTGCTCGAGGAGCTTGTCGACCTCCGGAGTGCCATAGAAGGACGTGTTCACGCCGCCCTGGTTCTTGCTGTAGAAGAAGACACCCAGGAAGTTCTCGGGGTCGCCGGTGTCCGCCTGCCAACCGCCGAAGGCGATGTTCAGTTGACCCTGGCGCCGGATTTTCCGGTACTCGGTCCACTCCGTCGTCTTGATCTCGCTCTTCACGCCGACCGCCTGGAAGTACTGCTGGATCGCTTCAGCGAGCTTCGCGCCCTGCGGGTTGTAGCCGCGCGGGATCGTGTACGAGTCGAGGATGATCGTGTCGCCGGTATACCCGGCGGTCTTGAGGAGAGCCTTGGCCTTCTCCGGGTCATACGGGTAGCCCTTCAGGGCGCTGTCGAAGCCCCACGAGGTGGGCGGGAGCGCGCCGACTGCGGCGACGCCCGCGCCGCTATAGAGCTTGTCCGCGAGCTCCTGCTTGTTGATCGCGTAGTTCAGGGCCTGGCGCAGCGCCTTGTTCTGGAACTGCGGCTTCTTGAGGTTGAACTCGGCCATGTTCACGTTGAGCCCGGCCTGCTCGAGCACGTCCGTCTCGGCCTTGCCCTTGACCGACGGCGCGTCCTTCGGATCGAAGGGCCAGGCGATGTCGCCTTCGCCGCGCTGGATCTTGAGGATCCGCACGGAGGCCTCGGGGACTGGCTGGAAGATGATGCGCTGCAGCTTCGCCTGGCCGCCCCAGTAGCCTTCGAAGTTCTCGACTGTGATGTGATCGTCCTTCTTCCACTCGACGAACTTGAACGGGCCGGTCCCCACCGGGTTCTCGTTGATCTTGCTGCCGAACTTTTTCAGCGCGTCCATTGAAATGACGTAGGCCGGCGGGATCGCCAGGTTCGAAAGAAGCGGCGAGAACTTCCGCCGCAGCGTGAAGCGGACGTCGAGCGGGCCGACCGCCTCGACTTTGGCTACAACGTTTCCGATGTAGTCGTCGATGAACGGGAAGCCTCCCGCCGACTGCGCCTCCTTGAAGAGGGCGTTGTCCTTGTTGATGCTCCGGTCGAACGTGAACGCGACGGCCTCCCCGGTGAGCGCGGAACCGTCGTGGAACTTGACTCCCGACCGCAGGTGGAACGTGTACGCGAGGCCGTCGCTCGAGATGTCCCAGCGCTCGGCGAGGGCCGGCTCGATGTCGGTGCTGTTCGGCTTGTAGCGCACGAGGCCCTCGTACAACGCGGTCGTCGCGATGAACCCTTCTTGGGTGGTCATCGCCGGCGGATCGAGCTTGTCGGTGTCCCCGCCCCAGAGGAACGTCAGCGTGCCGGTGGCCGCCGCAGCCTTCCCGGTACTCGTGGCGCCCGGCTGCGCCGCAGGCGCGCACGCAGCGATGATCGTTGCTGCCCCGGCCGCACGCAGGAGGTCGCGCCGGGTCATGTTTGATGACTTCATCGCATCATTCCTCCCCTGGAAACGGCCGGCAGCATAGCACCGGCCATCGTTCACGCAGGCACGCCAACGCCGAGAAGAAGCCCATCCTTCTTGATCGCCGGACTCGTCACCAGAAAGAGCACGATGCCGTCGACGGATGATTCGATGGCCTCGAGCCGCTCTCCGAGCAGATCGACCATCTCGCCGAGCGCTTGACCCTTCTTGACCCGGTCACCGACGCGAACGGCGCAGCGGAAGAAGCCTTCGACGGGAGAGCGCAACCACTCGAACCGGTTCAGCACGCGAGCCGGGGCCACGCGAGCGGGTTCGCCGTCCAGGACGCCGACGGTGCGGAGGATGTTCTGCACGCCATCGACGTGCCGCGCGACCGCGTCTGCTTCGACCTGACCGATCCGACCGGACTCGGCGATCATCGCGGCCACCCCTCGCGCCGCCGCAGCGGCGAAGAGCAGCCCGGAGCGCTCGCCCGTGGGCATGGCCTTCACGAGCCACTCCGCGCCGTACGCGTCCGCCATCCGTCGTGCCCGTCCGTCGACGTCCGTGTTCCCCGTCTCGCGATAGGTCACGAACGGGACGAGATCCTCGATCATGTCGCCGGCGTGGAGGTCGACCGCGTACTCGCATTGCGCGATGACCTCGTTCAGCAGCCAGTGCGCGAACCGCTCGCTCCACGTGCCATCCGGCCGCCCGGGGAACACGCGGTTCATGTTGTCGTTGTCCTCTGGGTTCACGTAGATGCTCCGTTCGTAGAAGCCCGGCCGATTCAGCAGCGGGATGATCAGCACGCGGCCGCGCAGCTGCCCTGGATCGAGCATGCGGCCGAGCCGCATCGCGGCGTCGATCCCCGTGTACTCGGCGGCGTGGATCCCTGCGGTGATGAGGAACGTGGGACCCTCGCGCCGTCCGGTGATGCTAAAGAACGGCCACGAGTACTTCGCGAGGGCCGGGTCTCTGGTGAACGTGAAGTAGCCGGATCGCCGCTCGCCAGGAGGCGCCACGGTGATTGGGCCGAGATCTGTTATCGCCTCTTTGTCCTCCGTGTGCAACGCGCGTAGGTGCGAAGGCACGACCATACATCGAGTGAGCCTTTCCCTTTTCGACAAGCCCGTGCCGCTAGCATCGATGCAGGTGCGCCGCCTGATCGCCGCTATTGCCCTCGCGCTCGGGATCGCGTGCAACGCGGCCGGCCCGAGCGCACCCTCCGGCGCGCCGTCCGCGGGCGCGAACGCGCTTGCCGCGGACCGCATCCAGTTGCTCCACACCGACGACATTCACGGCCGCCTCGACTACGAGGTCGTGAAGAGCGGCAGCACGAGCTTCAATCAGGGCGGGATGGCGATGGTCGCCTCGCAGGTGCGATCGCTGCGTTCGCGCGCGATGCCCGAGCGGTCGCTGCTCGTCGACGCGGGGGACGCGTGGCAGGGCACGTTCATCTCGAACGCGAACAAGGGCGAGCTGGTCACGAAGGCGATGACCCTCATGAAGTACGACGCGATGGCCGTCGGCAACCACGACTTCGACTGGGGCCAGGATGTCCTCGCGCAGCGCGCGAAGGAGGCGTCGTTCCCGTTCCTCGCGACCAACGTCGTCGAGACGAAGACCGGGAAGCTGCCCTCATACCTCAAGCCGTACGTGATCAAGGACACGGGTCTCGCGAAGGTCGGCATCCTCGGCATCACGAACCCGCAGGGCAACACGATCGTCAAGGCCACGAGCGTGGCCGGCCTCCAGTTCGGGCCCGCGACGCAGGTGCAGCCGTTCCTCTCCGAGCTGCAGACGCAGGCGGACATCATCGTCGTCGTCGCGCACATCGGATCAGCCGACGCGGCGAAGCTCGCGCGCGACGTTCCCGGGATCGATGTCATCGTCGCGGGCCATGATCACCAGCCGATCCAGACGGGGCGCGTCGAAGGAAGGACGACGATCGTCGACTCAGGCGCGTACACGCAGTACCTCGGCCGGCTCGAGATCATCGTCGACCCGGCCACGCACAAGATGAAGGACGCGATACGCGCGGGCGAGCTCACCGCGGTCGCCGCGTCGCAGACGCTGCAGCCGGATCCCGAGATCGCCGCGATCGTCGAATCACGCCGCGCGGAGACCGAGAAGTACACCTCGCGCGTCGTCGGCACGATCAAGAACGATCTCGACAACCCGCGAGATGAGTGCGGCCTCGGGAACATGATCACTGACGGGATCCTCGAGTACGGCAGGCAGCAGGGATGGAGGACCGACGTCGCCTTCTACAACGCCGCCGGCGTCCGCGCGCCGCTCAAGGCGGGCCCGGTGACGTACGGCCAGCTCTACCAGGTGCTGCCTTTCGAGAACACGATCGTGAATGTCGACCTCACCGGCGCACAGCTGAAGGAGGTGTTCGAGGACGCATCGGGCCGAGCGGGCCGGCTGCAGATCGGCGGCGGGAAGTGGGTCTACCGCTTCCTGAACAACCCGAGCGAGCGCGTCCTCGAGGCGACGATCGGCGGCGCGCCGCTGGACCTGGCGCGGCTCTATCACGTCGCGACGATCGATTACCTCCTGCTCGGCGGCGACGGACACACCTGGTTCGGCAAGGGCACGAACGTCGTCTACGGCGATATCGAGGTCGATGCGGTCGCCGCCTATATGACCGCGCACTCGCCGCTCGACCCCAAGGTCGAGGGCCGGATCACCCAGCGATAACCGATCCGCGCCGCGACGTGAGCAGCGCGATCGACGTCGCGCTCACGGCCGGGGACATCCTCCTCGGACGCTGGGGCGAACGCGGTGCCGGGCTGCGGACGAAGACCACCGACACGGACATCGTCCTCGACGCCGATCGCGCGGCCGAGGATGCCGCGGTCGGGATCATCCGCACCACGTATCCCGCGGACGCGGTGCTGGCCGAGGAGGGATCGAGCGGCACCGGCACCTCGGGGCGCACCTGGTACATCGACCCGCTCGATGGGACGGTGAACTACTTCTACGGCCTGCCGCACTTCGCGGCGGCGGTCGCGTGCGAGGACGCGGACGGCCTCGTGTGCGGCGTCGTGCTCGACGTCTGGCGCCAGGAGCTCTTCGCGGCGATCCGCGGTGGTGGCGCGTGGTCGTTCGACGAGCACGCGATGCACGAAGTCGGCGGCCTCGCCGCTCTGCGCGAGGAGTGGTCGACAGCGCGCGGTCACCGGCTCGGCACGACACAGCTGTCGGACGTCGCGCACGCGCTCGTCGCGACGGGATTCGCGTACGCGCCGGCGGCGCGCGACGAGCAGGCGCGGATCCTGAACGGCGTGCTCGGTCGCATACGTGACATCAGACGATTCGGATCCGCGCAGCTCGACCTCGCCTCCGTCGCGGCGGGCAAGATGGATGCGTACTTTGAATCGGTCGACAAGCCGTGGGACTGGAAGGCCGGCGCGTTGCTCGTGCGCGAGGCCGGCGGGCGGGTGACAGAGCTGGAGCAGAAGAGACCTGGCCAGCCGCACATCGTGGCGAGCGGCGCGGTGGTGCACGACGCGCTCGTCGCGCTCATCCGCAATGCCGTGCAAAGCCATTAGAACTCCCTAGACTTGACCTAGATGGCGATCGAAGAGCGTCCCGCCGAGTCAAAGGGCGTCCCGATCGACTTCGAACAGGACGTCATTCAGCGCCGTCCGGTGAGCTCGCAGGCAGGCCTCGCCGGCGAGGACATCCCCATTCGCAGATCGGTCATCGCCGAAGACGACAACGTCGTCTTCACGACCGTGACGAATCTCATCAACTGGGCGCGGTCGCGTTCGCCCTGGCCGCTCGGCTACGGCCTCGCGTGCTGCGCGATCGAGATGTTCGCGAGCGTCGCGCCGCAGCATGACCTCTCGCGTTTCGGGGCGGAGGTGTTCCGTTCGAGCCCGCGCCAGGCGGACGTGATGATCGTGGCCGGGACCGTGACCCACAAGATGGCGCCCCGCCTCCGCCGGCTCTACGAACAGATGCCCGAGCCGAAGTGGGTCATCGCCATGGGCAACTGCGCATCGAGCGGCGGTGAGTTCTGGGACAGCTACTCGACCCTGCAGGGCGTCGACACGGTCGTGCCGGTCGATGTCTATGTTCCGGGCTGCCCGCCGCGTCCCGAAGCGCTGACCGAAGGCGTCCTCCGGCTGCGCGAAAAGATCTCCAGGGGCGGCTAGTGCGAACGAGGAGCGCGGGGGCAGGGGCCCCCGTTCAGCGCGCGACAGCACGCGTGACCGCGACGAGGGAGCAGCCTTGAGCGTGTCTCCCGTGCGCAGCACAGAGATCGGGAGAGAGGGCGCGCTCGTCGACCTTCCGATCATCGAAACAGAGGAAGGGCTCCAGACCGAAGAGCTCATCCTCAACATGGGGCCGCAGCATCCGTCGACGCACGGCGTCCTGCGTCTGGTGCTGAAGATGTCCGGCGAGAAGGTCATCGAGTGCATCCCGGTGATGGGGTATCTCCATCGAGGCCTCGAGAAGATCTTCGAGTGGCGCACGTACCACCAGGGCATCCGCTACGCGGACCAAGCCGACTACGTCTCGAACATGCTCAACGAACACGCATACGCCGGGGCGATGGAGGCGATCGGCGGCATCGACGTGCCGCGCCGCGCCGAGTACATCCGCGTGATCGTGGACGAGATGAGCCGGTGCGCCGCGCACCTCATCTGGCTCGGCACGTACGGCCTCGACGTCGGTGCGACGACACCGTTCCTCTGGTGCCTACGCGACCGCGAAGAGATCCTCGACATGTTCGAGGAAGTCTGTGGCTCGCGCATGAACTTCAACTATTACCGCCCGGGGGGCGTGCTCTACGACCTGCCGCAGGGCTGGCTCGGGAAGCTCGAGCGGTTCCTGGATCGCTTCGCGGACCGCATCGAGGCTGACTACATGCGCATCCTCGAAGGAAACGAGATCTTCCTCGAGCGGACCATCGGCGTCGGCACGATCCCCGCTCACGTCGCGAAGCAGTACGGCATCACCGGCCCGATGCTCCGCGCGTCGGGCGTCGACTGGGACCTCCGGCGTGACCGTCCGTACGGGATCTACCCCGAGCTGAAGACGCTGAGGCCAGTCGTGTTCCCCGACGGCGACGCGTTCGCACGCTTCAAGGTGCGCGTCGGCGAGATGCGGCTTGCGATCGCGCTCATCCGCGAGTGCATCGCGAACTTGCCGGGAGGCGCGGTGCGCGCTCGGCTCGGCCACGTGTGGAAGTGCCCGAAGGGCGAGGCGTACTACACCGTCGAGGGCGCGAAGGGCGAGGTCGGGATCTACATGATCAGCGACGGACGCAGTCCGAACCCCTTCCGCGCGAAAATGCGCGGGCCATCCTTCAACAACCTGCAGATCGTCCCGTGGCTGCTCAAGGGACGCCTCGTCGCGGACGTCGTCGCGATCCTCGGATCGCTCGACTTCGTGTTGGGTGAGGTAGACAGATGAGCGAGCGACGAGCGCAGGGGCAGGGGCCCCTGTTCAGCGAGCGGCAGCGAGCGTGGCCGCGAGGAGTGAGAACCACCAGCCCTGAGCGTGTCTCGCGTCCAGGGGTAGGGGCCCCTGTTCAGCGAGCGACGCGAGCGCGGCGCGAGATTGAGGTGGATCGCTAACGTGGTGATCCGATAGTGCTCGGCATCGTCGACGGCATGGTGCGGACGCTGCAGCACCTCTTCCGCGCGCGTCTCGTGACGCGGAAGTACCCGTACGAGAAGCGCGAGTTGCCTGAGCGATCGCGCGGCCTCATCGCCCTGCTCCTCGAACCCGAGACGAGCATCTTCAAGTGCGAGTCGTGCCTCATGTGCGAGAAGGCGTGTCCGCCGCGCGCGATCTCGATCTCGTACAAGTTCCGCAACGGCTTCCGCCGCCGGCCGATGCTCGCGCCGCGCGCCTCCTATTACCGCATTCGCATGGTGCAGACCGCCCCGTACGGCGATCGGCGGCCGATGTCGACGGCGGTCGTCACCGTCCCCGCGGAGGCGGAGCGCGGCCTCGATACGAAGAAGGTCGACGAGATCCTGCGCGGTGAGCCCGCGGGGCTCGATCGCATGACGCGCGTTCTCTATCGCACGCACGATGCGTACGGCTACCTTCCGTGGACCGCCGCGGAGCGCATCGCCGCCGAATTCGGCAAGACGATGACCGACGTCTACACCGCGGCGTCACTTCTCGCGAACTTCCGCGGTGCCCCTGAGGGACAGGGGACCGCGGTGCCGCGCGGTGGGCGGAAGTTCACCGGCAACCTCGGCATCGCCGGCGAGTGGCCGGCCGCGTCGCCGGCGCCTGCGCACGACACGCTGCGCGAAGACGAGGTGAAGCACGTGCTCGAGCCGACGTATGCCCGCTAACGCCACGCTGCTGAACGGCGCGCCGCCGACCGGCGGCGATGTCCGCGCGCGGCCGCCGGACGAGATCGTCGCGATGATCGAGAAGAGCGATCTCCGCGGGCGCGGCGGCGCGGGCTACCCGCTCGCGAAGAAGATCGCGGCCGTCCGCGATGCGGCAAAGGCGACCGGACGTGCCCCGCTCGTCATCGCGAACGCGTACGACGCCGACCCCGACAGTCCACTCTCGCGAACGCTCATCAAGCACTCGCCGCTCGGTGTCCTCCGCGGGACGATGATCGCGGCGGTCGCGGTCGGCGCGCGCGAAGCGATCGTGTACCTGCATCCGAAGGCCGAGGACGAGCGCCGTGCGCTCGAGAGCGAGCTCGCGAAGCTCGAGGGCTCGCTCGGCGGCGTGCTCATCTCCGTCGCGCTCGGCCCAGGTGGCTTCATGGGCGGCGAAGAGAGCGCGCTCATGAACGTGCTCGAGTCGAAGCGCGCGATGGCGCGCCAGCGCCCGCCGTATCCGGCCAGCCTCGGCGTGGAGCAGCGTCCGACACTGATTTCGAGCGCCGAGACGCTCGCGTGGCTACCGCACATCCTCGAGCGCGGCGTGCGCGCCGACTCGAAGCTCGTGTCCGTCACGGGCGCGGTTCGTTCGCCGGGCGTGTACGAGGTCGCGCTCGGCGCGACGCTCGCCGAGATCCTCGACGCAGCGGGTGGTGTCATCGGCGAGCTCAAGGGCATCCACGTTGGCGGGCCGACCGGAGGGATCCTATCGGCGACGCGTCGGGGGACGCGCCTCGACTTCGACGAGCTGCGCGCGGCGGGGACGCACATGGGCTCGGGGCAGATCCGCGCGATCGCGGAGGGCACCTGCATCGTCGCCGAGGCGGCGAAGCTTTTCGCGTACCTCGCGAAGGAGACCTGCGGCATCTGCGTGCCGTGCCGCGTCGGCACGGCGCGAGTGCAGGGGATCCTCGAGAGCGTGCAGAGCCAGCTCGGGCGCGACGAAGATACGAAGTGGCTCGGCGAGCTCGGCGATCACATGGAGCAGTTCTCGCTCTGCGGCTTCGGCATCACCGCGCCGTCGATCCTCCGCACCACGATGTATGAGTTCGCCGAGGACTACCGCGCGCACATCGAAGATCACCGCTGCCCGACCGGCTCGTGCAAGCCCGTCCGCGCGCGGCGCTACGAGACGATGGTCCAGCCATGAGTCTGCTCGAGCGTTATACGCAGCCCGCGGAAGCGCAGATCCCGACGGTGTCGCACCAGGGCGACATCCCGGCGGGCCAGCCCACGTGCACGATCTGGATCGACGGCCAGGAGGTCACGGCCGTCGCGGGCGAGGCGATCCTTCGCGCGGCGCAGCGCGCCGGCTTCAACATCCCGACGCTCTGCGACGACGAGAAGCTCGCACCCGCCGCCGCGTGCCGTATGTGTCTGGTGAACATCGATGGCTACGACCGGCCGATGCCGTCGTGCCACCTCGCGGTCGAGCCGGGCATGAAGATCACCGCGACCGAGGACGGCCTCTTCAAGATGCGCCGGCAGAACCTCGAGTACATCCTCAGCGACCACAACGCGTACTGCATGCCGCCGTGCCAGATCGGCTGCCCGACGCACATCGACATCCCGGGCTACCTCGAGCTCATGGCCAAGGGGCAGCACGTCGAGGCCGCGCGCCTGGTGAAGGAAGTGCTGCCGTTCCCATACGCACTCGGGCTGGTGTGTCCGCGCCCGTGCCAGGAGGTGTGCCGCCGCGGTCTCGTCGAGGAGGAGATCGCGATCTGCCAGTGCCACGGGTACACGGGCGAGATGGTCATGGAGATGGAGAAGGCGCCGACGCCATTTCCGCAGCTGCCCGCGACCGGCAAGCGCGTCGCGGTCATCGGCGCGGGTCCCGCGGGGCTCACTTGCGCGTACTACGTCGCCCTGGCGGGCCACGCGGTGACGGTGTTCGACATGATGGAGAAGCAGGGCGGGATGCTCCGCTACGGCATCCCCGAGTACCGCCTGCCAAAGGTGAAGCTCGACAAGGAGCTCAACTCCGTCTGGCAGCTCCGCGACGCGGAGTTCAAGGGGAACATGAAGCTCGGGCGCGACTTCTCCATCGATGACCTGGTCGCGCAGGGCTACGACTCCGTCTTCATCGGCATCGGCGCGTGGTCGAGCAACGACCTGCCCATCCCGGGCATCGACCTGCCGGGGGTCATCGAGGCGATCAACTACCTGAACCAGAACGCGAGCGGCGATCCGGTGCCGGTCGGCAAGGGCTCGCGTGTCGTCGTCATGGGCGGCGGGTTCACGACCTTCGACTGCGCGCGCACCTCGCGCCGCCTCGGCGCCGAGGTCACCGTTGTCTACCGCCGCTCGCGCAAGGAGATGGGCGCGCATTACAGCGAGGTCGACGACGCCGAGCACGAGGGCATCAAGCTCGAGTTCTTCGGTTCGCCCGTGAAGATCCACGAGAAGGACGGACGCGTCGGCGGCGTCGAGTTCCAGCGCATGGCGCTCGGCGAGCCGGATGCCTCGGGTCGCCGCCGGCCCGTGCCGATCGAGGGGGCGAACTTCACCATCGACTGCGACGTCGTCATCCCGGCGATCGGGCAGCTGCCGGTGCTCGACTGGTTCGAGCGCTCGCCGGGCATCCGCAAGACGCGGCGCGAGACGATCGTCGCGAACGCCGCGCTCATGACCGATCGGCCGGGCGTGTTCTCAGGCGGCGACTGCCAGATGGGGACGGTCACCGTCATCCAGGCGGTCGCGCAGGGAAAGCTCGCGGCGAAGGCGATCGATCGCTACCTCGCGGGTGACGACATGTCCCTCGTCGCCTCGGAGATCCAAGAGGAGGAGCGCGTCCCCGAGCTCATCGACATCGTTCCCTATAAGCCCGAGGAGCCGCAGGTGCGTATGCCGTTCCTGCCGTTCGAGCAGCGCGTGCGCTCCTTCGAGCTCATCGAGGGCGGCTACGACAAGGCCGGCGCCGAGAAGGAAGCCGCGCGCTGCCTGCAGTGCGTCTGCCCGGACGTCGGCCGCTGCCACCTGCAGCGGCTGTCACTGGAGCACGGCCTCACCGACAACCGCTTCCACCGCGCCGAGCCGGTGGACTACCACGACTATGAGTACGACTTCAGCCATGACTTCATCCTTCGCGACCTCAACAAGTGCATCAACTGCACGCAGTGCGTGCGCATCTGCCGCGACGTCATCGGCGCGAACTGCTACGGCCTCATGGGTGGTGGATACGACTCGATCGTCACGACGCCGTGGAACGTGTCGCTCTCGTACACCGACTGCGTCTCGTGCGGCGCGTGCGCGGAGACGTGCCCGACGGGCGCGCTCATGATGCGCGAGCGCGACCTGGAGACGTACGAGCTCGACATCGTGCGGTGCATCTACTGCGGCGACTGCGTCGAGGTGTGCCCGCACGGCGCGCTCGGCGAGACGCCGAACTTCGAGCTCTCGACCTACACGCGGTTCGGTAGGACCGTCCTCGCGAAGGAGGAGCTCGCCGTCGCGCGCACGTGGAAGCCGAGTGAGGACATCCCCACGAACGGCGATGGCAAGGGCGGCGTGCGTCCGCCCGAGGTCCGTCCGCCCGCGCCGCCGCGCTGGAGCGCGTAGCCGCGCCCACGCTCGCGGAACGTCTTCTCGCGCGGATACGCGCGCGTGGTGCGATCTCGTTCGCTGACTACATGGACGCCGCGCTCTACGACCCCGACCACGGCTATTACTCGACGCGCGCTTCGATCGGCTTCGAGGGCGACTACCTCACAGCACCAGATCTCGGTCCGCACCTCGGTCGCGCGCTCTCACGAGCGATGGCGGACTTCTGGCAGCAGCTCGGAAAGCCGCACTCGTGGGATCTCGTCGAGGCTGGCGCGGGGAGGGGGACGCTGCTGCGGGATGTTCTCGCGTCGCTTGAGCGTGAGCGACCCGATGCCGCGCGGGGCGTGCGGCCGGCGATCGTCGAGGTGTCGCAGCACCTTCGCGCCCAGCAGTCCTCGGCACTCGACGGCCGCGACATCCGTTGGGCGTCCGACCCGCGCGCGCTCGGGCCGATCGCGGGCGTGCTCTACGCGAACGAGATCCTCGATGCGTTCCCGGTGCACGTCCTCGTGCGGACGACAGACGGCGCGCGTGAGGTCTTCGTCAGCGTGCACGAAGATCGTCTCGTCGAGACGCTGCGCCCGCCGAACCCGCCGGAACTTCGCTACCGCGTGCCCGAAGCGGTGCCGATGGGCGGACGGTGGGAGGTGAGCCCGCGAGCCGAAGGCTGGGTCGCTGGGCTCGCAGCCGCGATGACGCGAGGGTACGTGCTCTTCATCGATTACGGCGGAGACGAGCCGGAGCTGCTGACGCGCTTCGGCAGTGGGACCGTCCGTGGCTTTGCGCGCCATCGACTCATCGCCGACCCGTTCACCGAGCCCGGGGAGCACGACCTGACGGCGAGCGTGAACTTCACCGCGGTCCGACGCGCCGCGGAGGGCGCGGGCTTCACGTTCGCAGGCCGGACGTCGCAGCGCGAGGCGTTGCTTGCGCTCGGCATCCGCGACGTCGCCTCGCGCCCGACGACGCCGATCGACCGGCTGCGCGATCTCGGCCGCCGTTCGGCGATCGACACATTGCTCGATCCAACCGGCTTCGGCGCGTTCCAGGTCGTCTGCTTCGCGAAGGACGCGCCCGAGGAAGGGCTACGCCTGTTCGCAACCCGTCAGGGCAGCGTGCAGAGGTAGCCACTGGGACGGACGATGAACGTCCCGCCGTACGCGTGCTCGCAGACGGGTTGACCGACGACGAACGCGTGATAGGGAAGGCTCCCGCCCTCGCAGTGATAGAAGTTCTCGTCCGCGTGCGGGATGAAGTTCCCGCCCGAGTGCTCGCAGACCTCCTGCGCCGGCCGGAACGTCGGCGGCGCGGCGAGCGCCGATGTCGTCGACGAAAGCAACAATGCCGCCACTGCGAGACCAGGAAGTGCCCGTCGCATGCCCACCGTGTCCTCCACCTCCGCGTAGCGCGGATGGCGGGAGTATGGCTTACGCCTCGTTCAACTCGGTGTCATAGACGTGCTCCGACGGATCGCTGTGGACGAGCTCGAGATGGTTGCCTTCGGCCTCGTGGATGAGCTGCCAGCCCTCGCGCTCGAGCTCGACCAGCCACACCGCGAAACCGTGGAGCTCATGCGCTGCCTCGGATAGTGATCTGCTGCCATCGGCGATCGGCCCGACGCAGATCGGTTCGACGCGCTCCTCGAACTCATGCTCGTCGAATTCCGCGGCGAGATCGGCTGCTTGATCGGGCGTCAGCATTCGGCGATGCGTGTGGTGCCGCACGCTGACTTCATCGGCGCGACCTTGCGCAGCGCGCGGGCGCGGCGGTTAGACTTGTGTTCTTCGGGCTCTTAGCTCAGCTGGTTAGAGCGCAGCGTTGACATCGCTGAGGTCGCGTGTTCGAGCCACGCAGAGCCCACCGCTGGTTCCTACCAATGGTCCTCACGGATGGCCTCGTCCGGCGGGCGACGCGTGACCGGACCAAAACGGCCGAGCGGCCATCCGATGGGGACGACCGCGTAGGTTCGAACCCCGCTCGGGATCTCGAGGATCTCCTTCACATCGGCTTCAGCGAAGAGATGCCAGGTGGTCATGTTCGCCGCCAGCCCGCGCGCCCGCGCCGCGAGCAGCAGGTTCTGGATCGCCGGATAGATCGAGGCGGCCTCTGAGCGATGCTCGAGAGCCGACAGCCCGCCCAAGAGCAGCCGCGCGGCACGTCGCGGGCCGGCCATCCGGAGTGCGGTGACCATCTCGCCGAGCCGGCGTTTCACAACGCCGATCTGGCGGCGCTGGTCGTAGCACGCGACGATCACGAGCGGCGTCTCGTGGAAGTGATCGCGCTGATAGTGGATCGCTTCCCATGTTCGGATGTACACCGGGTCGGTCCCGTAGCGCGGATCCGCTTTGCCCATCCAACCCTCGTATATCTCCGCGACCATTCGCCAAACGGTCGCGAGCCGGGCGATGCGGTCGCGGTCCGTGACGACGATGAAGACCTGGCCCTGCTGGTGACCCGCACTCGGCGCGCACAGCGCAGCTGCGATGAGCTCGCGCACGAGCTCGCGCGGCACGGGATCGGCGCGGAGGCGACGCATCGCTCGCATCGTCGTCATGACCTCGACGAGCGATCCGTCCGTTCCGCCGATCGACGGTGTGAGCTTCAAGCGGCGAATGGTAGTCGTCCGGCGAGCAGGCGCCGTCCATCGATTACCGTGGGTGCGCTGTACGTTTTGGTGTGTGACGACGGCAACGGAGGAGTCGAACCGACGATTGCTGCGTGCCCGTGACACGATGGATCGCACCTACGCAGAGCCGCTCGACATCCCCACGCTCGCGCGCGTCGCCCACACGTCGCCGGCGCACTTCAGTCGCACGTTCCGCGACACATTCGGCGAGACGCCGCACCGCTACCTGCAGCGGCGGCGGGTGGAGCGCGCGATGTTCCTGTTGCGGCAGACCGCACGGGACGTCACCGACATCTGCATGGACGTCGGATTCACCAGCCTGGGAACATTCAGCCGGACGTTCTCGGACATCGTCGGGACTCCGCCGACCGAGTACCGCCGGCGCGGGTCCGTGGCGCCGGTGCCCAACTGTTTCGCGATGGCCTGGACGAGACCGAGCAGTTTTGGAGAAGCGCGCGATGGGTCCCGCAAATAGCGTCCTCCTCACCACATCAGGAGGGAAAGAAGTGCTCAAGTCACTGGCGATCTCATCGATCTACGTACTCGATCAGGACGAGGCGCTCGATTTCTACGTCGGCAAGCTCGGGCTCGAAAAGAAGGAAGACGTCGACCTCGGCTTCATGCGCTGGCTCACGGTGAATGTGCCCGGCGACAAGAGCCGCGAAGTCCTCCTCGAGCTCCCGGCTCGCCCGGCGATGGACGACAAGACGGCTGCCCAGGTCCGTGACCTCGTCACGAAGGGCCACGCTGGCGGGAACCTGTTCTTCACGACGGACGACTGCCGCAAGACGTACAAGGAACTCAAGGCGAAGGGCGTCGAGTTTACCGAGGAGCCCACGGAGCGTCCGTACGGTATCGATTGCGGGCTCCGCGACCCGTTCGGCAACTTCCTGCGGTTCTCGCAGCCGACAGCGCAGGCATAGGAGGAGAGCGATGGCCGCCGACACGAAGTACATCGCCGAGCAGCCCGCCGACAAGCGGGTCCTCCTCGAGCAGCTCCGAGCGATCATCGTGAAGACCGTCCCCGACGCGACTGTCGCGATCAAGTGGGGCGTCCCCTTCTACGAGCGCGGAGGCAAGAAGATCTGCGCTCTGGCGACGTTCAAGGACCATGTCGGCATCAACTTCTTCGCCCCGCCGGCGGCGCTCGCCGACCCAAAGAAGCGTCTGGAAGGTGCCGGCAAGGGCAATCGGATGCTCAAGGTGCGTACGGCGAAAGACGTTGACGCGCCGAGCATCACCCGCTGGCTCAAGGTGGCGGTCGCGGCCGCGGATTAGCCCCTCGGACTGCCCCGGGCTGAACGGTTGCCTGCCAAGCACGCGAGCGCGGAGAATGCGACCTGGTGGGAACGAGGATGGGGAGCCTCGTCGCGGCTGGATTCGTCTGCGGCGCCGCCTTGGGGTTCCTGCTGGGGCTCCTCCTGGCGATCCCGGCCGCGGCGCTCGTCCCAGGCGGCCGTCCGGTCATCCTCGGCTCTGCCGGACTCGGTGCGCTCCTCGGCTCGGCTCTCGCGGCTTGGCGTACGTCGGGCGGACTGCCACGCGAACGTTCTAGCCCTTCGTCCGTTGAGGAAGTAATGTCCCCAATCACGTTCAAGCGAGGAAGCGGCCAAGCTAAGCAGTCGACGACGACACCCCCACCGGTGTGGCGACCCGCCGACCCGCCTGCGCCTAGCCGTGATGAGGAACCAGCGGAGGAGGGCACACGAATGGCACAACCAGAGACGCGCAGCTATACCCCGATGACGGCGGCGAGTTCAGATTTGAATGCACTGCTCGGCCGCGGATCGGAGTTCGAGGGCAAGCTCGCCTTCGAAGGCAAGGTCCGCATCGACGGCACCTTCACCGGCGAGATCTCGACGAACGATCTGCTGCAGATCGGCGACGGCGCGAAGGTCCAGGCCGAGATCAGCTGCGGCACAGTAGTCGTCGAGGGTGAGGTCGTCGGGAACATCAAGGCGACGCAGGCCGTCGAACTGCGCCGTCCTGCAAAGGTCCACGGCGACATCACGACCCCATCGCTCACGATCGAGAAGGGTGTGATCTTCGAGGGCCGTTCGCATATGGAGTCGGCAGCTACCTCGAATGTCGTTCCGATCTACGCAGCAGCTGACGAGAGCTAGACCGGCGTAGGGAGCGCTCTTCGATGCAGGGCGTCCTGATGCTCAGTCGCGCGACGGTACGCGATGCGGACTTCCGCCGCGTCACCTTCGATCAGTTCGCCCCGGAGGGGTGCACGTTCGAGCGCTGCGACTTCAGCGGCCAGGCGCTCGATCGTCGCTATCAGCCGCTCTTCTCCAGCCGCAGGCAGTCGATCTTCCGCGACTGCAAGTTCGACGATGCCGACCTCACCGGCGTGCGTCCCGGTCAGGCGCGCTTCGAGCGCTGTACCTTCGACAACGCGAAGCTCGACGCGTGGGAGTCGTTCACCGCGGAGTTCATCGACTGCCACTTCGCCGGGCGTCTGAAGGACGTCCGCTTCTACGGCCGGCCCTGGGGCTCAGGCGCGGACCGCATCGACCCGCTGCGCACGACCAACGCCTTCACCGGTAACGACTTCCGTAAGGCCGACCTCCTCGGCGTCGTCTTCGCGCACGGCATCGACATCAAGAAGCAGAAGTGGCCTGAGGGTCCGCAATACGTGATCCTCGACCGTATCCACCAGCGGATCGCGAAGGTGCGCCTCGGCGTGCTCGAGTGGCGCGACCACGAGGCAAGGCAGCAGGCGCTCGACATGCTCCAGGCCGCGTCGCTCCTCTATTCGCACCAGATGACGATCATCGGCCGCCGCGTCGAGCAGCGCTGGACGGCGGCACCCGCGATCCAAGAGCGCGTCTGGGATGAGCTCGCCGCCGCGATCGCCTAACTAGGCCGTCGCCGCGAGGGCGACGCCCACCTTCGGTGCCGGCTGCGACCGGATCCAACCGATCTCCTCTTTGAGACCATCCACGAGGTGGCGCCGCGCCGCAAAACCGAGCTCCTCCTGCGCGCGCCGCGTCGCCGCGACGAGCCGCGGCGGGCGTGACTCACCCTCAACCGGCGCGCGCGAGACCGGGCGCGCTTTCGCGCCGGCGAGCTCGCCGATCGTGCGCGCGAGATCGAGCGTGCGGGTCGCCATCCCCGTCCCGATGTCATAGGCACCGTCGGCCTTGCGGTCGACCGCCGCGATCGTCGCCGCGGCCGCATCGCACACGTGGAGGTAGTCGCGTTCCTCCGAGCCGTCGCTGTCGAGCAGGAGCGGAGTGCCCGCGAGCGCGTCGCGGATGAGGCGGGGGATCGCTCGTCGCTCGGGCTCGTACGGGCCGTAGACGCTCGCATACCGAAGGATCGTTGCCGTCGATGCCGGCGCGAACACGCGAAGCATCCGCTCGGCGGTGAGCTTCGCGAATCCGAACGCGGTCACCGGCCCTGGCTCGTCACCGTCCACCTCGCCGCCGTCGTAGACCTCGAGCGTGCTCGCGAACACGAAGTGCGAGCAACCATCAAGCGCTCGAAGGAGCCGGCTCAGAGGGACGACGTTGAGCTCGATCTCCTCGGCAAGGCGAGCTGCACCGCTCGCACCAGGCATGACGTAGCCCAGCAACACGACGGCGTCGACCGGGCCGAGCGCATCGCGCAGCCGATCTGCATCGCGGAACGTCGAGTCGCATCGCAGATGGCGAACTTGTCCCGATGCCACGAGCGACGCGGCGTAGCGACAGTGTCCTGTTTCTGGGCCAAGGAGCGTGACATCCATACCGGCGCCGACCATGCGCGCGAGGACGTGCGATCCGATGAAGCCGCCGCCGCCGGTGAGCGCGACGCGCACCGCGGTCCTAGGCGGCCCCGTCGCGCCCGAGGACGACCGGGATCGTGCGGACGAGGATCTGCAGATCGAAGAGCAGTGACGCCTGCTCGGCGTAGCTCACATCGAGCCGGTACATGTCGAGCAGGCCGAGGCGGCTCCGGCCACTCACCTGCCAGAGTCCGGTCATCCCGGGCTTCACATCGAGACGGCGCTGCATCCAGTCCGCGTAGTCGACGAAGGCGTAGCGCACATCCGGCCGCGGACCGACCAGGCTCATGTCGCCGCACAGCACGTTCCAGAGCTGCGGGAATTCATCGACGCTCGTTCGGCGCAGGAACGCGCCGAACTTCGTGACCCGTGGATCGGCATCGACCTTATAGAGATCGCACGTCTTGCCGTCGCGCAGCAGGCTCCGGACGAATTGCACGTGCGGAGTGGCCGAGCAACCCTCGCGCATGGAGCGGAACTTCAGCACGGTGAAGGGCCTTCCGAACCGGCCGATCCGCTCCGCGCGGTAGAACACCGGACCCGGACTGTCGAGCTTGATGGCGATCGCGATCGCGATGAAGACCGGAAAGAGGATCGCGATGAGCACGAGCGACGCGAGGAAGTCGAGCAGGCGCTTGGCGAAGGCGTACCCCAGCTGACGTCGGCGCGCCTCGCCGAGCGCCTGCGACAGCGGGGCGGCGGCCGTGCTCGCATCTGCGACCTCGACAGCGACTCCGACGGCCAGCCGTTCCGTTGCCATGGCGACATGAGACCGCTGGGGAATTGAAGTTCTGTGCGGGTCGGCAATGACGATGCGCGAGATAGGGCCGAATGCGGGCAGCGAGCGAGGGGTCTTCAATCCGGCATCAACAACTGGAAAGTTGCCGAGGGATCCGCTGCGGACGCCCGTCACAGGAATAGGCGGGTGTATCCGCCGTCGACCTCGAGCACCTGGCCGTTGACCTGGCGCGCGGCATCGGAGCAGAGGAACGCGGCGACGCCGGCGATGTCCTCGACGCTCGTCGTGCGGCCCGACGGCGTCATGCAGCGCGCTTTCTCCAGCAGCTCGCCGCCGCGGCGGAAGTACGCGAGCGCTTCCGTATCCACCAGACCGGGCGAGATCGCGTTCACCGAGATGTTGTGGGGCGCGAGCTCGACCGCGAGGTAGGCGGTGAGGGTGTTGATCGCCGCCTTCGATGCGGCGACGGTCCCGTAGTACGGGAACGCGCGCTCCGTCGCGATGCGGGCCGTCACCGCAATGATGCGACCGCCCCCCTCGTGCGCGGTGAGCAGCGGGAAGGCGGCCTGCGCGCAGAGAAGGTACGAGCGCGCGTTCACGTTCATCGCGAGCTCCCACGCCTTCAGCGTGGCCTCGAGCATCGTGCTTTGCATCCCGGCCGCGGCGTTACAGATCAGGAAGTCGAGCCGGCCGAAGTCCTCGCGGATCGTCGCGAATAGACGCTCGATCTCGGCTGGCTCGGCCATGTTCGCCTGCGCGAGCAGTGCGCGGACGCCGCGCGCCTCGATCT
>VBJD01000174.1 GCA_005887995.1 Chloroflexota bacterium
ATCCGGAAGGCGGTCCGCACCTGCATCTCGAGATACGCGTCGGGTCGAGCTATCTGGGTGACGGTCTATCCGCCGACGCGCTGCTCGCGGCGATCAGCGCCGCGTTCGACTAGGGCGCCGCGTTCGACTGAGGCGCGCTGCCATGCTCCAGATAGCAGTGCGCGCAGAGGGCGTGCTCATCGTGGTCGAGCACGTTGTCGGTCGTCCCGCAGCTTTCGCACTGCGCGCGATCGTCCGGCGGCGGGCGCCCCGTGACCTGGTCGCCGAGGCGCACCCAGCGCGAAACGGCACGCTCGCTTTCGTGGTCGATCACGGTTTAGCGGAGGCGCAAGTGATGAGCCAAGCGTGACTTTTACGACGGTTTTGTCGAGAGATCGTTACAGCGCGATGAGCGGGCGAGCGAGGGGTGCTATCGGAGGCCGGTGCGGCGTGCGCGGAGCGCGGCCTCGAGCACGATCTCGACTGCCTCGGACGCGACCGGTCGGGGCAGTCGTGCGAAGACGCCGATCTCGGCGGACTTCTCCTTCTCGGGGATCTCGTACCACCAAGTCAGGTGCTGCAGCTCGCACATGTAGACGTACGCGGTCGTCGGCTTCGGCAGCTCATAGCGGATCGCGCCGAGGAGGTCGAGTCGACTCGCGACGATGCGCGCCGCGTCCCAGAGTTCGCGACGCGCGACCTCGAGGATCGTTTCACCGGAGCGACGCGCGCTCGTCGGGAAGTGCCACCCGCCGGCGTCGGGCGAGCGCACCCACACGGTGAGGTCGCCATAGAAAGGAATGGCCATCGCGATCTGCGCGGAGGCTGGCGGAAACTCTTTGAAGCTCGAGTCTCGACGCGAGACGAATGTGAGATCCGCCATCGTGTCGCTCAGTAAGCCGGACGCTGAGCGACTCGTCAATAGGTCGTGCGGTAGCAAGGCGGTCAAAGCGAGCGGGCGAACGGTGAATATACCTTCATCGTCACCCGAAGGGGTGACGGCTCGGACGCAGAAGTCCTAACCGCGTAACGCGTCGGCGAGGCGAAATGGATCGGATGCGATGACCGACGCCGCGTACAGCTCCATCGCGCCGATGTCAGACGTCTTGTTCGCGGGGTCGCCGCGGTCGACGAGCCGCGCGATAGGCGGGAAGCGCCGCCAGTCCTCACCGTCAGGCGACAGCGGCGGCAGGTAAAGCGCCATGTTGTATGACATGACGCCCAGCGCGCGGTACGTCGCGACCGTTCGCGCGATGGCCGGGGCGAGGCTCGTCTCGGCAGCACCGGGCCGACCGAGGATGAGCACCTCGCGCTCCTTGATCGGCACGATCGACGCCATGGCGCGCGCGCCCTCGATCTCCGTTCCGAGTCCGAGCGCGGAGTGCACGAGCCACAGGTCGTCGAAGTAATCGCCCTCACTAGCGCTGTACGCGAGAGCCTGACGCCGGAGCGCCTCGACCTTCGGATAGTGCTGCCCGCGCGTGGCGGTCATCTGCATGTGGCCGTGGACGATCGAGCCGCCGGCGCGCCAGAGGCAGTTCCACATCACGAAGAGGTAGCGCGCCGCGGGGTCGGCCGCGAGCGCGGCCTCGCCCCAG
Organism: Chloroflexota bacterium; assembly: GCA_005887995.1. Lineage (GTDB taxonomy): Bacteria > Chloroflexota > Limnocylindria > P2-11E > P2-11E > CF-39. The sequence goes on from VBJD01000174.1 coordinate 1,578, forward strand.
CGCCGTGTCGTGGTGAGGTGGTCGCGGATCGTCTCCGCGTCGACCGGCGCGAGCGGGTCGTGCTCGGTGAAGACGAGGACGCCGTGGTAGCCGTCGTACTTCGCGACGTTGGAGGCGGTGATGCCGTGCTCGCCCTCGATGCGTCCGAACGAGTCCGCCGGCGTGCCGGTGAGGGGATGGTCGAACGGGTCGTTCGCCGCGGCGGCGACGGTCTGGCGGACCTCGTCGGCGCCCTTGACCTCCATCGGCCGCATCGCGCGCAGGTCGTTGAAAAGCGCGCCCTCGAACGTGATCTCGTTCGTCACGCGGACGATGCGCTGCTCGCGCACCGCGTCGACCGAGCCGAAGAGCTTCGTGATCCAGGCGTGCATCTCCGGCGGTGCGTCGAGCCTGCCGATCGTCGTCGAGACCGTGAAGAGGCGTCCGGCCGCGGCCCGGGACTGCGCAGGCAGGTTCGCGATCGCGTCCTCGAGATCGACGATCGACCGCGTCATGCGCTGCGTCACCCTGCTTTTCGCGCTCGGTTCTTTATCGCCTTCTTGTAGACATCGACGTAGCGCTTCGCCGACGCGCTCCACGAATGGTCCTCGCGCATGACGCGTCGAACGAGGTCGGTCCAGCGGTCCGTGCGGAAGCGCTTCATCGCGCGATCGATCGCGTCGCCGAACGCCTCGGGCTTGTAGCTGCTGAACGAGAATCCGTTGCCCGCTCCATTCCCATCCAGGTCGTGGACGGTCTCGGCGAGCCCGCCGACGGCGTGCACGACCGGCACGGTCCCGTAGCGGAACGAGATGAGCTGACCGAGGCCGCACGGCTCGAAGCGCGAGGGCATGAGGAAGAGATCGCTGCCGGCGTAGATGCGCTGGGCGAGCGCCGCGTCGAAGCCGAGCGTGAGCCAGAGCTTGCCCGCGTACTTCTTCGCGAGGTCCTTCCACTTCGCCTCGTACGCGGGGTCGCCCGAGCCGAGGACGACGAGCTGACCGCCGCCGTCGAGGATCCGCGGCGCCGCCGCGGTGAGGAGGTCCACCCCCTTCTGCTCGACGAGACGGCCGACGACACCAAAGAGCGGCGCCTTCGCGTCGACGGCGAGGCCACCTTCGGCCTGGAGCGCGGTCTTGTCCTTCGCTTTCCCGCTCGGGTCGTCGACCGAGTAGTGCGAGGGGATGCTCGGATCGGTGGCCGGGTCGAAGGACCTCGTGTCGATGCCGTTCGTGATCCCGACGAGACGGCGCCGGCGCGACCGAAGCAGATCCTGCAGCCGCTCGCCGAACGCCGGCGTGAGGATCTCCTTCGCGTATTGCTCGCTCACCGTGCTCACGATGTCGGCGATCGCGATCGCGCGCGCCATCGGGTTGCACTCGTTCGGGTCCTCGATGGGAAGCCGCGCGCGCGGTAGCCCGATGAGCCCCAGGACCTCTGCGGACGTGCGGCCCTGATAGGCGAGGTTGTGGATGGTGAAGACCGTCGCGGCCTTCCGCAGCCCTCGCGCGACCAGCGGGATGAGCAGGGCGGCGTGCCAGTCGTGCGAGTGCACGACGTCGGGTTTGGTCGCACGCAGGTCCTCGAAGACCGCGCGGCAGAAGAATGCGTACCGCTTGTTGTCATCGGTAGCGCCGTACACGCGATCCCGCGCGAGCAGCTTCGGATGATCCACAAAGACGACGCGCACGCCGTCGCGCACCGTCGCAACGTACGAAGTCCGGACGCTTCGCGCGCCGAACGGGACCGAACGCGTCGTTCCCTTCGCCGGGATGCCGAAGCGCGCACGGTCGATCGTGGCGTGCAGCGGAAGGTAGAGCGTGACGTCGTTTCCCAGAGCGGCGAGGGCCTGCGGCAGGCTGCCGGCGACGTCGGCGAGGCCGCCGACCTTCGCGTAGGGAGCAGCCTCGGCTGATACGAAAGCGATTCGCACGGGGTTTCGATGTTAACGAGGTGTAAGGACTCGGCGCCTGCTGCGTTTTGACGTATGCACGGCGACACGGACCCGTTAGATAGGTAGGTATAGGTGGGTGGAACCTAGCCCCGCGAAGGAGGCGACCAAGGACATGTTCGGGCGAAAAGCACTAGCGATCGCGACGGCCAGCGTCTTCGGCCTCGGGCTCCTCAGCAGCGCTGCGGTGGCCGCGCTCGCGCCGGTGAGCACGGGCGTCCTTGCGGACCAAGGCACCGCCGCGTCGGTGGACGCGAAGGGGCCGAAGCCCGGCGCCCCGGACAAGTTCAAGGCGATCCTCGACGCGCTCGTCGCGAAGGGTGTCATCACGCAGGCGCAGGAGGACGCGATCCTCGCGGCGCTCAAGGACGCGGCCGGCCAGAAGGATCGTGACGACGTCCTCGAGCGGATCCTTCGTGGTCTCTTCGAGCAGAGCGCGACGTACCTCGGCATCGCACCCGCGGACCTGAAGGCGAAGCTGCCGGGCACGAGCCTCGGCGCGATCGCGAACGCGACGCCGGGCAAGAGCCGCGACGGTCTCGTCGCCGCCCTCACGACGGCGAGCACGACCGCGATCGACAAGGCGTTCGCGGACAAGAAGCTCACGCAGGAGCAGGCCGACAAGGCGAAGGCCGGGCTCAGCAAGCACATCACCGAATTCGTCGACCACGTGTACACGAAGGTCGAGCGCAAGCCTGTCGCGCCGAAGGTCGAGATGTTCATAGGCGACGCCGTGAGCGTCGCGCGCGATTACCTCGGCGTCCCCGCGACCGACCTGGGGACCGCACTACGTTCGGGCAAGAGCCTCGGCGAGATCGCGGACAGCATCCCTGGAAAGAATCGTCAGGGCCTCATCAACGCGATGACCGCGGCAGCGAACGCGAAGATCAATGAGGCCGCGGCCGAGAACAAGATCACCGCGGAGCAAGCCGCGACGCTCAACGCGAACGTCGTCGCTGCGGTGACGAAGCTCGTCGATCGGAAGATGACGGCAACGACGACTGGCAAGAAGCCCGGCCGGTAAAGCAGAACACCCTCCCGACCCGCGCCGCTGAACGCCCGGATCATGGTCCGGGCGTTCGCTCGTTTCGCGCGAAGCGGGGCCCCGCGGGTATCCGAACGGTGGCGAACGGCGGTCCCAAAAGGGCCTCTTTGAGGGGCGCTGTAACAGCGCGCAGCCGGGGCCGTTCTGTGGCTATGACGGAAGCCTCGCCTTGGGGAGAGTTATGGGTAATCCGTTCTCTCACACGATCTCGAATCGAGGCCACGGTATAGTCGCCACGCGCCCGCCAATGACAGAGCTCGCCGTGGAGCGTGTCCTGGACAAGCGCTACAAGATCGTTGAATCGATCGGGGCTGGCGGCTCGTCCCAGGTCTACCTCGCTCAGGACCTCGCCCTCAAGCGTGAGGTCGCGATCAAGGTCCTCGATGCACAGTCCGCCGCGAACGGCGAGACGCGCCGCATGTTCACGAAGGAAGCGCGCTCGCTCGCATCCCTCTCGCATCCGAGCATCGTCGCGGTCTACGACGTCGGCGAGGTCGACGGCACGCCGTTCATCGTCATGGAGCATCTGCCGGGCGGATCGCTGAAGCAGCGACTCGAGCGCACCGGGCCGCTCTCGCCAGCCGACGCCGTGCGCTACACCGTCGACATCGCGAACGGTCTCGCGTTCGCGCATAGCAAGGGCATCATCCACGCCGACCTCAAGCCGTCGAACATCCTCTTCGACGCGAACGATCACGCGAAGGTCGTGGACTTCGGCATCGCCCGCACGCCGAAGGAGGACGCCGACACGCCACAGCTCTTCGCCACCGCGATGTACGTCGCACCCGAGCGTGTCGAGGGCAAGTCCGCGTCGCAGACGAGCGACGTCTACGGGCTCGGGCTCATCCTCTACGAGATGCTCGTCGGCAAACCGCCCTTCGTGAGCACGAACGCGGCGGTCCTGCTCCGCGACCACGTCGTCCGTCCACCCGTGCCGCCGAGCCATCTGCGCGCGAGCCTGGTGAAGGAGCTCGACACGATCGTCCTCAAGGCGCTCGCGAAGGAGCCGCGCCTCCGCTACCAAAAGGCGACGGACTTGGCGCAGGCACTCGTGTCGATCGAGAACCTGGACAAGGAGCTCGCGACGACGCGTTTCCGCGCGCAAGTGATGACCGACCCGATCCGCGAGTTCGTGCCGACGGTCGAGCAGAGCCCTGTCGTCGCGCTGTTCTCGTCGTTCGGGATGCCGATCCGGAGCGCGTTCTACTCCGTCTGCGTCGCGCTCCCGATGTTCGCGCTCGGGCTCCTCGCCGGATTCGACCCGCTGCCGCTCGCGATGGCGTCGGGCTTTGTGCTTTTCGCCGGCATCGGCGGACAGCTCGCGTTCGCGGTCGCGATCGCATGGGTGATCGAGACGCTTTTCCTCTTCCTGTTCGTTCCGTCGCTCGCGGTCTTGTTCGCGATCCTCGGCGTGTGGCTGTGGGTCCGCGAGGTGAAGCCGGAGCAGACCGCGCTCGCGATGGCGATGCCCGTCGCCGCGCCGTTCGGGCTCGCCCCCGCGTTCCTCCTCACCGCCGCTGCCGTCGAGGGCCTCATGGGACTCGCCACCGCGGCGTGGGGGGCGGTCGTGACCGTCATCGTCGCGATCGCGATGGGCAAGCAGATCCTCGGTCCGTACGTCGAGACCGGATTCGTCCTGGAGCAATCGAGCCTGTTCGATCCGGCCCGTGCCGCGGCGACGAAGGCAGCACTCACGAACATCCTCGTCAGCCCGAACGACCGCATGGGGCCGCTCCTCGCGGTGCTCGACCCGACCGGACTCTGGAACCAGCTATCCAGCCTGGTCTCTCGCATCGTCGGCGCCGACGTCACCGCGATCGCGACGGTCATCGCCTGGGCGATCGCGGGGCTCGCGGTCTGGACCGCGACCCGCGTCCTCCGCACGTTCTTCGACACGCTGCTGAATCGCCCGAACCGATGGTTCGCGCTCTATGTCCTCGCGCAAGCCGCCGCGATCGCGGCGGGCGCTCTGCTGCTCGTCATGCTGTTCATCAGCTGGGGCCCGCTCGCGAACGCGCCGGGACGCCTCGCGCCGGGCGTGCTGCTCGCCTCGGCTTTCGTCGGCGCGATCCTCGCGACCGCCGCGAGCGTCGTTCTCAATGCGACCGCGCCGCGCGAAGAGGTCGAGGAGGTCGGCGGGATCTCTGTGGCCGCACGGCGCAAGTAGCGCCCGCTCGGGCAGCGCGTCCACGCATAGCCAGCGCGGCTATGCAGCCTTCTTGAGTCGGCGCTCGAGGAAGCGCAGCACCGGCGCCTCGTCCGCGGTGTAGTCGTCCTCATCACCGTCGCCGTTCGCGCGCAGCGCCGCGAGGTCGCCGGCGATGTACGCATCGACGATCTCGGGGTGGATGTAGCACTTACGGCACACCGCTGGCGTGTTGCCGAGGCGTGAGGCGACGCGAGCGACGGCTTGTGCGACGTTCTTCTTTGCGTGTACCTCGTTCTTGACCGCCCGCTTGGACGCGAGCGCCGTCGCCGCGAGCACCGTCCCCGCCCAGGTGCGGAAGTCCTTGGCGGTGAAGTCGTCGCCCGAGATCTCGCGCAGATACTCGTTCACGTCGTCGGACCGCAGCGGCTTCACCTCGCCACCGCCGTCGACGTAGGTGAAGAGGTCCTGCCCGGGCAGTTCCTGGAGCGCGCGGATGACGCGTGCGACGCGGCGATCGCGGATGCCGACGTCGTGCGTCTTGCCGCTCTTGCCTTTGAAGCGGAAGCGCACGAGCGAACCATCGACCTCGACGTGCTTCTCGCGCAGTGTCGTGAGGCCGTAGCTCGCGTTCTCCTTCGCGTATTCCTCGTTCCCGACGCGGATGAGCGTGAGCTCGAGGAGCCGCACGATCGTCGCGAGCACGCGCTCGCGGGTGAGCTTCGACGAACGAAGATCGGCGTCGACACGGGCGCGGATCTTGGGCAGGGCATGCGCGAAGTCGAGCATCCGCTCGTACTTCGTCTCGTCGCGGATCGCGCGGAAGCGCTCGTGATAGCGGTACTGCTTGCGGCCCTTCGCGTCTCGGCCCGTGGCCTGGAGGTGGCCACGCGGATCGGTGCTGATCCAGACGTCGGTCCACGCTGGCGGGATCACAAGACGCTGGATGCGCGTGCGGTCGTCCTTGCTGATCGGCTCGCCATCCGGAGCGACGTAGCGGAAGCTACCGGCGGCGCGATGCCGGCGGATCCCCGGCCGATCGGGGTTCGAGTAGCGGAGGCCGGCTTCGTCTGCTGCCTCGAGGATCTCAGGCGCGGGCACGGCCATGACCGTCGCGAATGCAAGTTCCGGGCGAAGCGCGGTTGCTTCCGGCGCCGTGAGAATGCGCACGTGGATCCGTGGACGCGCACGGTCTACGAGGTGGTGCGCGCGATCCCGAAAGGTCGCGTCGCGAGCTACGGGTTAGTCGCGATGCTCGCCGGTCGCGCACGCGCCGCTCGCGCGGTCGGGAACGTCATGCTCGAGTGCCGCGATCCGAGCGTCCCGTGCCACCGCGTCGTCCATGCGGACGGCTCGCTCGCGCCGACGTTCCGCGATCAGCGGGCGCGCTTGCGTCGCGAGGACGTGGCCTTCCGTGGTGCGCGTGTCGATCTCGAGCGCGCGCTCTGGGCCGTGCGCCTGCCGCGGGCGGATGCGCGCGCTGACGTTCGAGGGCGCCGCGCCGTGCGGCGGCGCGTGCGCGTCTCGTCGTCGTTCGACGCGCCGTCGTCGAGGCGAACGATCCGATAGGTCTCGGCGGCCTTGTAGCCGTAGCGCTTCCCGGCCTCTTTCGCCCACCCGCGGACCATGTCCTCCGCGCCCGGCCATAGCTGCGACGTGTGCGCGATGAGCGCTTTCATCTTCGTGTCGAGCACGTCGCCGATGTCGATCGCCGTGCCCTTGTCATCGAACGTCGTGAGGAAGAGCGCCTTCGGTTTGTGCGGCTCGAGATGCTCATCGGTCCAGAGCTCGGGGAACATCTGGCGCGTCGAGGCATCCGGATTGATCGAGCGCAGGACGACTTCGCTCGCCGCGATGTGGTCGGGATGATTCACGTACGTGTCGGCGATGCGCATCGTCGGATCGAAGCACAGGATGACATCGGGCTTGTGGATGCGGATCTGCCGCGCGACGTCCTTGCGTACCTCGAGCGTCGGATAGAGGTATCCGTCCTCGTAGCCGAGGAAGACCGTGTGCTTCACGCCGAGGATCTTCGCCGCGGCGCGCTGCTCCGCGTAGCGCGTATCGCGCAGCTGCTCGCGCGTGACGTTCGGA
>VBJD01000148.1 GCA_005887995.1 Chloroflexota bacterium
ACTTCGTGTGGGGTCTCATCGCGAGCATCTACCTCGGACATCTACTCACGTTCGTCATCTGCCTTCTCGCGGTGCCGCTGCTCGCGATGATCATGCGCGTCCCCTACGCCATCATCACGCCGTTCATCGTCGTCATCTCGGTGATCGGCTCGTACTCCCTCAACAACTCGATGCTCGACGTGACGTGGACGATCCTCTTCGGGCTCGTCGGCTACTGGCTGCGGAAGATGCACTATCCGCTCGCGCCGCTCGTCGTCGCGCTGGTCCTCGGTGACTCGACCGAGCGCGAGCTGCGCAAGAGCCTGATCGCGGGGTCGGGGAACCTCGGCTTCTTCTTCTCGACGCCCCTCGCGTCGCTCCTCATGTTCCTCGCGGTGGTCGTCATCCTCATCCCGATCGTCCGCGTCGTCATCGCACGCGTACGGCGCACGCCTGTCCCAGTCGCCCCAGACGCCGATTAGCCTCTCGGCATGACGGGGCTCGACGTCGTCTACATCGTCGGCGCGTTCGTCCTGATCCTCGTCGGCGCCGAGTGGTTCACCAACGGCGTCGAGTGGCTCGGCCGCAAGCTCAACATGACCGAGGGCGCCACGGGCAGCATCCTCGCCGCGTTCGGCACGGCGACGCCGGAGACGCTCATCCCGGTCATCGCGATCCTCTTCACCAACACCACCGACTCGGACGAGATCGGCGTCGGCGCGATCCTCGGCGCGCCGTTCATGCTCGGCACGCTCGTCATGCTGCTCATCGGCGTCACCGCGCTCGCGTTCCGCCGCCGCCGCGGCCGCGACACGCTGCACGTCGACGCCGCGCACGCGTCGCGCGACCTCTCGTTCTTTCTCGTCCTCTACACGATCGCGCTCGCCCTCGCGCTCCTGCCCGCGCCGCTGCACTTCCTCAAGCAGTACTTCGGCTGGATCTTCCTGCCGGCGTACGGCCTGTACCTCTACCTCGTCCTGCGCACACCGCGCGGGACCGCCGAAGACATCGAAGAGGAGATCGAGGAGGCCGAGGCGTTCGAAGAGCTCACCTTTGCCGACTACCTCCGGCGCCTGGGCGCGGCGGTCGTGCCGACGCGGCCGACGATGTGGCTCGTCGTCGCGCAGTGCGTCATCTCCTTCGGCGCGATCGTCGTCGGCGCGCGGTTCTTCGCCGACTTCGTCGAGGACTTCTCGCACGCGATGGGTTTCAACACGCTGCTCGTCGCGCTGGTCCTCGCGCCGCTCGCGACGGAGCTGCCCGAGGCGGCGAACAGCCTCATCTGGACGAAGGACGGCAAGGACGTGATCGCCCTCGGGAACGTCGCCGGCGCGATGGTCTTTCAATCGACGATCCCGGTGACGCTCGGCGTGCTCCTGACCCCGTGGCAGCTCGGCCAGTTCGGCACCGTCGCAGCGGTCTTCGCGATCATCTCGGGCGGGCTCATCTGGATACAGCTGCGGATGCGCGCCCGCGAGAACTCCCTGCCGCTCTCCTCGCTGATGCTCGGGGGCAGCCTCTACATCGTGTTCATCGCGTACATCGTGTGGAGCGTGGTCGTCGCCTGACCGCGGCGAAAGCACCGCGATTTCGGCCCGCCTAATATGCCCGCGACGCGGGTGAAGCGCGGGGGGCTCCCCGTTCAGCGTGATCGCAACGCCCGCACAATCGAGGGAGGTACGGCACACCACATGAAGCGACTCCTCGCACTCGCGTTCATCAGCGTCTTGATGGCCACGAACACGGCGTGTGGCAATCTCGGCGGGCTCGGCGGGCCGTCGGTGAAGATCGGACTCGTCACGGACGTCGGCGGCCTCAACGACAAAGGCTTCAACTCACTCGCGAACCAGGGACGCCTCGATGCCGCGAAGGACTTCGGCGTGGAGACATCGGTCACCGAGTCCAAGAAGCAGGAGGACTACGTCCCCAACCTCACGAACTACGCGCAGCAGAACTACGACTTGGTCGTCGGCGTCGGCTTCCTGATGACGAACTCCATCTGGAAGGTGGCCAAGCAGTTCCCGAACATCAAGTTCGCGCTAATCGATGGCGCACCCGCGAACGACAAGGGCGACACGGAGAACCTGCCGAACGTCGCGAACCTGTTCTTCAAAGAGCAGGAACCCGGATACGTCGTCGGCGTCATCGCCGCGATGATGGCGAAAGACAAGGTCGGCAAGGCGACTCACAACACGGTCTGCTCGATGGGCGGCATCCCGATCCCATCGGTCGACCGATGGATCGCCGGTTACCAGGACGCGGTCAAGACCATCAGCCCAACGACCACGATCCTCCACGGATACAGCAATGACTTCGTCGACCAGGCCAAGGGCAAGGAAGTCGGACTCAACCACATCAGCAAGGGGTGCGACATCCTGTTCCAGGTCGCTGGGGGTAGCGGACTGGGCTACATCGCCGCAGCGAAAGAGAAGGGCGTGTACGCGATCGGCGTCGACGCCGACCAGTCCGACGTCGCGCCGGGCACGGTCATCACGAGCGCGCTGAAGCGCGTGAACAAGGCCGTGTACGACACCGTGAAAGCGGTGAAGGACAAGGCCTACAAGGCCGGGGACAACTTCTTCAGCGCCACGAACGATGGCATCGGCATCGGCAAGGTCGATGCGGTCGTGCCCGCGAACATCAAGACGGCCGCCGATCAGGCGTTGACGGACATCAAGAGCGGAAAGATCAAGCCCAAGACGGAGATCCAGGTCAAGGGGTAACGACTTGACCGCAACCGCGACGCCATCACCGACGGGGCCGGGAACGGCCCCGTCGGTGCGTCAACCGACGGCGCAGTGGGCGCAAGGTCCCGCGGTGCCGATCGTATCGGTCCTGGCGGCACTGCTTGCCGGTGCGGTCCTCATCCTCATCTCGGGCAGCAACCCGATCCGCGGCTACGCAGCGCTCCTCCGCGGCGCCTTCGGAAGTCCGTACAACATCACCGAGACGCTCGTCATCGCGGTGCCGCTCACGCTCGCGGGCATCTCCGTCGCGGTCGCGTTCCGCACGGGACTCTTCAATATCGGCGCGCAGGGCCAGCTCCTCGTCGGCGCGCTTGCCGCGGGCTGGACCGGAGCGCAGTTCCCCGAGCTGCCGGGGATCCTCCTGTTGCCGCTCACGCTCGTCTCGGCGGTGCTCGCGGGCGGCGCGTGGGGCGCGATCGCCGGCTGGCTCAAGGCAGCACGCGGTGTGAACGAAGTGATCACGACGATCATGCAGAACTACACGGTCGTCTTCGTCATGCACTGGCTGCTGCAGAACGGACCGATGACCGCGCCGAATGCCGCCGGCACTCCGGCGTCGTCGCCGATCGGCGCCGGCGCGATCCTGCCGATCATCATCCCCAACGAGATCGTCCCGCTGTCGCGCCTGCACGCGGGCGTCGTCCTCGCCATCGCGGCGGTCGTCGTCTTCTGGTTCCTCATGTGGCGCACGAGCCTCGGTTACGAGCTCCGCGCGGTGGGCCTCGGTGCGCGCGCCGCGGCGCAGGCGGGCATCGATCCGCGGCGACGAATGGTCCTCGTGATGTTCATCGCCGGTGGCTTCGCGGGTCTCGCGGGCATGATCCAGGTGAGCGGCCTCTTCCACCGCGTGTTCGACGGGTTCTCCGCCGGCTTCGGCTTCGATGCCATCGCGGTCGCGCTCCTCGGGAAGAACTCGCCGGTCGGGATCACGCTCGCAGCGGTGCTCTTCGCCGCGTTCGCGCGCGGCGGCACGATCATGCAGGCGGACGCCGGCGTCTCGTCGCATCTCGTCGAGGTCGTCGAGGCGACGGTGCTGCTCGTCATCGCCGCCGAGGCCATCGTGCGTGCGCTCGCGGTACGCCGGGGCACACCCGCCGAGGCGCTCGCGTAGTGGAGCTCCTCATCGGCGCCGGCGTCATCGCGGCGACGCTTCGCCTTGCGACGCCGATCGCGTTCGCCGCTCTCGGCGGCGTCATCACCGAGCGTTCGGGGGTGACCAACATCGCGCTCGAGGGCTGCATGCTCTTCGGCGCGTTCTTCGGCATCCTCGCGGCGGATAAGACCGGCAGCGCCCCGCTCGCGGTGCTCATCGGGCTACTCGCGGGCACCGTCCTCGCGGCGGTGCACGCGGTCGCGTCGGTGACCTGGCGCGCGGACCAGATCGTGACCGGGATGGCCCTCAACATCCTCGCGCTCGGAGTGACGTCCTACCTCAACTACGAGATCTACGGCTCGGGCGTGCCGTCAGGAGTGCCGCTGTTGCCAGCGCTCAACCTGGACTTCCTCGCGGGCGTGCCGTTCGTCGGTGGTGTGATCGGGCATCAGAACGTGCTCGTCTGGCTCGCGCTCGTGCTCGTCATCGTGCTGCAGCTGTACATGTTCCGGACCGTGGCCGGCCTCCGGCTGCGCGCCGTCGGCGAGCATCCGCGCGCCGCCGACACCGTCGGCATCGACGTGCGTCGCACGCGCTATTGGGCGGTGCTCGCCTCGGGCGGGCTCGCCGCGCTCGGCGGGGTCTATCTCACCGTCGCCGACACCGGCTCGTTCACCGACGGCCTGACAAATGGCCGCGGCTTCATCGGGCTCGCCGCGATGATCTTCGGCCGCTGGACGCCCGTCGGCGCGCTCGTGGCCTCGCTCATCTTCGGGTACGGCGACGCGCTGTCGGTCTCGCTGCAGGGCGTGTCCATCGGCGATCTGCGCATTCCGGTGCAGCTCCTCTCGACGATCCCCTACCTGCTCACGATCCTCGCGGTCGCCGGGTTCGTGGGACGCTCACGCCCACCCGCCGCGGACGGCGTCCCTTACGAAAGCGAGGGTCATTAGGTGATCGCGCCGCGACCCGAGCGCGAACGGGGTACGGCCGCGACGGTGGTCGCGACGCCGCTCGTGCCGCTCCTCGAGATGCGCGGCATTCGCAAGCGCTTCGGCGAGCTCCAGGCGCTCGACGGCGTCGACCTCGTCGTGAACGAGGGCGAGATCCATGCGCTCGTCGGCGAGAACGGCGCAGGCAAGACGACGCTGATGAACATCCTCTACGGCCTCTACCACCCCGACGCGGGCACCATCCGCTATCGCGGCAGAGAGGTGCGGATCACCGGACCGCGCGACGCGATCGCGCTCGGCATCGGGATGATCCACCAGCACTTCATGCTCGTGCCGCCGCTCACGGTCGCGGAGAACGTCGTCCTCGGCGACGAGCGCGGTGGGCCGCCGCTCGATACGCGCGCCATCGAGCAGCGTGTGCGCGCCCTCGAGGAGCGCTTCGGCATCGTCGTCGAGCCGAGCGCGCGCATCGAGGACATCCCGCTCGGCCTCCAGCAGCGCGTCGAGATCCTCAAGGTCCTGTATCGGGGCTCGGAGCTCCTCATCTTCGACGAGCCGACGGCCGTGCTCACGCCGCAAGAGGTGGACGAGCTCTTCGTCATCGTCCGCCAGCTCCGCGCGGAGGGAAAGACGCTCATCCTCATCACCCACAAGCTGCGCGAGGTCCTCGCGGTCACCGACCGCATCACCGTGCTGCGACAGGGCCGCAACGCGGCGCAGCTCGTCACGAAAGAGACGAACGCGGCCGAGATCGCGAAGGCGATGGTCGGCCGGGAGTTGAAGGAGCTGAAGGCGCGCGCCGCCACCGGCACGAGCCTGCCGATCCTGCAGATCTCACGGCTCGAAGCGCTCTCCGACCGCGGCACGCCGGCCCTCCGCGGTGTCGATCTCGTCGTGCGCGAGGGAGAGATCGTCGGCGTCGCCGGGGTCGGCGGCAACGGTCAGAGCGAGCTCGCGCAGTGCATCCTCGGGCTTCGGCCGGTCACCGAGGGGACGATCACTGTGGGCGGGGCGGACATCACGCGCGATCCGCCAAAGCGCACGCGCGCGCGCGGTGTCGCCTACGTGCCGGAGGACCGCCGCGTCGAAGGGCTCGTGCTGCCCTTCACCGTCGCCGACAACTTCATCCTCGGCAAGCAGGATCGCGAGCCGTACGCGCGACGCGGCGTACTGGAGCGTGAGGCGATCGCGAAGGACGGCGACCGTCTCGCGAAAGACTTCGACGTGCGCCCACCGAATGCCAAGGTGATCGTAGGGACGCTCTCAGGCGGCAACCAGCAGAAGGTCGTGCTGGGCCGCGAGATCTCAGAATCGCCGCGGCTCATCGTCATCAGCCAGCCGACGCGCGGCCTCGACATTGCGGCGACCGAGTACGTGCACGAGCGGCTGCTCGAACAGCGCGCGCGCGGCTGCGGCATCCTCCTCATCTCCAGCGAGCTCGACGAGATCCGCGCGCTCTCGGACCGGATCGCGGTGATGTTCGAGGGGCGCATCGTCGCGACGCTCGACGCCGCGGACGCGACCGAGGATCGACTCGGGCTCCTCATGGCGGGACACGCGGAGGCCGCGTCGCACTAGGTCCCGATGCGCGAGTCAGCTGGCGCCCAGAAGACCCCAGCGGCCGTACGCGAGGAGGGCGGCGAGCGCGCCGAGGACGCACGTTTCCTCCGTGGCCGTTGGAATATGTGCCGCAGCCCCCTAAATGGCGGCCTTGACGCCAATATCGGGTCGTCCTAGCCTCTGGTCAGACCACCTGACCAGAGCGCTGGGGAGACGATTTGACGACCATTGAGCCGATCCGACGTAGCCGCCTCTACCAAGGGATCGTCGAGCAGATCCAGGCCCTTCTCGAGAAGGGCGAGCTCCGCGCCGGCGATCAGCTCCCCGCTGAGCGCCAGCTGGCCGAGCAGTTCCAGGTCTCACGGGCATCCGTGCGCGAGGCGCTCCGCAGCCTCGAGCTCCTCGGCATCGTCGAGACGCGCGCGGGCGGCGGCACGTTCGTCCGTCGGGTCAGCCCCGACGACCTGGCGAAGCCGCTCCACTCACTCATCGCCCGTGGTCACACGGTCTCCGACGTCATCGAGTTCCGCGGCGTCGTCGAGCCGGCGATCGCCGCCCTCGCCGCCGCGCGCATCACGCCGGCACAGCTCGCTGAGCTGCGCGAGCTCCTCGGCGCGCAGGAGCGCAGGGTCGCGGCGAACCAGTCGTACGTCGAAGAGGACACCCGCTTCCACGAGGTCATCGGCGACGCCGCGGGGAACGAGCTGCTATCGACGATGCTCGGCGTCATCTGGGACGTCCTTCGCGCGTCGCGCGAGGAATGGCTTCAGACGAACTCTCGTGCGCACGCCTCGCTCGAGGCACATCGTCACATCTACGACGCGCTCGCGAAGCACGACGCCGAACGTGCGCGCGACGCCGCGGCAGAGCACATCAAGTCTGTCGGCGAAGGCATCCTCAAACTCCTTGGAGGGAAGTGATGGCTGAGCAAGACAAATCGATCTCGATCGAGGTCGTCTACCGCGGCATCTTCCAAAAGACGCTCGCGCAGCGCATCTGCCGGTCGGTCGTACTCGCTGCGCGCAAGGACGGTCACACCGGCACGGCGTTCGCGCGCTACGGCGACTCGCCCGAGCGAAATGGCGTGCCCGCGAAGCAGTTCGCCGTCGTCGCGGCCGATGAGATCGAGCTCGAGGCATCGATGGCCAAATACGAGCCGGCGGTCGTGGACGTCTCGATCGCGGTGGATGACACGCTCGTGAAGGGCGTCGAATCGTGGGCCTGGTACGGACGCCAGCCGATCTGGAAGCCAGTGCGCGCGAACGGGTGGCTGCTGGTCACATCGGAGAAGACGCCCGACGCGGTACTCGCGCAGACCGATAAGGCGGAGCGGCCGTACACGCTCGGGATCGTGCCGGGCGGCGCGTCATTCGCGGGCCTGTGGGTCTTCAAGGACGATCACACCGATTACCGCATCCTGGGCGCACTCGCGAAGATCCTGCCCCAGTGGATCTCGCTCGAGAACGCCAAGGCCGCGACCAATGAGCTGGCGAAGGGCAACGAGTCCGCGATCGCGTCGGTGCAAGCCGGCTACGACTCCACCGCGATGCGTCCCGTGCGGGTCGGCGAGGGCACGAGCGGCCACGAGGTGCTCCAGTTCAAGAAGCCGGGCTGGACCACGATGCGGCCCGGCATCATCGTCGAGGCGCGCAAGCCCGGCGAGCGCAACCCCTACTACAAGAAGTACGGCGCTCGGACCATGCGTCCGGTCGTGAACTTCGACACCTGCATCAAGTGCACGATGTGTTGGCTCGACTGCCCCGATGAATGTTTCGAGGTGACGCCCGAGGGCCACTACGAGGTCGTCTACTCGGCGTGCATCGGCTGCGGCATCTGCGCCCAGGTCTGCCCGGTGAAGGACTGCATCGTCATGGTCGATGAGCTCAAGTTCACGGATAACGTCGACAAGTGGCAGATGTGGAAGCAGGACAAGCCCGCGTACAACGCCTGGTTCGAGAAGATGTCAGGCGTGTCGGCCGCGCCGCCACCGAAGGCCGCTCGCGCGACCGACGCCGGCGCCGCAGCAAGCGGAGGTGATGAGTAATGGTCGTCGAGCTCAAGCTCAGAGAGCACAGCGACGTCGAGACCGAGCAGCTCGCGACGGGCTGCGAGGCGATCGCCGAGGCCATCCGCCTCGCGGACGTCGACGTCATGGCCGCGTATCCCATCCGCCCGTACGACGGCGTGATGCAGGCCGCGGCGAAGCTCATCGCCAACGGCAAGATGGACGTCGAGTACATCGTCGCGGACGGCGAGCACAGCCAGTTCGAGATCGTGAAGCACGCGTGCGCCGTCGGCTCGCGGGTGTTCGTCGGCTCGTCCGGCGTCGGCTGGTTCTACGCGTTCGAAGCGATCGCCGTCACCGCGGGTCTTCGCCTGCCGGTCGTCGCGATCTGCGGCAACCGCGCACTCGACGACCCGGGCGCGTTCGGCACCGAGCACAACGACTCGCTCGCGGTGCGCGACCTGGGCTGGCTCCTCCCATGGGCGGAGACGGCGCAGGAGGCCCTCGACCTCGCGCTCATGGCGTGGCGCGTCGCCGAGGACAAGCGCGTCTCCCTGCCGATCGCCATCGGGCTCGACGGCGCGTTCCTCACCCACTCGCAGCACATCGTGAAGATCCCGACCCAGGAGGCTGTGAACCGCTTCCTGCCGAAGTTCGACCTCGGCGATCGTCTCCTGCACCCCGACAACCCGATCACGATCGCGCCGCAGGTCGACCAGGA
>VBJD01000149.1 GCA_005887995.1 Chloroflexota bacterium
CCAGCAAGGCGCCGAGTGCCGCGAAAAGCACCTGCGCGTCACCGAGCATGCCGAGCCGCGATCCGGTCAGCTCGCCGGCGGCCTGGGCGATCGCGACCGCGGCGAACGCCAGAAGCCACGCGCGGCCGAGCGAGCGGGGCCTGCCGAACGCCGCGCGGAAACCCGCGGGGACACCGATCGCGACGAGCGCGAGCGGGATGAGCGCGGGCGGCACGCTAGGGTCGGGTCCCTAGGCCGCGCGCTCGCCGCGCGCGACGGCGCGCAGCTTCGCCGGCAGCGCGAAGAGCGTCAGTGCGCCGCAGTCCTGCGCGTGCTGCGCGATGAGCTCACACATTGGCAGACGCACCAGGCCGGCGAAGGCGAACAGGGGCACGAGGAAGAAATAGGAGAAGAGGCTGCGCCAGGCGAAGTAGAGCGGGATGATGGCGAGCGCGACGCCGATCTCGGGGCTCGAACGTCTCGTGCGCCACGCGACCACCAGACACACAGCCATCGCCGCGACCTCGAGTACCAGGTACGCATTTGATGAGAGCAGCTGCCATCCGCCGTTAGTCGCCAAGAACACGATGCCCGCGCCGCGCGGGAACATCGGCTCCACGAGTGGCGTGAGGACTCCCGCGAGCCAATCCGCGGGATGCCACAGGATGAACGGAAGGTTCGTCCCAACGAAGACCGCCGCCGCGAGGAGCGTGTGCCTGAGCGCCGCGCGCCATCCGAGCGTGGCGACGGCCGCGATGAACCAGAACGGCGCGAAAAACCAGGCGATCTGCTTGACCGCGCAGGCAGCGCCGAAGAGGACCGCACCGACGAGACGATCGCGCCAGATCCACGCAGCGACGAGCGGCAGCGCATAGAGCAGATCGGCGCTCCCGCCCACGGTGAACGCCACAAGACATGACGCGCCGAGCAGAGCGGTGAGCACGAACGGACGCAAGCCCGCCCCCGACTGCCACACGATGATCGCGATCGCCGCAAGCAGACATCCCAGATAGACGTAGTTCGTGTCGAGCCCGAGCGCGACGAACGGCACGAGCAGCACGAACGAGAGCGCGGGATACGACGGGCGCGTGACGAACTCGACGTTCCCGTCGTCGCGCTCGCGGGCGATCCAGGTGCGGTCGAGCTGCTCGTCCGTCGGATAGACCGTGACGTCGGCGAAGTCGCCCCGACGGAGCGGCGTCGTGCGATCGGCCCCGATCTCGAAGCGTCGATAGCAGTCGAAGATGTCGAGCGTCGCGTATGGATCCTGCCCCGCCAGGAGCGACCGCGCCGAGCAGTCGTTGAGCGCGATCGCGTCGTTGTGATAGGGCGTCCAGTCCTCGGAGTGTTGCCGCGGCATGCTCCAGAGCCACGCGAGCGAGACCGTGGCCATGACGCAGATGAAGAGCCACACCGCGCGGTGCGCGCCGACGCGCGCGGGCGGTGACGACGCGTCGCCCTCGCCGCGACCGGCGAGCGCGAGCGGCATGGCGGCGAGCGCCGCGCCGATCGCGAGGACGACGACGATCGCGCCGGGACGCTCCGGGCGCTGGATGATGATGCTGTTCAGCAGCCCGGCGTAGTAGAGCGCGGCGCCGGACACGGCGATCGTCGCGATGCGGAGGAGCGCGCGCACGCTCTAGGCCGCGCGCGTCGCCGTGACGATGCCTCCTCCGACCACCTCGTCGCCGTCATAGAACACGGCGGCCTGTCCCGGCGCGACGAGCGCCGGCGTGTCGAGGTCGAGGAGCGCGCCATCCGCGTGCACGGTCACCCACCCTGCCAGCGGCGTGCCGCGATAACGCAGCACCGCGTTCGTGCGGAACCGCCCGGCGGGTGGCACATCGGCGGTGAACGTCACGTCGCGCAGCTCGTAGGTCGTCGCGCTGATCTCCTCGCGCGTGCCCACGATCGCGGCGCGACGGTCCGGCTCCAGCCGAAGAACGTACATGCGCTCGCCGGTCGCGATGCCGGTGCCCGAGCGCTGACCGATCGTGAGCGTGCCGATCCCCGCGTGTGCGCCCACGACGCTGCCGTCGAGACGCTCGACGGGTCCCGAGACGAACGCCTCGGGCGCGCGCTCGCGAACGAAGCCGCGGTAGTCGCCGCCGATGAAGCAGATGTCCATGCTGTCGGGCTTCGTCGCCGTCGGTAGTCCGAACCGTGTCGCGATCGCACGGGTCTCCGCCTTGTCGGCGAGCTCGCCGACGGGAAACTCGAGCCGCGAGAGCACGCGCTGACCGAGCATGTAGAGCGCGTACGACTGATCCTTCGCCGCGTCGCGCGCACGAAGGAGCCGGTGCGCACCGTCATGCGTCACGCGCGCGTAGTGGCCCGTCGCGAGACGGTCCGCGCCGAATTTGCGCACGACGTCGGCCATGAGGGCCTCGAACTTCACGTAGTGGTTGCACGCGACGCAGGGGTTCGGCGTCTCGCCCTGCGCGTACGAGTCGACGAAGCGGTCGACGACGTCGCGCCCGAACACCTCCGCGTAGTCGAGCGCGTAGAACGGGATGCCGAGCACCGCCGCCGCGCGCCGGGCGTCCTCGCCTGCCTGTTCCGTCCCGCAGCAACGCGGCGCGTCGGGGTCGCCATTCGCCCGAGTCAGACGCATCCAGACACCGACGACGTCGTGCCCACGCTCGGCGAGCAGCGCGGCGGCCACGGACGAGTCCACGCCGCCGCTCATCGCGACGAAGACCCGGCTCAAGCGCTCACCGCCGCGGTGCCGCGCACATGGTCGACGACCTTCGGTAGCGTCGCGATGAAGGCGTCGACGTCGGCGTCCGTCGTCCCGCGCCCCACCGTGACGCGCAGCGATCCCTTCGCCGCCTCGCGATCGATGCCGAGCGCGAGGATGACGTGCGACGGCTCGGTGTCGCCGGACGTGCACGCCGACCCACTGGAGACCGCGAAGCCTTCGAGGTCGAGCGCCATCACCACGGACGCGCCGTCGGTGCCGCGGATGACGAATGACGCGTTGTTCGGGAGCCGCTCGGTGCGATGGCCCGTGAGGATCGCATCGGGTACCCGCGCGAGCACGCCGTCGATGATCCGATCGCGCAGCGCCGCCTGCCGCGCGGACTCGCGCCCGCGCCGCTCGGTCGCGATGCGCATCGCGACGCCAAGTCCGACGATCCCCGCGACGTTCTCGGTCCCCGTTCGCCGGCCCTTCTCCTGCCCGCCGCCGGTCTGCATCGTCGCCACCCGTGTGCCCTTGCGGACGTACAGCGCACCGACGCCCTTCGGCCCGTAGAACTTGTGCGCATTCAGCGAGACGAGGTCGACGGGGATCCTGCGCACGTCGAACTCGAGCGCGCCGACGCTCTGCACCGCGTCGCTGTGGAACGTGACGCCGCGGTCGCGGCATATAGCGCCGATCTCGGCGAGCGGCTGCAGCGTGCCGATCTCATTGTTCGCGTGCATGACCGAGACGAGCGAGGTGCGGTCGTCGATCGCCGCCGCGATCGCCGACGGCGGGACGCGACCGTCTGGCGCGACATCGACCACGGTGAACCGCACGTGTGCGTGCTCGGCGAGGTCGCGCGCCGTGTCGAGGACCGCGTGATGCTCGATCGACGTCGTCACGAGGCCATCGCGCTCGCCGCGACGCGCCTTCAGGGCGCCGCGTAGCGCGAGGTTGTCCGCCTCGGTGCCGCCGCTGGTGAAGACGATCTCGCTCGGCGACGCGCCGATCGCCGCCGCGACCTGCTCGCGCGCGGTGTCGACGAGGGCGCGCGCGGCCTGGCCCTCGGCGTAAATGCTCGACGGATTGCCGGGGACGTCGCGGTAGACGCGCGCCATCGCCTCGGCGACCTCGGGGTCGACGGGCGTCGTCGCGGCGTGGTCCAGGTACACGCGTGTCATGGACCTAAAGTCTAGGTGCGATGTTGCCGTTCCTGGGCGCTCTGTCGTTCTTCGTCGTCATCGGTCTCTTGCTCCTCGGCGAGCGGACATTCGACCGAGGACGGAAGCGTCGCGCGCTGCCCGGGCCACGGAAGCGTCTTCCGCCGCGGACGTGAGCGGTCGCTAGTCCGCGACAGCTCGGCGGGCATCGGCGCTCGCGTTGGCCAACAGGGCGTCGATCTCGTCGAGACGCGGACGTGCGAGCGGATCGGCATAGAACGTCCGCGCGCGCCGCAGTATCGGGACCGCGTCGTCGACGCGTCGCGCCGCGATGAGCGCGCGGGCGTGATCCAGACGCATGGAGGCCAGCTGGAGGGCAAGCTCGGTGGCCTCGAGCGTCACGGTCGCGCTCTTAAAGAGGCGGTTCGCATCGCGTAGATCACCGGCCGCGGCCGCGACGAGCCCCTGCGTCGCCGTGACCATCGCTACCGCGGCGGGCTCGGCCGGACGGGAACGCTCCGCCGCAGCGCACCGGTCCCTGGCTTCGTCAATGCGTCCGTCGGCTATCGCCGTCAGAGCAAGCTCGCAGTGGACGCGCCACAGCGCCGCAGCGGGCGCGCGCGCTGTGGCGTAGAGCGTCGCCTCATCGAGGACCTTGCGCGAGCCGGACGCGTCGCCGCGCTCGCGCAGGATGGCACCGAGGAGCGCGGCGGCGTCAGCGATTCCCCACGGGGAACCGATCTCTCGCGCCCCTGCCACCGCGGCCTCGGCCAGCGCGACGGCGCGCTCATCGTCCCCGATGGCCTGCCACAGCTGCGCGTGCCGGCGATGCGCGATGACGCGCCCGACGAGGTCCTGCGCGAGCGGTAGCGCCTCGTCGATCTCGGCCTTCGCGGCCGTGAATGAGCCCTGATCGAGCGAGCTGCTCGCCAGATCCAAAAGGATGCGAGCCCGGATCACGCGGTGCTCGGAGGCGGTGGTGAGATCCCGCGCTTCGACGAGGAGCCGGCGTGCCACGGTCAGCTGGCCGCTCGCGAAGGCAGGACGTGCCGACGCGCGCAGCGACCGCGCGAGGATCGACGCGTCGCCCAACGACCGAGCGACATCGGCCGCCTCGTCGTACAAGGAGGCGGTCTCCTGCGGTGAGGCGTACGGCGCGTACATCGCGCTCCAGCGCAGAAGCGTCGCGAGGATCTCGCTCGGCCCGCTCGCGCGCGCGTCGTCGAGAACACGGCGCACGTCGGCGAGCGCGTCCGCGGAGCTGTCGCGTCGGAGCCGCGCGATCGCAGCGTGCGCTCTCGGCTCGAGCATCGCCGCAGCGCCGGCGTGCGTCCCACGTGCGATCGTGAGCACGCGCTGGAAGAGCGTCTCGGCTCGTCGAAGATCGCCCTGCGCATCCGCCGCGCGCGCCGCGACAACGAGGAGCTCGAGCGCTCGACGTCCGAGCGCGTCCATTTGCGGCGATCCGACCTCGCTCGCGAGCCCGTAGGCGCGCTCGGCGTGAGAGGCGATCGTCTCGAGGTCGTCGATGCCGCGGGTCGGCACAACTCGTTCGAGCCACCGCGACAGCCGGTCGTGCAACGTCGAACGCTCCGCTTTCGAGACCGATGCATACGACACATCCCGCGTGAGGCCATGGGTGAAGCGATAGGCCCATCCACCACCGGGCCCGCGCGTCGGAAGCTCGACGACGAAGTCATGGCGCATCGCCGCGAGGAGTTGAGCGCGCATCGTCACCCGATCCTCACCGAGCTCACCGAGCACATCGGTCCAGAAGACCCGTCCGACGACGCTGGCGCGCTGGAGCAGCGCCTTCACGCCAGGTTCGACCGCGTCCAGACGCGCGGCGATGAGCCCATGGAGCGTCGCGGGAACGGTGCTCATCGGCTCGCCCGTTGCGATGAGGAGACGAACGAGCTCCTCCGCGTAGAAAGGATTTCCCTCGGAGCGGCGCACGATGTCGTCGAGGGCGGCCGCGTGCCCCGACGGCAGCAGCGAGCTCACGAGGTCGCGCGCGTCATCCGACTCGAGAGGCCCCAGCGAGAGCGTCACACTGTTCGGCCGGCCGGCGCCCCAGGAGGGTCGCTTCGCAACGAACTCGGGACGTGCGAGGCACAGGATGAGGATCGCGCCGCGCGCCCAGTCCGCGAGGTGCTCGATCGTGTCGAGGAGCGTCGGCTCGGCCCAATGCGCATCCTCAAAGATGAGCGTCAGCGTCCCGTCGGCCGCGCGCTCTTCGACGTAACGGCGCAGCGACCAGTCGAGCTCCTGCGCGATGCTCTCCTCGGGCACCTCGGCCTGCAGGATCTCGACGGGAGCGAGGCCGGCGAGGACGGACAGCCGCGCCAACGCGCGCTCTGACTCCTGCGCGTCGCGGAACAACGCCTCGCACGTCGTGCGCAGCTTCCGCAGCCCATCCTCGACGCGGTCGGCGCGGCCGATGCTCGCATCGGCGCGAACGATGCTCTGCAGCGGGGCGAGCGTCGCGCCTTCGCCATAGGCGACGCAGCGACCCCGTCGGACCAGCGGGAGACGTTCTCGCGCGACGAACTCGTCGGCGAGGCGGGTCTTGCCCACACCAGCCGCGCCGTAGACCGTGACGAGGCACGGCCTGCGCTCGGCCCGCACGCGGGCGTACGCGGCCGCGAGCACGCCCATCTCGCTCTCACGGTCGACGAGCGCCGCGCTGCGGACCGCCGGCGCCACGGGTTCGTGCCGCGCGTCAAGCGCCGCCCACGCGTTGACCGTGCCCAGGCCCTTCGCCGCGACCGCGATCTTCGGCGCGTACTCGATCTGCGATGCGGTGAGCTCGTGCGTCAGATCACCGACAAGGATCTGACCGGGCTGAGCGGCCGACTGCAACCGGAAGCCGACGTTCACCGCCTGCCCCGTCACGAGGAAATCGCGCCGCACGCTCGTCGCCGCAACGACCTCACCGGTGTTCACCCCGACGCGCAGCGTCACGCGGATGGATGAACCTGCGATGCGGCGGGAGGTGTCTTCGCGGAGCGCGAACGCGGCCCGCACCGCGCGTAGCGCATCGTCCTCGTGTGAAGTAGGAACACCGAACACGGCCATCACGGCGTCGCCGATGAACTTCTCGACCGTACCGCCGTGCGCCTCGAGGATGTCGCGCATGCGCGAGAAGATCGCTCCGTAGGCGGCTCGTACGACTTCGGGATCGTACGCACCTGCGATCGCCGTGGACTCCACGAAATCAGCGAAGACGACTGTCGCGAATTTCCGCTCCTCCACGGTGGTCAGAGTCTAGGCGGCCGATCAGCGCTGCTTGACAGTGCTCGTCACCATGTACGGACGCATTTGGGGGGAGGTCATTCCGATGTACTGCGAACTGGGCCAGATAGCCGCAATGATCGACGTGTTCGTCGCGAAGAACGACGACATCAACGTACAGGCACTCATCGACAACATCTGGGCATTGCGTAACGACAAAGACCTCATCTTCCGGGGCGGGGAGGAGGTGATCATCGAGGGGGTCGGGGCATCCTTCGGCGATGCCGACGTGATCGTGGAAGTGAAGACCAAGCTCACCACGGAGAGCGGAACGCATCCGACGTGGCGCATCGCGAAGTTCGTGGAAAAGGTCTTCAACCTGAAGACCGTGACGCGGACGAAGACGCAGATACTCGTGCACGACCCCAATCACGACATGCGACGCCAAGGGGCGCGTGCGGGCTGATCCGCTAGGAGCGCGGCGAACGCGGGCCGCTAGTCGGGCGGCGGCTTCGGCGGCTCGGGGGGCGGCTTCGGGTTTTCGATGACCCGGAGCCCGAGCTCCTTCAGCTGATCCGGGCCCAGCGCGGCGGGTGCATCGAGCAACGGGTCGTAGCCGGTCTGCGTCTTCGGGAAGGCGATCGTCTCACGCGCGTTCGGCAGGCCGGCGAGGAGCATGATCGTGCGGTCCATGCCGGTCGCGATGCCGCCCTCCGGCGGCGCGCCGTACTCGAGCGCGTCGAGCAGCGCACCGAAGCGGACCGCGGCCTCGTCCTTCGGTATGCCGAGCACCTCGAGCGCGCGCTCCTGCATCCGGCGGTTGTGGATGCGGATGCTGCCGCCGCCCATCTCCATGCCGTCGATCACGAGGTCGTACTGCGAGCTCAACGCTTTGTCCGGATCGCTGTAGAGCAGCTTCGCGTTCGCGTCGTCGAGCGGTCCCGCGAAGGGGTTATGCGAGAACGTCCATGTCCCGTCGAGCTCGCGCTCGAACAACGGGAACGGATGGATCCACATCGCGTGGTGTGCCTTGTCGTCGACGAGACGGAGCTCCTCGCCGAGCGCGCGGCGCACCTCGCCGACGGAGCGGCTGGCGACGCGGTACTCAGCCGCGACCGCAAGCACGATGTCGCCATCCTTCGCGCCGGAGACCGAGCGCACCTTCGCGAGCTCCTCCGGCGTGAAGTACTTCGCGACCGGCGAGCGCACCTCGCCGCCGCGGAACGCGAACGAGACGAGCCCCTTCGCGCCGCGCGTCTTCGCGATGGCCGCCCAGCCATCGACGTCCTTGCGCGACGCGTCGGCCTTGCCGGGGACGACGATGGCGCGGACCGCGCCGCCCGAATCGATCGCGTCGCGGAACACCGAGAACGCGCTCGCGCGAAAGACGTCGCTCAGGTCGACGAGCTCCATCGCGAATCGCGTGTCGGGCCGGTCCGAGCCGAATCGCTTCATCGCCTCCTCGTAGGTCATGCGCGGCCAGGGCTTGCGGTGCACCGGCTTCTTGCCGAACTTCTCGATGACGGCCGTGTAGCACGCCTCGAGCACTGTCATGACGTCGTTCGGCTCGGCGAAGCTCATCTCCACGTCGAGCTGCGTCGCCTCGTAGATGCGATCGGCGCGCGGAT
>VBJD01000150.1 GCA_005887995.1 Chloroflexota bacterium
GTCCGCCGTCGTGGCCGCGGTATCGATCGCTAGCGTGACGGACGCCATCGCAGATCGAGCGGCCGTCGTCGAGCCTCTGCTTCTGCGGAGCCTTGATGCCGTGCACCTCGCCACCGCAGTTCTGGCCGGACCGCTGGAGGCGTTCGTCGTGTATGACGCCCGGCTGGCGGACGCGGTGCGCTCCGCGGGCATCCGGGTCGTCCAACCGGGGAGGCGGTAAGGACTTCGCGCCCGCCCTATGGCGCGGTCAAGAACTCAAGGGCGCGCACCAGGGTGGCGTGAATGTCCGGCGGATAGTCATGGTCGAGACCCTCGCGCACGTCGAGCTGCGTGCGCATGCCGTGCGCCGAAAAGAGCTCGTAGAGAGCGCGCGCGCCGTCGGCACTCTGATCCTGATCGCCGACGACGATGTAGGAGCGCAGCATCCGTCCGGCGCCGTCCTCGATGAGTCGCGTGAACTCGCGGACGTGCGGTAGCCATGCTGCGATCGGGAAGATGCCGCGTACCTTGATCTTCCCCGCAAGCGGCAGCGCGATCGCTTGCGTTGCGCCCATGGAGAACCCCGCGAGCACGATCCGCCCGACGTCGATCTGCGTCGAATGCTTCACCTTCTCGAGGTGTGTGAGGAGCTCGCTCGCGGTGCGTTCGCGATCGTTCCAGACGTAGGTGTCGGGCGTCATGCCGACCTCGCTCGACTGCGGGACCGCGACGACCCACCCCGCATCGGCCATCGACGACCAGTACGGCGCGGTCTCGCTCGCGTTGCTGTTGTTCCCGTGCAGGACGAGTAGAAGCGGGTAGCCGAAGGCGTCCGGGGGCTCGTCGGGCATCGCGAACATGAGCTTCGGCCGCGCGGCCGCGGCGGCTTCGGCGTAGCGCGCGTCGGCGCGAGCGACGATGTCTCGGAACCGCGGGAGATCGCGCAGCGGAGCGAGCGCGCGGTCGCTCTCGAGCCACTCACGCCGGTATTGGCACCCCTCCTCGAGCGCGCGTTCGAGCGCGTCCAGGGCCGCATCCTGCTGACCCGTTTGCGCGTGCTGCTGTGCTTCCGCGAGGCCCAATGGCCCGCGCAAACGGGGATTCGCGCGGAGCCGCGCGAGGTCGCGCATCAGCGGCTATTCTCGACGCTCCTTGACTGAGCGTGAGGGGCGTCCTGAAGGCCCGGTGGACTCGTCGCGACGCGATCTGCTCAAGACAGCGGCCCCCATCGTCGCGTTCATCGCCCTCGAGTCGATCGGCGGCATCGGTATGGGCGGCCCCGCGTCGCCGACCCAGACCAAGCTCTCGCAGGGCGTGATCTTCCCTGACCCGACGCTGTGCATTGGCTGCCTCACCTGCGAGGTGCGCTGCAGCCAGGTCCACAAGGCCGAGGGCCTCTCCGACGTGCCGCGCATCCGGATCTTCAATGACCCGACGACGAAGGTGGACCCCGCGGTGCAGGCCGCGTATCCCGACCGCGGCCAGTTCCACCAGGAGCCATGCCTCCAGTGCCCGACCGCCGAGTGCCTGTACGTGTGTCCCGTCGAGGCGCTGCGTGTCGATCCGAAGACCGGCGCGCGCTACATCAACGAGGACACCTGCGTTTCCTGCGGGCGATGCAACGAGGCGTGCATCTTTCCGATCAGCGACCTCTCGAAGGCGACGAACCTCCTCACGTCCGACCCGACGCCGCCGCAGACGTCGCGCATCACCTATGACCCGGTGAACGACACGTTCGCCAAGTGCGATCTCTGCTACTGGCGTGAGGGCGGGCCGGCATGCGTCGAGAGCTGCCCGATCAACGTCCGCATCCGGCAGGGCATCCTCAAGGTCGAGGCGGGTCGCATGTGCCTCTCGGCGCCCGAATCGAACAAGGAGAACTGGGGCAAGCTCCGCGAGTTCCAGACCTTCAAGGGAAGCCCGGCAGCGGGTAAGGCGTAGTGCGTCTCGCGGCCGCGCTCGTGGCGCTCGTCGGCGCGGCCATCCTCGTCCTCGCGCTCGTCACGATCGCCGCGCAGCAAGCCAGCGGCGTCCAGCCGTTCAGCAATGAGCTCTCCGACAACATCTTCTTCGCGCGCACCATCCCGTTCGTCCTCGGCGCGGGCGTCGCGTTCGGGATGCTCGGCGCCGCGACGGCGATGCGCGCGCGACGCGCGAAGCCGGGCGAGGTCCGTCGCTTCAGCCGCGCGACGGTGATCGGTCACTGGCTCATCACGCTCGGATTTCTGCTCGCGCTGCCGACCGGCGTCTGGCAGTACCTCGGCGGGATCCTCGATGTGAACGCGCCGATCTCGCTGTACCTCTTCTATCGGGTCCACTACATCGGCGCGGCGATCATCCTCTTCTCGGTCGCGTACTTCCTCACCTACTGGTGGCAGACCGGATCGCGCAGCCTGCTTCCGCCGCGCGGCGAGTGGCGACGGCACTGGAGCGCGTTCGCCGGTGAGCTGCCGCCGCAGCTCGGCAGGATCGTCGGCCGCGCCCTGCGCGTCGAGCCGATCCGATCGGACTCCCCTCCCGGCCAGTTCAGCTACTACGAGACCGCGTTCTCCTTCCCCACGTGGACGATCGCGATCGGTCTCATCACGGTGACAGGTCTCATCAAGGCCCTGCGCTACCTGGCGCCGGTTCCCGGGCCCGTCCTTTGGGGGGCCTCGACCTTGCATGTAGCAGCGATGGTGTTACTGGTGTTGAAGGTGCTCGACCACCTGCGCTACGTGTTCGGCCGCTGGCCGCTCGTCAAGGCGATGACGACGACCTGGCTGAGCGAGCAATATGCACGCGCGAGGAATATGGGATGAGGCAGGTCGCAGCCGTACTCGGGATCCTCTGGGCAGCGCTCAACGTCGTGCTTGCCCTGCTCTTCCTCGTGAGCTCGTTCACCGCGAAGACCGCGGCGAAGGAAGGCATCCTCGCCCAGCTCGCGCTCCTCATCGGCGGCGGGCTCATCTTGGTCTTCGGCGCACTCCTTGCGAGGGAGTCGTGGAAACTGATGTCGCAAAGGACCGTCGCGTGAGCCGCTTTCTGACCGCGTTCCGCATCAGCCTGCTGGCCGTCGTGCTCGCGTCCTTCACGACCGCGGTCACAGCGGCGGCCTCGCCGATCCGACAGCTGACCGAGACCGAGGCCGCGAACCTCCGCCCGACCTGGAGCCCCGACCACTCGAGGATCGCGTTCCAGAGCAATCGCGACGGCGCCTACCACATCTACGTCATGGACGCGGACGGGAAGAACACGAAGCAGGTGTCGAGCGGCGACAACGTCGACGATCGCCATCCCACGTGGAGCCCCGACGGGAAGTTCATCGCGGTCGACTCGGGCGACACGAGCCGGCGCGAGATCTGGGTCATCGAGCTCGCGACGCAGCGGCGAACGCAGATCACGCACACCGAGGCGTTCACGTCGTTCCCGTCGTGGAGTCCCGACGGGAAGCGCATCGCGTTCTACGTCTATCGCGGCGGGACGATGGATCTTTGGACCACCGGTCGCGATGGCACCGGCACTGTTCAGATGACGAATGGCCTCGCGAGCGAGCAGCAGAGCCAGTGCACCTTCGCGTGCCACGCCGCTCGCTGGTCACCCGAGAGCACGCGCCTTGCGTTCTCCGACGGCGACCTCACGCACGTGCTCGTCCTCTCTGCTGTCGCGAACACCGGCGCCGCGCCGACGGTCATCAGCCCCGACGGCGAGCGCAATCACTTCCCCGTCTACCTGAAGGACGGGACGATCGTGTACGTGAGCGAGCACCTCTCGCTCGACCAGTCGTGGACCGATCTCTGGCTCGTCGATCCGAACAACAGCGGTCAGCGCACTGAAGTCGCGAAGGGGATCCTCGCGCAGGGACCGTTCGAATTCACCAATGACGGAACGGAGCTCCTCTTCGCGTCGCCGCGGTCGGGCAACTTCGAGATCTACGCGGTGACGCTCGACGCCGACGGGAAGTCAGCGCTCGCGACGAGCCAGTATCCAAGCGGCGCCGTCATCCCCGCTCAGCGCGCCTCGACCCCGTCGATCCTCCCCGGCCTGTCGCCCGAGGCGTACATCTTCCTCGCCGTCGCGCTCTTCGCGCTCATCGCCGAGATCTTGTACCGCGTCCTGCGCCGTCGGCGGCTCGCTGCACGTTAGCCGTTTCCCTCGTCGCGATCACGTCCGCGCAGGAACTCCCGCCGCGATAGCGGAGCGCGACGCTCCTCTTCCTTCCGCGCTTCCTCGGCAAGCCACTTCGCGCGTTTCGGCGACGCGGCCGCCGGATCGGCGGGCGCGCTCGCACTTGCCGTCGCCGTCGTTTGCGCGCTGTCGGCCGCGGCAGGCGGCGGCGCCATTGCCGCGAGATCGGCGCGCAGTGATGCGAGCTCGTCGAGGATGAGGCCGAGCTCGGTCGCATGCAGCTCCTTGAACGCGCGGATCTGCTGCTCGAGCCGCGCCACGCGCGTCGCGAGCTGCTGGCGAAGCGATTCGTCGATCACAGGACCTCGTACCCGCGACGGCGCACGATGTGCGGCGCGTTCGGATCCTTCCTCGCCGCGGTGATCGGGTAGCCGCGCGCGATCTCCGCGAGAAGTCGATCCGCGGCACTCGCCGCGGTCTGCCGCGTCGTGACCATGACGATCGCGTCGCCGCCGACCTGATTCGCACGACGCTCGAGCGCGGGCGAGACGACGAGAACGTCGAACTGCTCGGGCAGTTGCTCGATCGGTTCGAGCCGCACGCGGACGTCGAGCCCGGCCTTCTTCATCGAATGCTCGAAGCGGCGGAACACCTGCAGATCGTCGGCCGGCAGCTCGTCGCGCGAGAACGCGCACACCACGGTGCGGATGACGCGCGCTTCAGGCTGCGGAGTCGCAGACGGTGTCCCCGAGCCCTCCGTCACCGTTGACCGCCCATGGCAGCAACTCTACCGTCGCACGTGCTGATGGACGACAAAACCGCGCGCGAGCTCGCGACACGCACTGCGTTCCGCGCCGGCCGCCTCGCGCGCGCGAAGCTCGGATCGCCCGGCTACCTGAAGTGGCGTGGGCGTCGCGACGTCATCGTCGGCAGCGCGGTCGAGATCCAAGACCTCATCGTCGACATCCTGAAACAGGAGTGTCCGGACGACGGGATCGTCGCCGAGGAAGGGCCCGAGGACGAGCCGCTCGCGGTCGACGCCGAGCGCTTGTGGATCATCGATCCGATCTGCGGCAGCCTCAACTTCGCGCAGGGCCTGCCGCTCTTCGCGGTCTCGATCGCGCTGCGCGTGAACGGACAGCTGCGCGTCGGAGTCGTGTACGACCCCATGCGCGACGAGATGTACTCGGCGCAGCTCGGCGAACCCGCGACGTTGAACAACGCGCAGATCGTGGTCCGGCCGACCGCCTTCGGGCCGGAGTTCTGGGAGCAGGCGTGGGTCGGCACCGATCTGCCGCACGATGGAGACGCGCTGCGTCAGGCGCTGCGCGTCTTCGATCTCACCGCGCAGGAGGTCAACCATCAGGTCGTGCTCGGCTCGCCCGCGCTCGGGATCTGCTACGTCGCCGCCGGGCGCCTGCAGGCGTACTGGACGCTCGCAGCGAATCCCTGGGACGTCGCGGCAGCGGGTGTGATCCTGCGCGAGGCCGGCGGTCAGATCACCGACGGCGAGGGCGGCTCATGGCTGCACTCCGACGGCTCGTACGTCGCCGCGGACGCCGTGTCGCATCAGTGGGCCTTGAAGATCATCAAGACGGTGAAGCAGCAGGAGCGCGAGGCGGCGAAACTCGCGCGATAGGAGACGGCGCAAGCGATGACCGATGCGCTCCCTGTGGGCCTCACGTCGATCGAGGCAACGGTGACGGGACCGACCGGCTCCCGCGCCGACGTCGAGTTCCTCGTTGATAGCGGCGCGAAATACACGCTGCTGCCGCACGACGTCTGGACGCGGCTTGGTCTCGAGCCGAAGAGGCGCATGCGCTTCGTTATGGCCGACGGCAGCGCGATCGAACGCGCGATCTCCGAGTGCCACATCGCGCTGCCGGAGGGTGATGGGCACACGCCCGTGATCCTCGGGGAGCTCGGCGACGTCGCACTGCTCGGGGCGGTGACCCTCGAGGAGCTTGGCCTGGTCTTTTACCCGTTCGATCGTTCGCTGCGTCGATCCGGTCTGTCGATGCTCGCAGCGGCGGGCTTGACCTAGGCGGGCCCCGCATCCACGGACGTTGTCTCCAGATCGGCTTCGTAAAAACGGGACTTGCCGCACGTCGGGCATGCTTGTGGCGCCGCGGAGCCGTGCACGATGGTCCCGCACGCATCGCAGCGGAAGTGGCGCTCGCCGCCCGGACGAGGGAGGACCGCGCGTCCGCGCATGAGATCGTCGCGGATGCGGCCGAGCTCACCGGCGACGGCGAGCGGCTCCATCGGCTCTCCGGTCTGATCGGTCTCGATGAGACGGCGCATGAGCTCGTCGAGTCTCGCGATGGCGTCCTGCATCCCCCGCATTGTGCGCCGGTCGCGACCAGGCAAGCACCGTGGATAACCGACTTGCGGAGTGCGCGTGACCGCGCTATCCCTTGACGTCGGAATGGCGAAGTGGATCCGTCCCTTGAGTGGTGCTCGTCAGTGGCACGTGCCGGCAAGCGACCGCGACTTCTTCGTCGCGAACGCGCTCTGCGGTGAAGCCTTCACCACCGCGCTCGAGACGACGTCCGACGACGAGAAGAGCGCGCGCGACGGTCACTGCCCGACGTGCGAACAGATCCTCGCGTCGAAGTCGGTCGCGGGCAGTCCCGGTCGCTAGCGGCTGCTAGCCGCACAGAACGCTGAGCGGCGCGTGCTCACGGCGCTGGGGACCATGCGTTGCGCGCTGGGTCGTAGATCCATGTGTCCGCGCCGAAATGCGCCCGATCAGTACCGCCGCCGAACAGCACGATCGATCCACCGACCGCGTCGTATGCCATCGAATGCCACGCCCGCGCCGAAGGGGCAGTCTGCGGGCGGAGCTCCGTCCACGTATTTGCTCGGTAGTCGTAGGACCACGTGTCTCCGAGCGGCTGCTCCCCCGTACCCGCGCCTCCGAACAGGATGACCCGCGCCGTCTTCTTGTCGTAGGCCATCGCGTGATAGAGGCGTGCACTTGGACTCGTGGGGGGCGCCATGTCCTTCCACGCGTTCGAAGCGAAGTCGTACGCCCACGTGTCGCCCGAGCCAAGCCCGCCAAAGAGGATGACGCGATCCGCGGCTTCGTCGTACGCCATCGCGTAATACCTCCGACCGGGGGGATGGCTCGCCGGCGCTCTCTTCGTCCATGTGTCCGTATCGACGTCGTACGCCCACGTCTCGCCAAATTCGTCGAGCACGATGAGGCGATCAGCTTTCGCGGCGTACGCGGCGCGCGCGCCGTGAACCGCAAGTGGTCCCGCGCCTAACGCTCGCCGCTCCCAGCGATCCGCCGACACGTCGTAGACCCACGTCTCACTCACGGACTCGTAGCTCGGCCCCTCGAACGCGAGGACCACGACGCGTCCCGACGCCGCGTCATACGCGATCGCGTCGCCGGTCGCCGTCGGCGCGCTCCCTCGGCCGCGCTCTGACCATCCCGAGCTTCTCTGATACGTCCACGTGTCCATCAACTCTCGGCCTCCGAGACGCGGGCCCGCGGTCTCTCCGCCGAACATCCAGACACCGCGATCGCCGAGACCGAGCAACATGTGATAACCGCGGCCAAGCGGCTGGCCGGCGACGGGCGTGCTCGGCGGAGCGCTCGTCGCTCGCGTCGTCGCGACCGCTTGCGTCGCGCTCGGCACGGCCTCGCCGCTAGGACTTCCTGCGCACGCAGCTGCGACCACGGCGAGGACCGCCATGCATGCGAGCCGTGCGCAGCGTCGCAGGGACGTGCCGCTACCTCATGGGCTCGAGGCTGTTGAGAGCGCGAACCAGATCGCTCAGGTCGTAACCATTCGCGATGATCTCGTAGAAAGCGCTGTTCTCGACCCACTGCAGGTAGACGGTCTCGCCGGACTTGCGGACATACACAACGGTGCCGCGCGCTGTGAACGTTGCTACTGTCGGGAGCGACGGGTCAGTAAGACCTGCGACCCAGGCCGGATCTAGATGCCCGCCGAAGGTCAGCATGCACGGAGCGCCGAACAGGTGACTCTGCCCGTAATTCACGTGGTAAGCCTCGCTGGCGTTCTGGTCCATAAACAAGAACTGCGTCTCGATGTCGCACTGGGACGCGGAGTCTGGCTTGCGAGGTAGCCAAGTCGGCTTGAGCACGACGAACTCGGGTACCGCCCTCGCCCGTGCTATCAGCCACCCCGCGTCGTCGGATACGTCGAACGTGAGGGGTCCGAGTGGGTCCACGACCGCGGCGCGGGAGTCGGCTGGCGGAATCGTGTGCGATACCGACCCTGGAACGGTGCGGGACTCACCGCGGAGCGTCACAAGGACCGCGACCAGGCCGACGAACGCGACTGCGAGCGTCGCGATCACCCAAACGCCTCGCGCCGATCGCGGCTCGCGCATCCAACGGGACTCTGGCGGCACGACGATCCTATTTGCGGCGACGCGAAGCGCGATCACGGTCTGCTGATCCGACGAGCTGATCACTTCTCGACCTCCATCCGTGTGCGCAGCGAAGTCAGCGCCTGCGTCGTCGCGGCCGAAACGGTGCCGCGCGCGATCCCGAGGAGCTCCGCCGTCTCGGCCTGTGACAATCCGAGGATGTAGCGCGCGACGACGATCTGACGCTGTCGCAGCGGCAGCGTTCGCAGCGCAGCGAGGACGTCGACCGCCGCATCGGCGCTTGCGACGGGTCGGTCCGCCAAGAACGTCCACGGCAGCAAGAGCCGGTCGCGGATCCTCCGCCGCCGCCATGCGCGCGAGGCGACGACGAAGATCCATCCCTCGATCGACGTACTGGGGAAGTCCCCGGCGCGCTCCAAGCCCCTGACGAACGCGTCCTGAAGGGCGTCCTCCACCT
>VBJD01000035.1 GCA_005887995.1 Chloroflexota bacterium
TCGGCGTATGCGGTTGGAAGACGACGACCGCGCTCTCCCCGAACGCGTCGAGGCCCGCCGCGATCTCGCTCGGGTGGTGCGCGTAGTCGTCGATCACCTTGATCGTTCCCGCGGTCCCGAGGAGCTCGAGCCGCCGCTCGACGCCCTCGAACGGCGCGAGCCCGCGCGCGAGCACGTCTGCCGTTGGCGCGCTGAAGTGGTCCGCGACGATGATCGCGGCAGCGGCATTCAACGCGTTGTGCCATCCCGGCACGCTGAGCGAGAACAACCGCCCGCCCAGGTCGTACGCGCGATTACCGTGATCGACAAGCTTCCGATCGGCGGACGGATGTTTGCCGTACGTCGTGACGCGCAGGCTGTGCTGTTCGCGCGTCCATGCCGCGAGCTCGCGCGCTCCTGCGTCGTCGGCCGACGCGATAAGAAGCGAGCCCGCGAGCGCGCCTTTCACGAACGCGCGGAAGGCGTCCCGGTACGACTCGCGCGTCGGGAACATGTCAACGTGGTCGTGGTCGAGCGTCGTCACGACCGCGACCTCGGGCTGAAGGGCAAGGAACGTGTTGTCGTATTCGTCCGCCTCGATGACGAACACATCCGACTTGCCCGCATGCGCGTTGGTGCCGACACCGCGGATCGCGGCGCCGCAGATGAGCGACGCATCGACACCACCGGCGCGCAGACCGAGCCAGGTCATTGCGGTCGTCGTTGACTTGCCGTGGGTTCCCGCGATAGCGACGACGCGCTGACCCTTTGTGAGAAAGCGCCAGGCGTCCTCGCGCTTCCAGACCGTCATCCCGCGATCGAGGGCGGCGCGTACCTCGACGTTGTCCTCCTTGTACGCGCTCGAGCGGATGACGATGTCGGCACCAGGCACGTGGTCGGCGGAGAAGCGCTCGTGGACCGCCGCGCCGTCGCGCGCGAGCGCCTCAGCAAGCGGCCAGTGGCCGTTGTCAGAGCCGGTGATCTGGTGACCGCGCTCCATCAGGACGCGCGCGACCGCCGACATCCCCGCGCCGCCGATGCCGACGATGTGGAAACGCGTACTGCGTACTGCCGTCATGCGCACTTCCCGAGCACCAGCACGTCGCGCGCGATGACCGACGCGGCGTCCCGACGGCCCGCCTTCTTCGCGCTCTCGGCCATCCGCCTGAGGCGAGCGCGGTCGCTCAGCAGCCCGGCGACCTCGGCGACGAGACGGTCGGCGTCAAGCTGGCTCTCACGCACGATGAGCGCGGCGCCCGCCTCGGCCGCGGCGCGCGCGTTCGCTTCCTGGTGGCCCTCCATCGCCGCGCCGAACGGGATGAGCAGGAGCGGCACGCCGAACGCGAGCGGCTCAGCGATGGAAGACGAACCGGCGCGTCCGACGACCAGGTCCGCCGCCGCAAGGACGGCGCCCATCTCGTCGCGCAGGTACGCACGGGGCAGGTAGCGCTCGCGCAGTTCGGCAGGCAGAGACTTCTCGCGCGCCTTCGCGGCGCCGATGTGCTTCTCGCCGGTCACGTGAAGGACGTACGCAGTCTTCAAGAGTCGCGCGAGCGCGCCGAAGATCGTCTCGTTCACGCGTTCAGAGCCTTGGCTGCCGCCCGTGACGACGACGAGCAGCGCGTCGGCGGGGACGTCCATCTTCTTGCGCGCCTCGTCGCGCTCCCAGCGCAGCAGCGACTGTCGGATCGGTGTGCCCGTGAGCGTGGCGCGCCGCGGCGGGAACGCGCGGACCGCCTGCTCGAAGGTCACGCCGATCTTCGTGCAGAAGCGCGCGAGCGTCCGACCCGCGCGTCCCGGCAGCGCATCGCCCGCCCACATGTAGACGGGCACGCGGAGCGCGCGTGCCGCGAGCACGACCGGTATCGCGATCGCACCGCCGCTCGTGACGAGCGCGTTCGGACGGAAACGGATGATCTGCCAGAGCGCATCGAAGAACGACAGAGGCAGCGCAAGGAGCGTGCGCAGCAACGCCGCGCGCGAGTCGGGGTCGCGGAGCGAGCTCATCGGGACCGCGTGAAAGGGGATGCCCGCCTCGGGCACGAGCTCACCCTCGCGCCCGCGACGACCACCGATGAACAGGAGCCGCACCTCGGGGACCTGGGCGCGCAGCGCCTCGACGATCGCGAGCAGCGGGCTGATATGACCGCCCGTTCCGCCGCCGACCAGGAGCACGCGACACGGTTGGTCCCGCTTCGCGTCCAACGTTCAGGAGGATACCGACCGCGATGAGCCCGACGCAGAGCGAGCTGCCGCCGTATGAGATGAACGGCAGCGTGATGCCGGTCATCGGCACGAGGCTCGCGACGACGGCCATGTTCACCCACGCCTGGAAGACGAGCCACGTCGTGATGCCCGCGGCGAAGAGCGCGCCGGTCGAGTCCTTCGCACGCAGTGCGATCGCGATGCCGCGATACGCGATCGCGAAGAACAGCACGATGACGACGAGCGTCCCGGCGAGACCGATCTCGTCGCCGAGCACCGCGAAGATCGAATCCGTGTACGGCGCGGGAAGGAAGCCGAATTTCTCGCGTCCCGCGCCGAGCCCTTCTCCGAACACGCCGCCAAGGGCGAGCCCATAGAGCGATTGGATCGCCTGGAACCCCGCGCCTTTGGGATCGCTCCACGGATCGAGGAACGTGACGAGGCGCGCGAGGCGATACGGCTGCGCGACCGCGACCGCGAGCACCGAGACGAGCGCGAGCCCAGCGAGCGCGCCGAAGATCCGAAGGCGCGCGCCGGCGATGAAGTACATCGTCATGGCGATCGCGACGAGGACGATCGCCGTGCCGAGATCAGGCTCGGCGACGGTCAGCGCTGCCAGTACCCCGGTCACGACCACGAATGGGACGAAGACGCCGATCGAGCCGAGGCGCTCGCGTCGGGGGCCGAACCACGCCGCGAGGTACACGATGAGCGCGAGCTTCGCGAGCTCCGCGGGCTGCAGGCCGACCGCGCCTGCGCGAAGCCAGCGCGCCGCGCCCCCCGCGCGGACGCCGACGCCGGGCACGAGCACGGCCACGAGGAGCGCGACGACGATCACGACGAGCGGCACCGCGAGCGCGCGGTAGCGGTGGTAGTCGAGACGCATCGCCGCGACCATCCCGACGAGGCCGAGAGATGCCCACAGCGCCTGCCAGCCGAGGTAGTAGCGCGGATCGTCGACCGTATCGAGCGCGCGGATGCCGCTCGCGCTGAACACCATCGCGATGCCGAGCAGCGTGAGCGCGACGACGACGAGGAGCAGGACGAGGTCGTATGAGGTCGTGCGCGGCAGGCGCAGCTTCATGCGGGCGCGCCTTTCGCGAGCTCGCGCACGAGCGCGACGAAACGCTCGCCGCGCTCGTCGGCCGAGTTGAACGCGTCGATCGTCTTCGCGCGCGTGATGTCCTCGCGCGCCGCGCACGCCGGCGAGAGCAGCACGACGTCTCCCGGTTGCGCGAGCGCCTGAGCCGCGCTCACCGCATCGGCGAGACCGGCCACACGTCGGATGGGAAGGTGAGGCGCGCGCGGCCCGGCGGTCGCGGCGTCGAGCGCCGAGGCGATGTCATCCGCCGCGGGCCCAATGAGCACAGCGGCGCGGGCGCGACGGCTCAGCTCGCGCGCGAGGGGCGCGAAGTCGACGCCTTTGCTCACCCCGCCCAGGATCAGGACCGGCGTCCGATCGAAAGCGTCGAGCGCGGAGAGAGTCGCGGCCGGCGTCGTCGCGGCGGAGTCATCGACCCAGAGCACGCCGGCGATCTCGTCGACACGCTGCAGCCGGTGTGTCACGCCCTCGAACTCGCGCAGCGCGCCGGCGATCTGGGGCGCGGGCACGCCCATGGCCTGGCCGGCGACCGCGGCCGCGAGCGCGTTCGCGATGTTATGGCGGCCCACGACGCGCAGCTCGCGCGCTTCGATGAGCGGGATCTGCTGCGCACCATCGCTGAGCACGAGCCGACCTGACGGATCGAGGAACGCCCCGTGCCGCGGCCGCATCGTGAGCGAATAGCCACGCGCTTCCGATGCCGAACCGGTGTGCATCGCGACGACGGCCGGGTCGTCGAGGTTGATGACCGCGATGTCTTTCGGGCCCTGCCAGGCGACGATGTTCCGCTTCGCGGCGATGTAGCTCTCGCGCGTGCCGTGATGGTCGATGTGGTCCTCGCTCACGTTCGTGATGACCGCGACGTGGGGGCTCATGCCGAGCGTCTCGAGCTGGAAGCTGGAGAGCTCGAGGAGGACGACGTCGTTCTTCGTGATCGTGTCGAGGTCCTGGATGATCGAGCGGCCGATGTTGCCGCCGGTCACGACGCGGCGCGGTCCGCGCTGAAGGATGCGTTCGATCATCGTCGTCGTCGTGGTCTTCCCCTTCGTGCCGGTGACGCCGACGATCGGCGCGGGGCAGAGGCGGAAGAAGAGCGCGATCTCTGTAAGCACCGGGATGTCGCGCTGCAGCGCGCGAAGGATGGTCGCGGAGCGGGGCCGGATGCCTGGGATGACGAAGACGAGTTCCGGGTCAGCCAGCGCCATGTCATCGCTCGACGGGCCGAACACGAACTCGATCGGCGTGTCGCCGAGACGGGCGATGCCTTCAGCATTCTCCTCGCGAGATCTCGCGTCGCTCACCGTCACCTGCGCGCCGGACTTGACGAGGAACTGCGCCAGCCCGGCGGTCGTGCGCCCTTTGCCCAGGCCGACGATCGTGACGCGCTTGCCGCGCAGCTCTTCCCTCGTGATCGCGGTATCGAAGATGACGGTCACGGCACCGCTGCCTTGAGCCGCGGCCTGCCGATGAACCCGAGTTGTGTGCCGTACTTCCCGTCAGGACCGCGACCGCGATACGACCACAGATCCGCTCCGCCGGACAGCGTGCAGATGCGCGCGACCTCGACCTCCCGCACGCCCGCGGCGCGAAGCTGCGCGGCGTTCGCGGACCAGAGATCGAAGTACGTCTTGCCGTCGCGCGTCTCGAGCGCGTCCGGACCGATGCGCTCGCGAACGGCCTCGGCGCGCTCCGCATCGATCGTGTAGCAGCACGGGCCGATCGATGGACCGATCGACGCGACGAGCCCGTCGCGTGAGGCACCGCCCGCGACCATGGCGTCGACGAGCGCGCGCACCACCTCCAGCGAGGTACCCAGCCAGCCCGCGTGCGCCGCGCCGATCGGCCCGCGCGGATCAGCGACGAGCACCGGCACGCAGTCGGCGGCGGCGATCCCGAGCAGGACGCCCGGACGATCGGTCCAGAGCGCATCCGCGATCGGCCACGGCTCCACCGCTGCAGTGACGTATGCGACGTCACGGCCGTGCACCTGCTTCGCGCGCACGACCGCGTCGAAGCCGAGCCGGCGCGCGAGCGCCGCGCGGTTCTCGGCCTGCTCCGCGAGCGGATGATGCGACCCCGCCATGCTGCCGTGACTTCGGGCAGTTATGCCCGCAGTCACTCCTAACTTGCGGAGTGCAGAGGACCAGAGAATGGCGTCTTCCGCGAACCACATACTTTCGCGTTCCTGGGGCTTCTCGATTCCTTCGCGCTTGGAATGCAATGTCATCGCAGGTCCGTATCCGGAAAGATGGGCAAGCGTTCGCTCATTTCGGCGTCACGAACGCGAGGATCGCGGCGACGATCCCAGCGAGCGCGCCGATGAGCCAAAAGCGGATCGTCACCTTCTCCTCGGCCCAACCGATGAGCTCGAAATGGTTGTGCAGCGGCGACATGCGGAAGATCCGGCGGCCGCGCAGCTTGTAGCTGCCGACCTGGAGGATCACCGCGACGGTCTCGGCGACGAAGACGACGCCGAGCAGCGGCAGCAGCAGGACGAACCCCGTCGTGAGCGCGACGACCGCGAGCGTCGCGCCCAGGGCGAGCGCTCCCGTGTCGCCCATGATCACCTCGGCCGGATGCACGTTGAACCAGAGATAGGCAAGGAGCGCGCCGACGAGCGACGCCGACAGCACGACAAGCCATGGGAACTCGCGCGCCGCGGCGATGAACGCGATGGACAGGAACGCGAAGACCGCGAGCCCACCCGCGAGGCCATCCATCCCGTCGGTGAGGTTGACCGCGTTCGACATCGCGACGATGGAAAACAGCGCCAGCGCAATGAAGAGGAACGCGCCGATCTCTATCTCGCCGACAAGCGGGACGTAGATGCCCGTGACGCCGAAGTGCCGCTGGATGTAGATCGCTGCGGCGAGCCCGACGATCGTCTGCCATACGAGCTTGTGGCGGCCACGGATGCCGGCGCCGTAGCGAACGTTCACGAAGTCATCGATCGCGCCGAGCACACCGACCGCGAGCAGCGTCCCGACGGGCACGATCGTCTGCGGGATGAAGAGGTCTCGCTGGTCTTCCGGCAGCGCAATGAGGACCAACAGCCAGAGCGCGCTCGTCACGCCTATGAAAAGCGCGCCGCCCATCGTCGGGATGCCCTGCTTCACATAGTGGGTCTCCGGCCCTTCCGGCCGGATGTTCTGACCGATCCGCAGTCGCCGCAGCAGACCGATGTACGGAGATCCGAGGACCAGACCGAGGAGAAAGGCCGCGAGCAGCACCCCGAGCGCGAGGATGGCCAACTAGACCTTCACCGGACCAACGAGGGCATCGGCGAGGCGATCGAGCGCGAGTGAGTGCGAGCCCTTCACGAGGATGACATCGCCGGGGCGTGCGATGCGCTTGAGGAGCACGAGCGCCTCGGCGCCGTCGGCGACGACGTGTGTGTCTCGCAGACCCGCCCCCTTCGCGGTCTCGACGGCCGTGCGCGCCAGCTCGCCCACGCCGACGAGCACATCCGCGCTGCGAGCGGCTTCGCGTCCGACCTCTTCGTGCGCGTCAGCGGACATCGCGCCGAGCTCGAGCATGTCGCCGATCACCGCGACGCGACGGGCGGAAACCTCACGCAGCACGGCGAGCGCCGCGAGGACCGCGGCCGGACTCGCGTTGTAGCTGTCGTCGATGACGGTGAGGCCGTCGCCACGTCGGACCTCCATGCGATGGCGCGGCTGCTCGATCGTGGCGAGCGCCACAGCTGCTTCGTCGAGCGGCACCCCGAGCGCGCCCGCGGCGCCGAGCGCGGCGAGCGCCGCGACGGCGCTGTGACGCCCCGGGAGCGGAAGCGACACCCCGACGCGCTCACCCTCATAGAGCGCGATGAAGCGGAGTCCCTCGACGCCGCGCGCGTCGACGTCGACGGCGCGCAGCTGCGCGTCGGCGCTCTCGCCGAACAGCACGACGCGGGCCTTGGTGCGCGGCGCGAGCGCGCGCACTCGCGGATCGTCGGCATTGAGGAGCGCGACCCCATCCGCAGGGAGCGCCGCGATGAGCTCGGCCTTCCCCGACGCGATCGCCTCGACGCTCGGCGTGCGCGAGAAGTGCACCGGCCGCTCGGGGATCCGCGTGATGATGCCGACTCGCGGGCGCACGAGCGCGCAGAGATCGGCGATCTCGCCGGGCACGTAGAAGCCCATTTCGATCACGGCGACCTCGTGGCTCGCCTCGAGCGAGAGAAATGTGAGCGGTACGCCGATCTCGTTGTTGAAGGACGCCGCCGTCTTGAGCACGCGATAGCGCGCGCCGAGCGCGGCGGCCACCGCCTCCTTCGTCGTCGTCTTCCCCACGTTGCCGGTGATCCCGACCGCCGGGATCGGATGCCGATCGCGGAGGCGATCCGCGAGCTGACGAAGGGCGCGCAGCGGCGACGCGACCTGGATGACGATGGCATCCTCGGAGAGTCCGGGCACCGGCCGTTCCACCACTGCGGCACGCGCGCCGTGCGCGATCGCGTCGGCGACGAAGTCGTGACCGTCGCGCTGATCGCGCAGCGCGAAGAAGACCTCACCCGCGCGGACGATGCGCGAATCGAACGTGCCGCCGCTGTAGCGCTCGTCGCCTCGTGGGTGTCCGTGGATGATCTGCCCGCCCGATGCATCGACGAGATCGTCGAGCGTGAACACGACTGAATCGTACCGACGCTAGTGCCGCGTCCCGGCAGCAGTGCGCAGATCCGCGGCTCGGGACGCTGAGGCCCACGCTCGCTTCGCTCGCTGAACAGGGGCGCCTCCCCCTGAGTCGAGGAGCACGTGAGGGAGCGTATCTGTTGATACGTGACCGAACGTGCGCACGAAGACGACACAGGCATCGGCGGTGCCGAGCCGATCGAGCTGTGCGCTGCTGGCGGGATCCGGCACTAAGGCCGGTCCGGCTGCACGCGCGCAGTGCGTAACGCGTCGAGCGCAATGCCACGGAACGCGTTCATCGCGGTGACCGTGCCGAGCAGACGCGACTCGGGCCGCTCCAGCACGAGCACGACCACGAATCGCGGATCGTTCGCGGGCACGAAGCCCGCGAAGGATGAGACGTACGCGTCGTCGAGGTAGCGGCCGTCGTCGCTCGGGATCTGCGCCGTGCCGGTCTTCCCGGCCACGCTGAATCGCGGTATCGACGCGCCGTTCGCGATGCCGTTGTCGACCGTCGAGGTGAGCATCGTGCGAAGCGTCGCCGCGGTCTCGGCGGTGATCGGACGCCGCACCGCGACCGGCGCGGTGCGGTGCTCCCCGTCCGCATCGCGCCGCGTCGCCACCACGTACGGCCGATACAGCGTTCCGCCGTTCGCGATCGCTGCATACGCCGCGGCTAGCTGTATGGGAGTCACGGCGATGCCCTGGCCGAACGAGATCGTGCCGAGGTCAACGGGATACCACTCCGCGAGCGGGCGCACGTCGCCCGTCGCTTCCGCGCTCACGTCGATCGCCGTCGGCGCGCCGAAACCGAAGCCGAGCAGGTACGAGCGCAGCTGCTCCGCGCCGAGCCTCTGACCGACGAAGACAGCCCCGGCATTCGCTGAGTGCTCGAGGATCTGCGTCACCGTCGAGATGCCGTACGCCTTGCCGAGCGCGTTGCTCAGGCGACGGCCGCCGATGATCGCGTAGCCC
Source organism: Chloroflexota bacterium (assembly GCA_005887995.1). Taxonomy (GTDB): domain Bacteria; phylum Chloroflexota; class Limnocylindria; order P2-11E; family P2-11E; genus CF-39. The sequence continues at coordinate 8,893 of VBJD01000035.1, forward strand.
TTGTCGTCGTACGTCGTGTTCGGCGTCACGACGTGCTGATCGATCGCCGCCGCGATCGTGAACGCCTTCATCGTGGAGCCCGGCTCGTACGTCCACGACACGGCGCGGTCCATGAGCGCCTGCGGATCGGATCGCGCGACGGCCGCTGGGTCGTACGTGGGATAGGACGCGAGCGCGAGCACGGCACCGTCACGCGGATCGAGCACGATCGCCGTCCCGCTCGTCGCTTTCTCTTTTTGCATCGCCTCGCGCAGCCATCGCTCGACCGACGTCTGGATGACGAGGTCGATCGTGAGATCGAGGTCCGCCCCGTCCAGCGGCGCGCGCGCGGTGCGAAGGCCTACAGCGAGATCGCGGTCTCGCGGATCGCGCTCGACGACGAGGCGCCCGGGGATGCCCCGGAGCACCGGGTCGTACTTCCCCTCGATCCCGTATTGCCCGAGGCCGTCGTCGTTGACGAAGCCGAGCACGTGCGCGCCGATCGTGTCGTTCGGGTAGAGGCGCTTCGGCTCGCTCTCGAATCCCAGCCCCGGGATCGCGAGCGACTCGATCGCGCGCGACGTGTCCTCGGGGAGTCGCCGTCGCAGGTACAGCCACTCCGCGCCCGACTCGAGCGCCGCGAGCACCGCGTCGGAGGTCGTACCCAACAGTGGCGCGAGCTTCGCGGACGCGCTCGCGCGCGCCTCGTGGTCACCAATGCGTTTAGGGATCGCGTAGAGCGAGCGAAGCGGTACGGTCGTTGCCAGGAGCGCGCCGCTGCGGTCGCGGATGACGCCGCGCTGCGCGGCGAGCACGAGGTCACTGCGGACCTGATCCGTCGCGCTCTCGAGGAGCTCACCGCGGCCGAGCGTCTGCCAGTAACCGACGCGCAGCGTGAGGAGGAGCGTCGCGCAGGCGAAGAGAGCGAAGATGGCGCGGAGACGCCGTGGGGAGACGGTTTCGGTCACTTCCCTCTCTCCTCGTTCGCTCGCGGGTGCTCGCTCCCCAGCAGCACCCGCCTGATCAGCGCTTCGCGGTGATGGGTTCGAGCTGGACGACGGGGATGGTCGCGACGCGAACGAGCCCGATCTTTTTCGCCTCGGCGTCGATGCGCGCGGGAGCGTCGAGGCGAGCGCTCTCGACCTCGAGGAGCGAGTTCTGGCGCCGGAGCTCGTCGCGTTGCTGCACAAGCCGCTGCGCCTCGTACCCGCGCGTCGCGACCGTCGTCGTTTCCGCGAGATAGAGCATCGCCACGAGGAACACGAACGCGATCGCCGCCGAGACGACGAGGAAGGTGTGCATCTCCCAGCTCGCGCCGGCCACGCGCCGCGACAGTCGCGCGGTGTGCCGGGGACGCGGACGCACCACGCGGCGCGACGGCGCCGCGCGCACGGCTTGCGACGCGATCACGAGGCGATCTTCTCGACGACGCGGAGGACTGCGCTGCGGGCGCGCGGGTTGCGTGCGGCCTCCGCCGAGTCCGCACGAAGCGGACGCCGGGTAACGACACGCAGGCCCGCGCGGTGCCCGCAGACGCAGGTGGGGAGGTGGGGAGGACAAATGCAGTCGCGCGATTCCCGGAGGAAGAACTGCTTCACCAACCGGTCCTCGAGCGAGTGGAACGAGATGACCGCGAGTCGGCCACCGGGATGGAGGATGCGGAGCGCGGCGTCGAGACCGCGCTGCAGGTTGTCGAGCTCGCCGTTCACGGCGATGCGCAGCGATTGGAAGACGCGCGTTGCGGCGTCGACGGAGCGTGAACGCTGTTTCTTCACGCCGTGCACGAACCGCCCGAGGTCGTCGGCGGTCATGAACGGTTCCCGCGCGCGGCGTCGCACGATCGCCGCGGCGATCTGTCCGGCCTCGGGCTCCTCGCCGTACTCGGCAAAGACGCGGCGCAGCTCACGCCCCTCCCAGGAGTTCACGATGTCGCCCGCCGTGACGCGAAGGTCTGGGTCGGCGCGCATGTCCAGCGGGCCTTCCGCGCGGAAGCTGAAGCCGCGCTGCGCGTCAGCGAGCTGGATCGATGAGAGGCCGAGGTCGAGGAGGACGCCATCGACTTGATCAAGGCCGTTCTCGCGGGCCACGACGTCGCAAAGCGCGAAGTTCGCGCGAACGAGAGTGACCCGATCTCCGAACCGGGCAAGGACACGCCGCGCCTCGTCAAGCGCTTGGGGATCGACGTCGAGTCCGAGAACTCGGCCGGTCGGCGCGGTCCGCTCGAGGATGGCCTCGGCGTGGCCTCCCGCGCCGACCGTGCCGTCGAGGAAGCGGCCATCTTCGCGGGGATCAAGTTGGGCGAGTACTTCGGCCAGGAGAACCGGCTCATGAAGCCTCCCGCGTTCATCGCTAGATCCCGAGGTCCTTGAGGTCACCCGCGATGTCGGCTTGGACCTTCGCGAGCTCGGCGCGCCAGCGTCCCGGCTCCCAGACCTCGAGGTGGTCGGAGTTGCCGATGACGACGGCGGCGTTCTGGAGGTTCGCGTACTCGCGGAGGTGCGACGGGAGCGTGAGCCGCCCTTGCCCATCCGGGTCAGCCTCGTGCGCGCCGGCGAGCAGGAAGTGGCGGAACCGCGTCGCGGCCGGATCGGTGCGCGGCCGCTTCGCGATGTCGTCGTTGAGGGAGGTCCATTCCGGAGCGGGCCAGATGGCGAGGCATTCGCCGAGCCAGCGTGTCACGACCGCCCCTTCTTTGAAGCGGCCGCGGAATTTGGCTGGGATCGCGAGGCGCCCCTTCTCGTCCAGCGAGTGGGCGAACTCGCCGCTGAAGTAAGATTCCACGTACCCTTCCCGGGAGGAACGGTTCCCCACCGTTCCCCACAATTCACCACGCAGGCGGCATTCTGCGCTTCAGACGTCGCCTGTCAAGGGGGGATTCGCTAACTGAGACTCCGGAGAAGCGGCTGGGCGCTAGCTCAGGGCTCGAACAGGGAGACGCTCCTCGCCACTCCGCGACACGCGGAAGGCGCGCCCGTCGGGCCGTCCGCTCACGATCTCGACGAGCCGCTCGTCCTCGAAGAGCGCGGCGACGCCGTCGTCGAGTGCGATGCCCGGCGCCATGCCGGCGGCGATCTCGCGCTGGTAGACGAGCGGCCGTCGCTCCTCGGAGTCGTAATGCGGGCAGGCGCTTCCCTTGAGGATGGCGAGCCCGTCGCTCAGCGGACCGAGCTCGGGCGTGAATGAGTCAGTGATGCCCGCTTCGAACCAGCAGATGCACCCGGCCGACCATCCCGTGAGCACGACGCCGTCCGCGTATGCGTCGCGCAAGGCCCGCTCGACACCATGCAGTCGCCAGATCGCGAGCATGTTCGCGGTGTTGCCGCCACCGACGATGACGACGTCAGACGACGCGATCACCTGCGCCGGATCCTCGGTCGTCCGTTCGAACAGCGCGAGGTGGCGCGGCTCGCACTCCACGGGGTAGAGGCCCCGGTTCAGCGAACCTGGTGAGCGTGCCGCGAGCTGCTGGTAGAAGGTCAGCAGGTAGTCGGCGCGATCTCCTGATGCCGTCGGGAGGAAGAGCACCCGTGGCCGCGTACGGCGCGCGAGGCCGAAGACGTATCGGATCAGAGCCGGATAGAAGAGCTGTCTGCCGCCACACGGCACGATTCGGCGGGACACGACCGCCGTGCTACAGGCGCTTGTGTCGTGACGTCAAATGGGGCGAACCCGGTCCACGACGTCCTCGAACGTGCCCCGCGCACGCTCAAGGACAGACGGCGGACGCATGCCGTCGTGCGCGCCGAACCACTCGAGCACCGAGGCGCCCCAGGTGAATCCGCCACCGAACGCGACGAGCAGCACCTTGTCACCGCGACGCAGGCGGCCCTGGTGCGCGGCCTCAGCGATCGCGATCGGGATCGACGCGGCCGAGGTGTTCCCGTAGCGCTGGATGTTCACGAAGACCTTCTCCATCGGGAAGTGCAGTCGCTTCGCGACACCGTCGATGATCCGGAGGTTCGCCTGGTGCGGAATCATGATCGCGATGTCATCGAGGCCGAGACCCGCCTCGCGCAAGGCCTCTTCGGCGGCATCGGCCATCGACTTCACGGCGAGCTTGAAGACCTCGCCGCCCTGCATGGTGATGAAGTGCTGGCCCTGCTCGACGGTCTCCTTCGTCGCGGGCACACGCGACGCGCCGGCCTTGACCATCAGCAGGTCGCCCTTCGATCCCTCGCTGTGCAACACGACTGACTCGACACCGACCGACGCATTCGAGGCCTCTACGACAACAGCGCCGGCACCATCGCCGAACAGCACGCAGGTGGTGCGGTCCTTGAAGTTGAGGAGACGCGACAGGGTCTCGGCCCCGATGACGAGCACGTTCTGCACCGTCCCCGCGGAGATCAAGCCTTTCGCGACGCCGAGCGCCGTGACGAACGAGGTGCACGCCGCCTCCACGTCGAATGCGCCCGCACGCGTCGCGCCGATCTCCGACTGCACGATGCACGCCGTCGCCGGGAACAGATAGTCCGGCGAGCACGTGCCGACGATGACCATCTGCACGTCCTGTGGCCGGAGCTTCGCGCGGTCCAGCGCCATGCGCGCTGCGCGCACGGACATCGATGACGTGTTCTCGCCGTCCGATGCAAAGCGACGCTCTTTGATGCCGGTGCGGCTGCTGATCCACTCGTCGGTCGTGTCGACGAACTTCGCGAGATCGAAGTTGGTCACCACACGTGAAGGCGCATAGAAACCCCAACCGGTGATGACCGCGTTCTTCGCCATCTAGGACGCGGTCGGGCTCTTGACCTTCTCGCGAGGGGCGAACAGCCTCGTGCCGTCGCCGGTATACGACCCGAGCAGCTCGTGGGCATCGAGCACGTCGTCGAGGCTGAGCGCCGGCCGTTTCGGCTGCCGGCTGGTGGGCGCGGCCACAAGCGATGGCGCCTTGTCCGCGACATACACGAGGAGCGTGATCGTCGTCTCGCACTTCGAGCACGCGACGCGCACGAGCCACGCGCCCTCGCGCTTGCCCAGGATGCTGATCTCGGAGCGGCTGTGGTTGGTGCCGCACACGCTGCAGTCGTAGTTCTTCGCCTGTTCGCGAAGGTAACGGAGGAGGTTCACGATGTTCCGAGCATAGCCGAGGCACGCGGCAGCGGACCGAGCTGCCAGGCGAAGAACGAATACTGGTCCGCGAGATCTTCGACCTGCTTACCGAGCGGCTTCCCTATTCCGTGACCGGCATCGCGCTCGACGCGTAACAGCACTGCGGCGTCGGTATCGTTCGCGGTGACGCGCTGCATGAGCGCGGCCATTTTTCGCGCGTGCATTGGGTCGACGCGGCTGTCGCCCTCCGCCGTCGTGAACAGCACCGCTGGATACCGGACCTCCGCGCGTACGTGGTGATACGGCGAGTACGCGCGCAGCCACCGGTACTGAATCTTGTCCTCGGCGCTGCCGTACTCGGCGATCCAGAAGCGGGCGATGAGGAAATTCTGGTAGCGCAGCATGTCGAGCAGCGGCACGGCGCAGTACACCGCTTTGAACAGCTCGGGGCGCTGCGTGAGCGCGGCCCCGGTGAGCAGGCCGCCGTTCGAGCCGCCGCTGATGCCCAGCCGTTCGCGGCTCGTCCAGCCTCTGGCGACGAGCGCCTCGGCGGCGGCGTGGAAGTCGTCGAAGACGTTCTGCTTCTTCTCAAGCATGCCGGCCCGGTGCCACGTCTCGCCGTACTCGCCTCCGCCGCGCAGATTCGGCAACGCGAACAGGCCACCGGCCTCGACCCACGCCGCGACGCCCGGGAAGTACGCGGGCGTGCGCGAGATGTTGAAGCCGCCGTATCCCGACAGGATCGTGGGGACGTCCCCCGTCGCGGACGCCTCGCGACGGTGCACGAGGAACATCGAGATCGCCGTGCCGTCTTTCGACGTGTACGACGTCTGCTCGACGACGATCGAAGACGGATCGAACCCTCGAGGGGTCGCAAGACGAACGAATTCGCTGAGCGTCCCATCGCCACTCACCGAGTACGTCGCGGCCGGCGCGGTGAACGACTCGTAGTACAGCGTCACGATCTCGCCGACCGGATCCGCCTGGACCGCGGCCACGGTCCCGAGTCCCGGCAGCCGTACATCGCGCGCCTTCACCCCGTCGTGCGTCCACAGCGCGACGCGCGAGGTGGCCTGCTCCAGTGTGACGACGGCGACGCGGTCGCGGGACACGTCGAACAGCTCGATCGTGTTGTCGCTTTCCGGCACGACGGTCTTCCAGTTGCCGCGCGCGGGAGCGTTCACCGGGGCACGCGCGATGGTGTAGTTCGGCGCGCCGAGATTTGTGCGCAGCCACACCGTGTCATTCGTGAGCATGCCGCCGGTGAGACCGTCCTCGCCTTCGACGACCGTGCGCAGTCGACCGCTCTGCCGCTCGAGGAGGTACACGTCGCTCTGTACCCACCCGCGGAACGCGAGGAGCAGGACCCATCGGCCGTCGGGCGACGTCTGGACACCGAGGATGTCCTCCTTGGCGCGTCCCTCGCCGAATACGAGCTCGTCTTGCGACGGGCCGTCGCCGAGCCGGTGGAACTTCACGCGACGGTGGTAGTGCTCGTCGCCGGGCGGGACCGTACCGGGCACGGGATGGACGGTGTAGTAGAACCCGTCCTCGACCCATGCGACGCTCGACCGCTGCGTGTGCGGGATCTTCTCTCCGGTGTCCCGGCCCGACTGGGTCTCGACGACGTACAGCGTCGAGAGCTCGTCGCCGCCGCGCGAGAGGCCGTAGGCGACGAAACGGCCATCCCACGACGGGTAGTACCAGTCGATCGTCACGAGCCCGGCCTCGTCGAGCGCGTTCGGATCAATGAGCGCGCGGTCATCGCCGGCCAGGCCACGACGCGCGTAAAGCACGGACTGCTTCTGCGCGCCCTCGCGGCGCGTGTGGAAGATCCAGGGCCCTGCCGGCCGCGGCGTGGATAGCAAGCCCACGGAGAGCAGCTCGCGCAGCCGCGAGGCGAACGCCGCGCGCTCGGGGACCGCGTCCAGCACGGCACGCGTGCGCGCGTTCTGCGCGTCGGTCCATGCGGCGATCCGCTCGGAGCTGCCTTCAAGCCAGCGGTAGGGATCGGCGACGCGCTCGCCGTGCCACTCGTCCGCGACCTCTTCGCGCGGCGTCGCGGGCGGTGGCGGAAGCATCACCCTCGAAGCCTAAACCGCTGACGTCACACACGAGCCGCGCGCGGTGCTTGACATTCGAGAGATGAATACCGTGATCGAGGAAGTGGCGCCCGGCGCAGCGCGGGTGCTCCCGCGCCCGACGTGGCGCGACATCCTCTTGCCGATCGTCGTCGCAGTGCTGCTGCTGACGGCGATCGTCGCGATCGCAATGGCGATCAGTGCCTTCGGCGCCGACCCGATGACCGGGACCTGAGGAGGCGCTTAGACGGAGCGAGTTCGCTCAGGCGACGCGGCGCGCACCCCGTTCTGCTCCGGTGACCATCGCGAGCCAGGTGATCACGCCGCACGCGATGAACGCACCCAGGAATGTGACCGCGCTGTACGGCGCGATGCCGAAGAACTCGTCGAACGAGTACCGCGGCGATCCGTGGAAGCCGAAGACGACGAACGCGATGAGCAGCGACAGTGCGTATTCGGACCCGCCCTTCGTGACCCAAAAGCCCTTCGACCAGTGCACCTTGCTGATCGCGACGATCATGTCGACGGCAAGCGCGGCGCAGACGAGCGGTGTGAGGACGCCGACCGCGAGCATGAGCCCGCCGAAGAACTCGGTGAACGCGGCGAGCAGGGCGAAAAGACGGGGTTGCGCGAAGCCCATGCTCGCGACCGCGACGCTCCACCTCTCGAGACCCTGTCCGCCCCACCAGCCGAACAGCTTCTGCGCGCCATGACCGGCGACGATCACGCCGACCGCGATGCGGATGACCGTGAGCGCGAGGTCACTGTCGATCGCGACCATGCGGCACCTCCGGTCGTCGATGCGGCAAAACGCGTACCGCGCGGTTAGCCGACGCTAAAGGCGTGACGGAGGACGCGCAGCAGCTCGGCGCCCGACAGGCCGTCACCGAGGTAGCCCTCACCGACGCGGATCTCGATGTGGAGGTGCGGCCCGGCCTTCGTGCCGCTGTTCCCGACATGGCCGATGATCGTTCCCTGCTCGACGATCGAGCCGACCGAGAAGAGCTCGACGCTCGAGAGGTGCGCGTAGCGGGTCACGATCCCGTAGCCGTGGTCGATCCAGATCTGTCGGCCGCGGAGCTTGTCCAGGATCGTCTCCGGTGTGTAGCCGAGGCGGAACCCCACGTCCTCACCGTTGATCTGCTCCTCGACGCTCCACTCCGTGTAGTCGGAGTCGATGCGGATGATCTTGCCCGCCTTCGCTGCCGCGACGGGCATGCCCATCGAGAGCGGGAAGTCGACGCCCTCGTGGTAGCCGCCTCGGTACTCGCGTGGCGAGCCCGGCAGGAGCTCGGTCTCCTCGGGCATCTGGTAGCCGACGGGGAGCGCGAACCCGGTGAGGGCCGCCGCCGGGACAACCGGACCGCGCCCGTGCTCGCGGACATCGAGCGCCGCCGCGGGGTACCGCTCGACGGCGGCGTCGGGCTTGTAACGGACTGGCGCCGCGACCGCGACGTTGCTCTGCGTGGTGCGCAGCTGATAGGCATACGCGCCGCCGCCGGCGATGATCGCGATGAGTACGAGCGCCCGCAGCAGTTTCATCCTCGGGTCAACGCCATCCTCCATCGCATGCAACGGGCCAATCGGTCAGGCGGGTCGCGGAACGTCCTTCAAGTAGTCGACCCGCCCCGGCACGGGTCGGTATCCCATCGACGCGTTGAGGTGGAGGATCGGCTCGTTCTGACCGTCATTACCCGTCCGCACCCGGTCGACGCCGAACGCGATCGCCTGCATCAGCGTTTCGCACTTCAGCGCCCGCGCCACGCCCTGGCCGCGCACCGACCGCGCGGTCGCGGTCCACGCGGTGCCCACAATGCCCCGCTCCACCGGGTATTCGAGCACGGAGATGCCGACGGCTTCGTCGCCGCGCCGCGCGATCCAGACGCGATCGCGGTGCATCCCGGGGAACGCGAGCCAGTCCAAGAAATCTTCGAACGGCTCCTCGACATGCGGCAGCGTCGTCGGGACGTCCTTGACCGCTTCCTCGGACATGCTCCAGAGCTTCCGGAGGATCTCCGGGTCACGATCCTGATCGAGCGTCAGGACGCGTATCCCTCGCTCGCGCATCCGATCGCGTGACGCCTCGGTCATGGCGGTGATGCGGTCACGCTCTGCGACGAGGTCGAGCTCCCAACGCCGGCTGCGGCGGTCCTCGCGGTAACCCATCGAGCGGAGCACTTGGGCGCGCAGGTCGTCGTCCTCGTTCGCGGCCGCGCGGATGATCGCCGGCGATTCGGCGAGCGCGCGACGCTCGACTTCGGACAGGAGGTCTCGAAGCGTCGCGGCCTCGCGGTACGCCGGGAGCAACTCGCCGCCGATCGACGTATGGCGCAGGGTGACCTGCGCCCATTCGGGGCGTTCGATCGAGGCGACGCCGACGTCCGTACCGTCGCGCCGCACGATCCAACGGTGGAACACGCGGCTGCGTGGCGGGTGCTCCCACAGGTACTGCATCTCAGCGGGATCGATCGGCCGGATCGGCTGCGCCGCCGTGTAGACGTCGGCCCAGAAGCGCGCGTCGTCCGGCGTGCCCTCGCGGAAGAGGAGCGTCATGGCTATCCGCTGCGCTTCAGCCGTCCGGTGCGCTTCGCGTAGCGCTCAACGGCGATGAAGAGGCGCAACCCGAGCGGGATAGAAAGGACGCCGACGATGAGCGCAGGCCAGATCTCCGGCCAGAGCGTCGCGAGATCCGCTCCGTCCATGAGCGCCGCGCGCATGCCGCGGATGACGTACGTCGCAGGCGAGATCGTCGCGAGCAGCTGCATCCATCCGGGCAGCACCTCGACCGGGTAATACACGCCCGAGACAAGGAGCACGACGGCCTGGACGATGTATGCCATCTGCAATCCCTTCTCGGTCCACATCAGCGGAAACGACGCCGACGCGATGCCCAGACCGATGAACGCGAGCGCACCGACCGCGAGCAGCACGACCGCCGAGAGCGCGTTCGCCTTCGACAGATCGACCGGTACGAACAGCGCGACCGCGGCGAGGATCGCGATGCTGAACGTGACTGAGCGCACGAGCGTCGCGCCGCACATACCCAGGAGATGTGTGAGCCGCGGCACGGGCGACATGAACGTGTACTCGATCGTGCCCTCCCAGCGCTCCCAGGCGATCACTTCACCGATGTTCTCGAAGATGATCCCGAGGAAGCGCCACGCGATCGTTCCGACGAGCAGGTAGAGCACGAAGTGCGACACCGCCGCCTCGTCGACCTGTCCACCGCTGATGGCCGGCGCCGCGAGCCCGATGTACGCGACCGACAATGAAGTCACGATGCCGTAGACGAGCCAGACGATCTCCCACGCCCAGTAGCGCTTCGAGAGCGCGATCTCGCGCTCGACGAAGGCATACGCGAGTCCGATCTGGCCGTTGAGCGCGCTGATCATTCATGCCGCCGATCGCAGCTCATCGCGTGCGCGTCGAGCCGGTGCGCCGCGATGTCGGCCTTTTCGCGCAGTCGGAGGTCCGACGACCGCCGCGTCTCGAGGATCGCGCGCCAGACCTTCTTCGGCGCGTGGCGACCGTCGGCCGGGCACAAAGCCGCGATCGCGTCGCGCGCAGCGACCTCGTCACCGCACGACAGCTGCTCGATGAGCGTGGGGACGTCTCGGATCGCCGCCTTCGGATAGCGCACATCGCCAGGTGCGATGCCCTTCTTCATCTGGAGTCGGAACCAGTGCGGATAGACCCATCCACCGAGCTTCGCGGCGAGCTCGTCGAGCAGCCGACGGGAGCGCACGTCGACGCGCGAGCGGTCGCGAATCGTGCCGAAGGCGTGGAAGGCGGCCTCACGCACCTCGTGGTCCCACTGGCTCGACCAGATCGGTTCGACCTTCTCCCAGATCTCGACGTCGTAGCACTCGTTGCGGCAGGGGCACAGCAGCGTGAGGATCCGCAACACGACGTCGCGGTCGTGCGAGGCGAGCCGAGCCAGGATCTCGTCCCGGCCCGGCAACGCCTCGTCGACGACGTACTCGATCACTTGGCCCGCTCCGGCTCGTCGGCCTCGTCCAGCCGTTTGCCCGTCGCCGTCATGAACACGTCCTCGAGTGCCGCGGCGCCGTACCGCGCGCGGAGCTCGTCGGTCGTGCCCTCCGCCACGAGGCGACCCTCGTGGAGGATCCCGATGCGGTCCGAGAGACGCTCGGCCTCATCGAGGTCGTGCGTGGTCAGTACGATCGTCGCGTCGTGCTCGATCCGCAGGTCGCGGATGAAGGTCTGCACCTCGCGCTTGCTGCGGATGTCGAGGCCGGTCGTCGGCTCGTCGAGGAGCAGCAGCATCGGGGCGGTCAGGAAGGCGCGCGCGATCGCGACCTTCTGCTGCATGCCGCGCGAGAGCTTCTCGAGCGGCTCGTTCACCCGCTCCACGTCGACGCCGAGGCGTCGCAGGATCGCGAGCGCCTTGCGCTTCGCCTCGTCGGGCGCGACGCCGTAGAGCCGTCCGGCGTACACGAGGTTCTCGATCGCCGACAGCTTCTTGAAAAACGACGCCTCGACGGACACGCGGTTTATGAGGCGCTTCACCGCGAGCTCGTCCGCCTGCACGTCGCGGTCGAACACGCGGACGTCGCCCGCGTCGGGGATCAGCAGGGTCGAGAAGACGCGGATGAGCGTCGACTTGCCGGAGCCGTTCGCGCCGAGCAGGCCGTAGATCTCTCCGCGGCCGACGCGCAGCGACACATCATCGACGGCGCGTCGTGTCTTGTTGTCAGTCCTGAAGTGCTTGGTGACGGCCGTGGCCACGAGGGCATCGCGGCTGTGAGTCGTCACTTGTGGTCCGGGCCGCCGGGGCGCGATCTCGATGGCCACTCTTCACTCCTTCGTTCATCGCCACAAACAAAAAGACCGTGGACACTGCCCACGGCCGGCGATCTAGGAGCGAGAGGTCTCTAGAGCATCCGGGAAGTGGGCAGACTCCTCCGCGGCGCATCCGCGGTAGGGGCCGTACGGAGACTCAGATACAACTGCGCCACTTCCTTTCGTCGAGTGCACGCACTGCGTGCGGACGTGACTCTACCAAGCGAGGGGTGCGGACGTCAACGCGAACACGTGAGAGCGGGGAGGGTCCCCCGCCCTCACACGTGTGATCTCAGAGTGCGACGCGTCGGCCGGAAAGCAGCTGCACCAGGAGGACGATCAGCGCGAGCACGAGCAGCAGGTGGATGAGCCCACCGACCGTCGGGAGCGCCACCACGCCCAGCAGCCACAGGATGAGGAGGACCAGCACGATGGTCCACAGCATGGCCAGGCACCTCCTTTGCCCTCGCGAGTGCGCAAGCGCCGTGCCACGCAGGGATGCCGGGCGCTCAGGCGTGCGGAAACCGCCTCGCGCTCAGTAACGGGGGGGCAGTCGTTTAGCGTCGCGGCAAATGCGTCATATCGCGATCGTGCTCGCGGCTGTCGCGTGCGTCGTCCTCGCGACACTGCTTGTGATCGATGTCGCGGTGCGCGTGACGCTATTCGGTCATCTCTACGCCGATGCGGCGTCGGCGCCGAGCGCACCGGTGACGATCGTGCTCGGCGCCGAGGTCTACGCCGACGGACGTCCGAGCCCGGCGCTCCAGTCGCGGCTCGACGTCGCCATCGAACTGCTGGAGCACGGCAAGACGAATCTGCTCGTCATGAGCGGCGGGAACGGGATGTTCGAGGTCGACGCGATGCGCGCATATCTCGTGGCGCACGACGTTCCGGAGGAGGTCGTGCTTCCCGATCCGAGCGGCGAGCGCACGCGGGCCAGTTGCGAGCATGCGCGCGACACGTATCGCGAGCTACCGATCCTCATCGTGAGCCAGGGCGATCACGTCGCGCGCGCGACATACATCTGCCGCGCGCTCGGCGTGCACGCGGACGGCGTGGCCGCACCCGAGTTCTCCGGGGATCGCCACTTCGCATACCTCATCCGCGAACGCTTTGCGCTCTTGCTGGCCTTCTTCGAATCTGTCGTGACATAGAGAGCCGCCCTCCAGTGGAGATCCGGAGGGCGGCTCAGCGGAGGACGAGCGTTGTCTTAGGAGCCGAGCTTCAGCTGGTCGCGGATGACACCGCCGCTGTGCAGTTTCGAGTGCACGTTGAAGTAGAAGCCCGATGGTCCGGCGATGACCGCCTCGGCGTCTTCAGGCTTCACGGTGATGTTCGTCTTCGTGATCATGCTGGACGTCGAACCGGTCGTGAGCGCGATCGGCTCCGTCGCCTTCTGGCCGGAGTCAATGATGACGCTCCCGTTCTGACCGGCAACCTGCTTGTGGATGTGGAAGAGGATGATCTCGGTCGTCGTCGGGCACCCTGTGATCGTGAGATCGAACTGCGCGGTGGCCGCGGTGATCTTCCCGAGCGAGTCCTTCGTGGTGTTGAGCGTGAACACGCCCTTACCCGAGCACGACGCCTCGGCATCGGCGATCGCCGGCACCTCGTTCGAGGACTTGAGGTCGGCGTTGAACACGAACTTCGTCTGCGGTGTCGGCGACGGGGTAGGCGTGGGCGCGACCGTGGCGGTCGGTGACGGAGCGACGGCTGCCCCACCGCACGCGGCGGTGAGCAGCACGGTGGCAGCGAGTCCGGCGAGCAGACGCATAGACACCTCCCTTGCTTGTACCGGTATACGCGCAGGAAGGTGCGACGGATGAGGAGAGGACACCGAGGCAGGTCATAAGCCGGATTCCGTCGGGGACGGTCATCTCTCTGGGGCGGAAGTTGCCCTCCGCCTCTAGCACGCTACCCGGGGACGGCGCGGGCCACGCCATGGTCCCCTTACTTGCGCTTGCAGCGCGAAGAGCTTGCCCGTTTCACCCCGCTTGCGCGGGTTCGTCACTGTGGCGCTGGTCCTCGCCTCACGGCGGACGGGTGTTACCCGCTTCGCTGCCCTGTGCTGTCCGGACTTTCCTCGACGGCTTTCGCCGCCGCGACCGTCTGGCCTGCTCGGACTTTCTATTTTACTGGACGACGATCACTCGCTCAGCCTCCGCAAGACGCGCCGGCGCTTCGGCATCGCCGCTCTGTCCGATGTAGAACTCACGCACTCGCTCGGCCGCGCGTGCGTCGCCGGCCGCGGTCAGGCTGTTACTTAGCGAAACGACGTCGACAACAGCCGGCCCAAGGTGCGCGAACGCCCAACCCGCGATGACGACGCCACGAGGGAGCACAAATGCACGGTCGCACCTCAAGTAGCCGTGAACGAGCGTTAGCGGAGCGCTGGCGAGCACCGGCGCGAGGCGTTCGCTGACCCGCAGGCCGAGCGCACGCATCGCGGGCACGTCCGCCTTCACCGCCCGTTCGACCTCGAACTTCGCGCGCAGGATCTCCACCGGGTCGCCGTCGCACGCCCCTGATGCCGCGAAGACATCTTCGAGCAGCAGCCAGGGACCGAACGTAGCGTGCGGAGGCGGCAGCCCGCGGGAGTGGACGATGGGTACGTGCGGCGTCTTGCGAGCGAGGAACGGCAACAGCTGTGCTTCGGTCACGATGCCGCGCCCGCTGCGCTGAAAGATCGCCGATGACTGACCCGCGTCGGTCGTGAACCTCAAGCGCTTGCGCTCGACGTGCTCGGGCCACGGGTCGAGCACCTCTACGTCGACATGCTCGACACGTCGACCGACGCTGCGCGACACGAGATCGGCGAGCGGGTCGCGCTCCGGCAGACCGTCGGCGACACTGCCGTCACTCGGCTCCGTCATTTCGCCTCGTCGATCGCGCGATTGGAGAGCGCGTCGGCGATGAGGTTCTCCTCCCGTGGCACGTGCGAGATCGAGCGGCGGGGAAATGCCGCCCACAGCTCGCCGGCGCGGATCGCGAGCGGCTTCATATTCGGGTGCTTGATCTTCCAGCGTCCGTTCATCTGTTCCACGACGAGCTTCGAGTCCATGTGGACTTCGATCTCGTCGAACCCGCGGCGCTTCGCCTCCTCGAGGCCGACGATGAGCGCTGTGTACTCGGCGACGTTGTTCGTCGCGGTGCCCAGGTGCTTCGTCAGCTCGGCGACGACGTGGCCATCGGCGTCGAGCAGCACGGCGCCGGCGCCGGCCGGACCCGGATTCCCGCGCGCCGCGCCATCCGCATAGAGGATCGCTTTCAAGCGGCGATCAGCTCCGCGAAGCGGGCGCGATCGACGTTCCCGCCAGAGACGATCGAGACCACGCGCTCACCGGGACGCACGCGGATCTTGCCGGCGAGCAGCGCCGCGGTGGCCGCCGCGCCTGCGGGCTCGGCGACGAGCTTCGCGCGCTCGGCGAGGAAGCGCATGCCCTCGACGATCTGCTCGTCGGAGACGAGCACGACGTCTTCGACGAGGCGCTGGCAGATGTCGAAGCCGCGTGTGCCCGCGATCGGACCGGCGAGCCCGTCCGCGATCGTCTTGATCGCCGTCAGCGCGACGGGCTTGCCTGCATCGAGCGCGGTGCGCATGGTCGGCGCGCCCTCGGGCTCGACGCCGACGATGCGGATGCCCTTGCGCTTAGCCGCCGCGGCGACCGCGACGCCCGAGATGAGCCCGCCGCCGCCGATCCCGACGACGATGAGGTCGGCGTCAGGCACGTCCTCGAGGATCTCGAGGGCGCTCGAGCCGTGGCCGGCGATCATCGCGTCGTCGTCGTAGGGGTGGAGGAAATACGCGCCCGACTCGTCCTGCAGCTTCCCGACGAGCTCGCGCAGGCCGGTCATGTCCTTCGCGAAGCGGATCTCGGCACCGTAGCCCCTCGTCGCGTCGACCTTCAGCTTCGGCGCGCTCTCGGGCATGGCGACCGTGACCTTCGCGCCTGTCGCCTTGGCCGCGTACGCGATCGCGGCCGCGGCGTTCCCCGCGCTCATCGTCACGATGCCTTTCGCACGCTGCTTCTCGGGCAGGCTCGCAAGCGCGAACACCGCCCCGCGGGGCTTGAACGAGCCCGTGCGCTGGAAGAGCTCAGCCTTGAGATACGCCGTCGCGCCGATCCGCTCGCCGAGAGTGCGGCTGGTGAGCATCGGGGTCCGGTGGAGGTGAGGCGCCGTGATCGCGCGGGCGCGCTCGACGTCTGCGAGGGTGATCGGCATCCGAGGTTGAATTGTGGGCCCGGCAGGGATCGAACCTGCGACCAGCAGATTATGAGTCCGCCGCTCTTGCCACTGAGCTACGGGCCCTAGGAGTCCGCGTCGGCGAGCTCGCTCGCCGAACGCGGCGACGACGGGCCCGACGAGCGTAGCGAGTACGGGCCCTACGAGCGACCGACGACGGCGCGACGAGCGAAGCGATACGGGCCCGACGAACACAAGCTCGCGGGATAGGTACGACCTCCGATCTTCACTTTTTCACTCGTTCTCGGGCTATGCTACGGATGAGCGTTCGCGAGGGGAGCCGCGTGCAGCTTCCGCACGCGCGTGTGCGTTCGTGGGGAGAACGTCGCGCGGAGGAACGGCATGGGCAAGGTGATCGCGATCGCGAACCAAAAAGGCGGCGTGGGCAAGACCACGACCGCCATCAACCTCGGTGGCGCGCTCGCCGCGATCGGCAAGCGGGTCCTCTGCCTCGACCTCGACCCTCAGGCGAATCTCACGGTCGGGCTGGGCATCGATCTGAATGGCGTCAACGAGAACATCGCCAACGTCCTCATCGACCCGGAGATCCGCCTCGACCAGATCATCCGGCCGACGAAGACGCGCAACCTCGACGTCGTCCCCGCGACGCTCGAGCTCTCCGCAGCGGAGGTCGAGCTCTTCAACGCGATCGGTCGCGAGATGGCGCTCCGCGACAACCTCACCGCGGACATCGTGCAGCGCTACGACTTCATCATCATCGACTGCCCGCCGACGCTCGGACTGCTCACGCTCAACGCGCTCGTCGCCGCGCAAGGCGTCATCATCCCGGTGCAGACGCAGTACTACGCGCTCAAGGGTGTCGCCGCGCTGCTGCGCATCATCAAGACGGTCCAGACCCGCCTCAACCCGAACCTCAGGGTGCTCGGCATGCTCGCGACGTTCTACGACAGCCGCACGATCCTCGCGCGCGACATGCTCGACTCGCTCAAGGAGCTGGGCGATCACCAGGTGTTCGACACGATCATCCGCCAGTCGGTGAAGGTCGGCGAAGCGCCGACCGCCGGCGTACCCATCACCACGTACGACAGGAAGTCGGACGCCGCGAAGGCGTTCGTCGATCTTGCGAAGGAGGTCGTCCGTGCTCACTAGTCCGACGACTCACCGCAGCAAGTCGTTCCGCGACGCAGGAAGCCGGATCTTCCAGCAGGAAGCGGATACGCAGCCCGGGATCATCAGCCTCCTCGCGGCGCGCACGCCGACGGCCATCCGCGAGCTGCCCGTCGAGAAGGTGAAGCCGAACCCCGCGCAGCCGCGCATGACGTTCCATGAGGAGACGATCCAGGAGCTCGCCGCCTCGATAAAGGAGCACGGCGTCCTCCAGCCGATCCTCGTGCGGCCGTCAGGCGAGGGCTACGAGATCATCGCCGGAGAGCGCCGCTGGCGTGCCTCGAAGGTCGCAGGCAAGGAGACGATCCCCGCGATCGTCGAGCGCTTCGACGACGCGACCGCGCTTGAGATCGCGCTCATCGAGAACCTGCAGCGCGAAGACCTGTCACCGCTCGACGAGTCGACGATCTACAAGAAGATGACGAGCGAGCTCGGCTACTCGATCCGCCAGCTCGCGACGAAGCTCGGCAAGGACAAGGGGTACATCGAGAACCGCCTGCGGCTCGCGAACGCGCCGGAGGACGTCCGCGAGATGGTCGCGCAGCGCTACGACACGCTCTCCGCCGCGTACGAGCTCATGAAGCTGGACAACGCACGACGCCGCAAGTCGCTCGCGAAGCAGATGCTCGCCGGCAGGCTCACGCTGCTGCGGCTACATGATCGCGTCGAGCGGATCCTCAACCCGGGCGAGCGTCCGGAGAAGGCCGAGCCCGCGATCCCGCCACTCCGCGACGATGCGCTCATCACCGCGACGCGCAAGCTGAACGAGGCGCTCGCGGACCTTTCACGCGCGGTCGGGGACGACGGCACGCCGGGCATCCCCGAAGGCGACCGTCAGAATCTCGCGAAGTTCCTCACGATCTCGCGGGCGCGACTGGACAACCTCGTCGCACGGCTGCGGAGCAGATAACAAGCGAGCGACGAGCGCGGGGGTAGGGGCCCGAGCGGCAGGGGCCCCTCTTCAGCGAACGCAGTGAGCGTGTTAGCCAAGCGAAGCGAGGCGTAGCGCGAGGAGCGAGGTCGACGAGCGGGGTCGAGGCGGCGAGGCATGGGCCGCGAAGGCGGGCTGAGCCCGAAGAATTAAAGTGAACGCAGTGAACGACCGGCGCCTCAGTCCGCGCGCCAGCGTGATCTCGTTCGTCGCGTCGTCAGTGCTCGCGACCGCGGCCGCAACGGGACTCTTCGTGTTGCTTGACCCCCGTGCCCAGGCCTACTGGAGCGGACGATTCTCCGACTTCATCGGGCTCGTCCGCTCCATCTTCGTCCGCTAAGCCGCGACCTTCTCGGCCGCAGCGTCATCAGCGACGACGCTGAGCTGCGGCGCGGTGCGGTGCTGCGCATGCGCATCGCGAAGGATCGAGACGCCGGTCGCGACGAGGCCGACTCCCGCGAAGATCACGATCGCCGGGTCTGACGTGAGGATCTCGATCATGAGGCCACATAAAGGCAATCCGCGTGCCATCAAGCTGGCGGCCGCTCGTTACCGGACCTACATATTCAACGCCGACTTAACTTAAACGGTGGAAACACGGCGCGGCGCGCGAACGCGCTGCACGCGGACCTGCGACACACGACGGCCATCGACGGCCGTCACCGCAAAGCGGTATCCCTCGACGTCCACGCTGTCACCGATGCGAGCGACGCGGCCAAGGCGCCCGAAGACCAGGCCACCGACGGTGTCGTACGGCTCGTCCACCAGGTTGAGGCCCAGCCGCTCACGCAGGTCGTCGAGCGCGACGAGGCCGTCGACGAGGTACACGCCCTGTCCCTCCTCGCGGAAGCGCTGCACCTCCCCCGCCTCGAACTCGTCGCGCACCTCGCCGACGAGCTGCTCGATCACATCCTCGAGCGTGACCAGGCCGGCCGTCCCGCCGAACTCGTCGATGACGATCGCGAGACCGGCACGCTGGCGCCTGAATTCGGCGAGCGCCTGATCGAGCCGCAGCGTCTCAGGGATGAACGGCACACGGCGCATGAGATCGTGCGCGACGGCGCGCGACGTGCGGTCGACCCCGAGGAGGTCCTTCACGTGGACGACACCGACGATGTGGTCGAGGTCTTCGCGGTACACGGGAAAGCGCGAGAAGCGTGTCTGCCGTGCCATCGCGATGAGACCTGAGAGGTCAAGATCCTCGGGCACGGCGACGATCTCGGTGCGCGGCACCATCACCTGGCGCACGACAGTGTCCGCGAAGTCGAGCGCGTTGCCGACGATGACACGCTCTGACTCCTGGAGCACTCCCTGCTTCGCCGACGCGGCGACGAGCATCTTGAGCTCCTCGTCGCTGTGGACGTCGAGCGAGCCGCGCGGGCGGATGCCGAGCGCTCGCACGACGCCGTTCGCGCTCATCGACACGAGCCAGTTGAAGGGCCGAACGATCCGGTAGAAGAGGTCGAGCGGATACGCGCAGATGAGCGCGACGCGGAGGGCGCGCTGGATCGCGAGGTACTTCGGGGAGAGCTCGCCGATAACGATGTGTAGGTAGGTGATCGCGATGAAGGCGATGCCAAACGCGACGAAGTGGAAGAGGCCGTCGTTCATCGCCTGCAGCCAGCCGAAGACCGGATAGATGAGCTCCGCGACGGCAGGCTCGCCGATCCAGCCGATCGCGAGCGAAGCGAGCGTGACGCCGAGCTGCGCCGCGGCGATGTACTGGTCCAAGCGATCGCCGATGCGCGCCGCCAGCTTCGCAGCCGCGCTGCCAGCCGCGGCGAGCTCGTCCACCTGCGTCTCTCGGACGCGCACGAACGCGTACTCCGCCGCGACGAAGAAGCCGTTTACGAGGACAAGAAGGATCG
>VBJD01000111.1 GCA_005887995.1 Chloroflexota bacterium
ATCATCGCATCGCTCACTCGTCATGACGTCCACTTCGTGGTGATCGGCGGGATCGCCGCCGCGCTACATGGCTCGACAACACTCACGGCGGATCTCGACGTTCTCTACGAGCGAGAGAAGGCCAATGTGAGTCGTCTCTCGAGAGCGCTCGCCGAGCTCGGCGCGCAGCGCCGCGATCTCCCTGATGGCGTCACGGTCGGCGACGATGAGCGGTCGCTGTGGAACGGCACGAATTTTCTCTTCACGACGCGCCACGGCGATCTGGAGTGCATCGGCGAGACGCCGAGCGGCCGTTTCACGTACGCCCAGATCGCCGCTGGCGCCGAGCGTTTTGACCTCGGCGACGGGCTCGTCGTCCGCGCGGCATCGTTGGACGAGCTGATCCGCATGAAACGGGCGACGAGCCGCGCGAAAGACAACGCGGAAGTCGAGAATCTAGTCGCGCTTCGGGAGGTTCGAGACGCAAAGCGTCGATAAGCGACCCACGCTCCTGATCGACGCGTCGAGCCTTGCGTACCGCGCGTATCACGCGATGCCACCGGTCCACGCGGATGACGGCACGCTCGTGAACGCGGTCGTCGGATTCCTCAACTTCATCGCGCGGCTCATCGTCGACCGCAAGCCCGGGCGGCTCGTCGTCGCGATGGAGTTCGGCAGTGACTGGCGGCCGCAGTTCCGCGTCGCGCTGATCCCGGAATACAAGAGCCACCGCGTCGCGACCGACGACAGCCCGCCGGACGAGGTCGAGCCGCAGCTGATCATGATCGCGGAGGTGATGCGTGCGATCGGCGTCGCGATCGCGAGCTCGGAGGAGTGCGAGGCCGAGGACGTCATCGCGACGCTCTCGACGAAGTTCGACGGCCCGATCGAGGTCGTCAGCGGCGACCGCGATCTCTTCACGCTCGTGCGCGATCCGCGAATCACCGTGCTCTACACGCTCCGTGGCGTCACCGAGCTCGCGCACGTCGATCAGCGCTGGATCCACGCGAAGTACGGCATCCCGGGGGATCGCTACCTCGACTACGCGATCCTCCGCGGCGATCCCTCCGACGGCCTGCCCGGGGTGCGCGGCATCGGCGAGAAGACCGCATCCACGCTGCTGTCCAAATACGGATCGCTCGACGGGATCCTCGCGGCGAAGGACGTCTCGACAACGATCAAAGCGCGCCTGCACGCGGGCAAGGACTACATCCACGCCGCGCGCACCGTCGTCGCGCCGGTCCTCGATTGCAAAGTGGGGAAGGTCGATGGTGCGTTGCCGCGCGGCGAGTTGACGCCGCGCGTGAGCGAGCTTGCGGAGCGTTACGGCATCAAGGCGAGCGTTCGCCGCGTCGTCGATGCCCTCCCGCGCTGATGAGACCCGCCCTCATGCGTAACCAGGCGTAGGGGCGGCGCGCAGCAGCGCGACCCCGAGCCACAGCCCGAGGACCGCGGGCACGGCGAGCCAGGCGATGAGCAAGAACAGCGCGGGTAACAACAGCGCACTGCCACCGCTGATGAGCGCGACGCGACTCGAGAGGGACGCGATCTCGGTGCGGATCGCGCGCACGTCGGTCTCGTTGGTCCCGAGCGAGGCCGCGAGCCGATCGAGCTCCTCGGCAAGGGACTGCAGGTCGGTGCTCTGGCGCTGGAAGCCCGAGGACAGTCCGATGAGCGGTTGCGCGCCGAAGATGCTGATCGCCATGCCGTCGGCGAGCTGTTTTGCCGCAGCGGCTGAGCTGCGCGCGGCATCCGCGGCACGCTCGGCCGAGCGACGCGCAGCCCCGAGGCTCGTGCTGAAGTCATCGAATGCGTTCTGGGTCGTCAACAATGTCGAGCGAACATCGTCACTCGATCGTGCGATCGCATCGATCGTCGCTGTCATGGGCAGCAGTGAGACCGCAAGGCCTGCGAGCAAGAGCACGCCGACCGCTCCGTAACCAATGAGCGCAGCAGCGAACATGCGTGTCCGAAGACGGCCCATGTCTAACACGACATCTCGGACGTTCAACAACTGCGCAACCGATGCAGCACATATGCCGCGCGTGGCGCGGACCCTGCGCGACCTCGGGCCCATGAGAACCATCATCATCACCACGACCACCCTCGCGGCTCTGGTCCTCGCGATCGCATGTGGTCCTTCCGGGACGCAAACAGGGGCGAGCGGCTCGCCCGCGGCGGTAGGAACGTCGTCGGCCAGCCCGTCCTCACGCGCCTCAGCGTCGGCCTCGCCTTCGAGCTCGGCGCTCGCATCGCCGTCCTCCTCGGCGTCCGCGTCCGCGGGTGCCGTGGCGTCGCCATCGGCTAGCGCGAGCGGCGCCGCCGCGTCGCCGTCATCAGCGACCGCGACGAGCTCGCCCGCTGCGTCGGCCAGCGGCGCGGCCGCGGCGAGCAACAACACGTGCTCGAGCGGCGCAGCGGCGGCCGGCATCTCGTCGGTCAGCACGGCCATCGCGAGCCTCGTGACCACGTCGGACGTGCAGGCACTCATTGGCACGACGACTAACCCGCCGTCCGAGGTCGAGCTCCCGATGACCGGCTTCACCGTCTCGGCCTGCATCTGGACATCGGCCAACGGCACGCTCACCGTGGCGCTCGGTCCGAAGAACCTGACGAAGGACTCCTTCGACACCGCGATGAAGTCCGCCACGATGCTGACTCCTCTCTCCGGCGTGGGCGACAGCGCGTTCTCGATCAAGCTCGATGTCCCGCAGGGCATGGCCGGCTCGGCCGGCATCGTCGTCCTGAAGAACGGCACCTACTTCTCGATCCAGTCGGCGCACAAGACCAAGACGAGCGACGAGCTGCTGAAGTCGATCACCGACCTCGCGAAGTCAGCCTCGTCGAAGATCCAGTAGCGACCTAGGTCACGAGTCCCTCCCGGCCGTGCGAACATGGTCGGCCGGGAGGGCCCGTGATCGTCTATCCCGCGATCGACATCTATCAGGGACGCGTCGTCCGCATGACGCGCGGCGACTTCTCCACGGTCGAGGAGGTCGCGTCTTCGCCGCTCGAGGCGGCGAAACGCCTCGTTTCCGATGGTGCGGAATGGCTGCACATCGTCGACATCGACGGCGCGCGCACGGGCACGCCCGGGAACATCGACGCGATCCGCCAGATCGCGAACCGCTTCACCGTGCAGATCCAGGCGGGCGGCGGGATCCGCGACTTCGACACCGCCGAGCGCTTCGCCGAGGCGGGCGCCTCGCGCATCGTCGTCGGGACCGCAGCCATCGAGGATCCCGAGCTCATCGGTCGACTCGTGGATCGCCACGCTGATGGGCTCGCCGTCTCCGTCGACGCGCGCCACGGCATGGTCGTGACGACGGGCTGGACCGAGACCACCGAGATCCGCGCGATCGATCTCATGCAGCGGCTCGCGGTCGAGGGCGTCGCGATCGTCATCTACACGAACGTCTCGGTCGATGGGACGCTGCAGGGCATCGACCTGCCCGGCCTCGAGGCCGTCGCGCGCGCGTTCGGCGGCGACGTCATCTACTCGGGCGGTATCGGATCGCTCGACGACATCCGCGCCATCGCGCGCCTCCGCCACCGCGGCATTCGCGGGATCATCGTCGGTCGCGCGATCTATCTCGGGACGTTCTCGTTGCGCGATGCGGTCGACGCCGCGCGGAGCACCGCGGCCTAACAGCGCTCGCTTGCCCGCGCCGATGCCCGCTGGCATCAGAGATGCGCCTTGGTCTCGGGTGACTTTCAATCCGGATGCCCGCCTTGATCCCTCGCAGGTGCGGGATCGACGGGGCGTCGGCGGTGGCGTCGTGATCGGCGGTGGTGCCGCGATCGTGATCCTGCTCGCTGCGATGCTCCTCGGCGTCGATCCGAGCGCGGTCTTCGATGCGATCGACACGACGTCCACGAGCACCGTGCAGAACGGCCCGTCTGCCTCGGAGTGTCAGACCGGCGCCGACGCGAACCGGCGCGACGACTGCCGCATCGTCGGCTTCGTCGACTCGGTGCAGGCGTATTGGAAGGCGGAGCTGCCACGGCGTGGTGCGACGTACACGCCGGCGACGACCGTGCTCTTCAGCGGCGCGACGCAGTCGGCCTGTGGCACCGCCGTCACGGCGATGGGTCCGTTCTACTGCCCCGACGACGAGCAGGTGTACCTCGACATCAGCTTCTTCACTGATCTCCGCACGCAGCTCGGCGCGCGCGCGGGGCCGTTCGCGCAGGGCTACGTCGTCGCGCATGAGTACGGCCACCGGGTGCAGCACCTCACCGGCGGCCTGACCCAGAGCACGCGGACCGGCGCGCAGAGCCAGTCCGTACGTGTGGAGCTGCAGGCCGACTGCTACGCGGGCGTGTGGGCGAAGAACGCCGCGGCGACCGGCTACCTCGAGGCGCCGACGCAGGATGAGATCGCCGACGCGCTCGATGCGGCGGCGGCGGTCGGCGACGACCGCATCCAGCAGCAGACCAGCGGTCGCGTGACGCCGGATTCGTTCACCCATGGCACGTCCGCCCAGCGGCAGAAGTGGTTCATGACGGGCTATCAGAGCGGCGACCCGGCACGGTGCGACACGTCGGGCGCTCTCTGACCGTCGAGGGGGTCGGTAAGTGACCGATTCGTACTATCCACGGCGGTTGGCCCGCGGATTGCGTGAGTGATGGCCGTGCCTGTCCTCACATCCGATATGGCTTTCAGCATCGGCCTCTTCGCCGGTTGGCTCGCGCTCGTGGTCTGGCTCGTGTGGCCGGACCCGCACTGCGCGTGCTGCGCGAAGCGGGCTGCTGAGCGAGCGACGCGCGACCACCGCGTCTAGCGGCTGGTCGCGCTCTCCGAGCTGGACTCCTCCTCCGCCCCCTCTGTCGGGGCGAGGAGGAAGATCCAGACGTCCCAGGCGATGTGGCTCGTGATGAGCGCCGGCATGCTCATGCCAAGGCGCCGCAGCAGACCCCAGTAGATCCCGGCGACCGTCGCCGCGCCCACGAGCGTCGCGTTCCCCGTCACCAAGTGCGCGCCGCCGTACGCCGCGGCCGCCGCGATCCCGCCGACGCGTCGCTGCACGAAGCCGCGCCAGAAGAGCTCCTCGGCCGGAGCTATGACCGTGGCGAGGCGCAGCGCGATCTCGTCCTTCGGTGCGGCCTGCCGCAGCGCGTAGATGTCGCGGATCTCGTCCTCGCCGCGGGGCATCACGCGCCGGGCGAGCTGATCGCCGAACGTGAAGATGCCGTAGAGGAGCGCCGCCGAGCCGATGCCCTGGGCGATGTCGAGCAGGCGCGTCCGCGATCGGCGCAGCTCGCGTTCGTTCGCGAGTGCCATGTTGCCGAGCACGAACCCCGTCAGCGTCATGCGCTCCCAGAAGCGCCGGCGATCGCCACGGAAGGTGAGCGCAAAGAGCCCGAACGCCGCCGCGAGTCCGACCGCGGTGACGGGATCCCGTCTCACGCGTTCGTCAGGACGCCGCGCTCTTCAGGTCGAACGTCGACTCGACGCTCACGCCGTCGCGCAGCGTATTGAGGATGACGCAGTACTTCTCCGCGCTGCGCAGCAGTCGCGCGGCTCGTTCGCCGCGCTCGTCCTCGGCGATGACGACCGCGGTGTGACAGCGGATGTTGCGCAGCCCGATCGGCGCGCCCGGCATCGCGAGCGTCCCGCGCGCGTCCCAGTCGGCGGTCGCGGTGACGTCGACCGATGTGAGATCGATGCCCATGTTCGCGGCGACCATGCGCAGCGTCGTCTCCTGGCATGCGGCGAGCGCGGTGAGCAGGATGTCGCCCGAGCAAGCGACATCGCCGTGGCCACCGACGGCTGGATGTGCGCCGGATCGGATCGTCGCGTCGGAGCCCTCCGCCGAGATGGCGCAGTGCAGTGGGTCGGCGAGATCACTGGCTGCGCTGTGAACGCGCAGCACGCGCTGCGCG
This sequence comes from Chloroflexota bacterium, assembly GCA_005887995.1. GTDB lineage: Bacteria > Chloroflexota > Limnocylindria > P2-11E > P2-11E > CF-39. The sequence continues at coordinate 5,866 of VBJD01000111.1, forward strand.
GCCGCGGGCTCGCGCTCGTAGCGGTCTCGCAGCGGTCGCTGCAACGCGCGGACGTCGACGCGGCTCTTCACCATCAGTTAGCGCGCCGCGAGCGCGGCGACGAGAAGGCCGACGACCATGAGGTACCCGAACGCGGCGTGCAGCTGCGCCGTCTGCAGGTCGATCATCGCGATGGCGCGCTGCTGTCCGCTCGCGCCGAACTCGGCGGAGCGGATCTGACGTACGAGAAGTGGGAGCGAGAGCATCGCGAGGAGACTCCATGTCGGCAGCAGCCCGACGACGACGGCCACTGTGAGCGCGAGGTACGCGCCGACGACCAGAGAGATGTACAGCCAATGCGCCGCCTCACGGCCGGCGCGCACTGAGAACGTCCGCGCGCCGGCGCGTGCGTCCTCGCTGATGTCGCGCCACTCGTTGCCGTGGAGGATGGCCGCGACGAGGAAGCCGACGGGCACGCTCACCGCGAGCGCGCTCCAGTGGAACGTACCGGTGATCGCGTAGAAGGCGCCGACGACCATGAGCGGTCCCATGAGCAGGAACACGAGCGGGATGCCGAACGACGAGAACTTGTACTGGAACGGCGGCGCCGTATAGGTGTAACCACCGATGAGCCCCGCGAGCCCGAGCGCGACGATCGGCCAGCCGCGCACCGACACGAGGTACACGCCGAGCGCGAACGCCGCCGCGAACGCGACGATCGACAGGACCTGCGCCTCGCGATCACCGATGCGTCCCTTCACGATGGCGTGCGATGCCCGCGGTGAGACGATCGTGTCGACGCCTTTGCGCACGTCGTAGATCTCGTTCGTGACGTTCGTGCCGATGTGCAGGAGCACGCTCGCGACGAGCGCGACGAGGAACAGCGTCCAGTCGAAGAGTCCTTCGACCGCGGCGAGTGCGCCGCCGACGGCGACGGGGACGGTCGACGCGGTGAAGGAGAACGGGCGCGCGATCTCGTAGTAGGCGCCGAGGCGGTCGCGCAGCGCCGCGAGACCGGACTTCTTCTGTTCGCCGAGCGCCGTGCGAGATGTGACCCCCCCGGCGGCGGCCGTGCCGTACTCAACGGCCGCATCGAGCACGGCCATCGTCTGCTCCTCGTTCTGGACGACTGGCTGCAGCAGCGGCAGCGACATGCCGGCTTCGTGGTACTCCGAGGCGCGATTGGCGACCTCTTGGCGCGTGCCGCAGACGATGAACGCGTCGAGCAGCTCATCGGGGATGAGGTTTCCCGCGGTGGTGAAGTCCTCTTTCCGCCACGCGGCGGCGATCTGATCGCGCAGCGCCGTTTCGAAGCCGGCGCGTTTCAGCGTGACGTCGGAGAGGATCGACATCATGTAGATGACGAACGGCTCGCGCTTGGCGCGGTTGAGCGCGTCGCGCCGCGTGTCGGCGACGAGCGTGAGCAGGTAACCCGCGACGTCGATGTCTTTCGGATCGCGGCCTGCGGCCTTCGCCGACTTGTTCATCACGCGCAGCAGCTTGCGAAGACCGGGGATCGACTCGGCGGGACGCGCGAGGTAGCCGTCCGCCTTCTGTCCCGCGAGGGCCATCATCGGCGAGCGGTAGCCGGCGATGTAGATCGGCACGCGATGCACCGGCGGGAACTGCGGCACGAGCGGCGGCAGCCCCGGCTTCCCGGACGGCATGCGCTCGCCCTTCCATAGCGTGCGCAGCGTGTCGATCGCGGTCGAGACGCGTTCAGCGGCCTCGTCCGGCGCGTACGGCACGCCCATCTGCCCGAGCCGCAGCGGGAGCGCTGATCCGAGACCGAGGAGGATGCGCTCGGGCGCCATCTCGTCGAGCGCGGAGACCGTCATCGCGAGGAGCACGGGGTGTCGCGTGTAGGGATTCAGCGCGCCGAGGCCGACCTTGATGCCGTCGACCTGCGACGCGACGGCGGTCGCGTACGTCACCGCGTCGCGCTCGAAGTACGAGTCGTGGAACCACACCGACTCGAGCCCGCGATCGCGCGCGAGCCGTGCCCACTCGACGACGTCGTCTGTCGATCCGCGTGCCGCGAGCCCGAGTCCGACGCGGCGAGCGAGGCTAGGCATTTCGTGGTCCCTCTCCCAGGACTTCCTCGGCGCGCGCAATGCGCGCGAGGCTCTTCTCGCGACCGAGCAGCTCGAGCGACTCGTACAGCGGTGGCCCGACGCGCCTGCCGGTGACCGCCGCGCGGATCACGAGCGTCACCGGCTTCAGTTTCCAGCCGATCTCAGCCGAGATCCCCTCGATCGCGGCCTTGATCGACGCGGTGTCGAATGCGGGAAGCGCGCGGAGCGCGGTGACTCCCTTCGCCAGGACGCGGATCGACTTCGCGCGATCGTTCTCCTGCACGAGCAGCGTCACGTCTGGGTCGACGTCGGTGAACAGGAACGCGATCTGATCGCGCGCCTCGACGAGCGTCCGCATGCGCTCGTGGATAAGCGGGATCGCTCTGCCGAGCAGACCACGGTCCCACTCCGCGGGGACGAACGGGTCGAGACGCGACATGAGCTGCGCGACCGTGAGCTTGCGGATCCACACACCGTTGAACCAGTCGAGGCGCTCGCGGTCGAACTTCCCACCAGCCTTCTGCACCTGCTCGATGCGCCACTTCTGCACGAGGTCGTCGATCGAGAAGATCTCTTCCTCGGTGCCGGGAGCCCAACCAATGAGGGCGAGGTAATTGATCATCGCCTCCGGCAGATATCCGTCGGCGCGGAACTGTTCAACCTTCGTCGCGCCGTGACGCTTCGATAGCTTCTTGTTGTCGGCGCCGAGCACGTTCGGGAAGTGGGCGATCGGCGGCATCGTCCAGCCGAACGCGTCGAAGATCAGCACGTGCTTCGGCGTCGAGGGAAGCCAGTCCTCGCCGCGGAAGATGTGCGTGATCCCC
>VBJD01000112.1 GCA_005887995.1 Chloroflexota bacterium
CCCAAAGTTGTTGAAGACCGGGACGACAAGCTTCGACTGGCCTTCACAGGGTCCGTTCGCGAAGCCATTCCCGAACGTCGTGCCATCGCCCGCATGCGGCTGGGTCACCTGGACCTGTACGCCGAAGAACCCAGTCGTGCAGTGGACCGACAGCTCGAGATTTATCTGACCCGGAGAAACGTAGACCGCGTGCTTCGCGATCGTGACGCTCGTCGAATCGGCATTTGCGGGAGCGGCCGACGCCGCTGCGAATACCAGGACGACAAGAAGCAGCACAAATCTCTTGATCAATGGATCCCCCCTGCGCTGGCGTTGGATTCGACTTACGCCTTCCCCAAACCCGTGGCCTCCCTCCGGGAAGGCGGCGAAATGCTAGACCCACCCCGCCTCGCGAGTTAAGAGCGGTTGGTTGAAAGACGGGTGTAGAGAAGAAAGAGGATGACCCGCGAGCGAACGGCCGACCGCTGCCGACGCGAGGGCCGGCGTGGATCCCGCTCAGCCCCGGACGTTGAGCGTGCCGTTCATGTTCGGGTGCAAGTCGCACCGGAAGAAGTACGTTCCCGGCTTGAGCGCTGGCACGTCGTAGACGATCGTCGGCCATTGGTTCTTGGTCGCGAACATCCTCTTGTTCCGCGCCGGCTTCCCGCGACTGCTCGTCGTGCTCGGCTTCGTCGCCGTCGCGGACCTCTTCGCCGGGTTCATCGCGTCGCTCGGCGAGCACGCCGGTCATCCCGATGAGCGCGATCGGCTGACCGCGGACCACGCGGTCGCCGCTGCGCACCAGCGGCAGGCTCGTGTGGTACATGCACGTCTCGAGCGCCCCGCGGTGCTGGATGCATACACGGTTGCCGCCAGTCGGCACCCACTCGACGAACGTGATGACCCCGTCGTCGTCCGCGGTGATGAGCGAGCCGTACGGCGTCGCGAGATCGATTCCGGTGTGCGTGCCCTTGATGAACTGTGAGATCTCTCCTGCGGTCGGGCGCACGAACCGGCCTGGCCCTTCATTGATCTTGGCGACGCGCTCGGCCGCATCTGGGGCGGGTTGCGCACCGGTCGGCGCGCCGATGCAGCGGTAGACCTCGAGCCGCGTCGTGTGCGCCGAGGTTCGTGACACACCTGCGAAATACTTCCCGTCGTAGGTAAAGGTGCGCGCGCCGAGGATGTTCGGCAGTGTCGCGAGCGCAGGCGTTGAGGGCGCGTCGATCGGCCGGAAGCCGTCGAACGCGTTGCCGCCGGGCATCGTCGGCGAGACCTTCCCGAGCAGCAGCGTGCGGCCGTCCGGAGCCCACTCGTGCACCGCCGTCGCCGCGAACGCGCCGGTCATGACCCGCGTGCCCGCGTCGGGATCACGCACCTCGATGCGATCGGTGGCGCGAACGAGGAGCGTGTGGCCGGCCGGCGCCCACTCGATGTACGGCGCATCGTTCGTATCGAGCGGCTCGAAGTCGACCGTCGTCGTGTTCCCTAGAAAGCGTTCGATGGTGCCGTCGCGGCTGTATCGAGTGATCGTGAGCTGTGTCCCATCGCCGCTGAAGTACACGTCGTCGCGCGGATAGCGCGGAACGAAGTTCTGCGCGAACAGACCGACCGTGTGCACCGCCCCGTCGCGCCACTCTTTGAGCAGGTTCTTCTCGATGAAGAGGAGGCCGTCGCCGACCCAGCGGACGCGTGGGATCGTCGGCGCGAGCCGCGCGACGACGTGATCGTCGTGGACGACCCGTAGCTCGTCGGCATTGGGACCCCAGTACGAGGCGTACTTGCCCGTGCCCGACCAGTCGAGCTCGTCGCCCACGCCGATTGGCCAAAGCCGACCGGTCTTCACGTCGAGCGAGTCGATGATCTCGACCTCTTCCCATCCCGTCGGCGTGCGCGTCGACGGAACGCGCGAGAACCAGACGAGCCCGAGCGTGTGGCCATCCGGCGACCACTGCGCCTCCATTACGTTCTCGACGAGTGGGATCTGCACCGGCTGCACGCAGTGGAGCCCTTCGGCGAGCTCGGGATCCTCAGGCGGGGGCGCGGCGCGCGCCGGACTCGGGAACGCTGCCGAAACGATCAGTGCCGCCGCGAACAGCGCACGCACTGACAGAGAGTACGGAGCGCTCTCCGCGCCGTTACGCGCCCGGCGGTCGGTAGCGGATCTGCTTCGCTTTTCGGAGTGCGTCGAGCGTCTCGTCGACGGTCAAGAGGACAGTCGTTTCCAGCAAGCTGAGAGCGCCCCCTCCCGCGATGGCGAGCGCGACCGCGGCCATCGACACGTTGTCGGGCGCTTCCCACAGCGTGTAGCCATCGTGAGTTCCGAACGCGTACCAGAAGCCCTGGAGCTTCCCGCCGACTGATTCGATGTAGGACTGCGCGGCCTTACGCCGGTCTTCTGGGTTCGCGACGAGCCTTGCCCAGGTCTCGGGCGTGTAGCTGAATCGCGAGAGGTACATCGCCATCGTTCCCCTCCACCGACATGCGGAAGCGTCGGAGTGTAGAAGGGACAACGGCGGCTTGGTTGCTCGCCAAGCATGATTAAGAATCGGCTAAAGAGGCAATCCACCCGCCGCATACTCGGTATTAGTCGTATGGCGAACTCTGCGCGACGCGTCCTCGCGCCGGCGCTTGCGTCGGCGCTCAGTTTCGCGGCGTGCGGAGCGATCGGCGGCTCCGGCGCGAACGCCACGTTCTGCCCGCCCGCGGCTCTCGAGTCCGTCACGGTCGAAGCCCGAACGGTCGTGCCCGTCACCTACGCCGTGCTCATCGATCGCGCCTACACCGGAGACTCCAAGCGATCGGCCTCGTACCCGTGGCCACAGCTGCCGCGCACGGCGCTCGAGACGGTGGCCGCCGCGCTCCCGAAGCTCGATCTTCGCGCGGGCGATGCCGTCGTTGGCGCCTGGATCAGCCACAACTCGAACGACACGAGTGAGATCTTCCTGCCGTTCAGCCAGGTGAAGCGCGCCTCAACTCCGGAGCTGCCCGTCGCGCCGACACCGCCGAAGCCACCGGTGAACAAGCTCGAGTGCAACGAGTACGCGGCGAACGTGCAGTCGTTCAACGATGCGGCACGGGCGTGGCGCGCCAAGGTCCACGAGTTGCAGCAGCGCGCGAGCGACGAGGATCAGCGCAACGTCACGACGTTCATCAGCGCGACCTCCGCCGCGATCCGCGGTGCTGCGCCGGCGCAGGACCCGGTAGGCACCGACATCTTTGGGAGCCTCGCCGTCGCATCCGGCGTGTTCGCGGCGAACCCCGGCAGCCACAGGCTGCTCGTCTTCTCCGACATGACCGACACCATTGGCAATCCGGTGCGGCCCGATCTCGCGCAGAGCGAGGTCGTGGTCGCTCTCTATCACCGCGATGACGCGAACGATCAGGGCAGAGGACAGAAGGACTGGGACGCGATGTTCAGATCACTCGGCGCTCGCGCTCCCGTCTTTCTGGCGTGGGCCGCGACGACGCCCGACAAGCTCGCCGAGCAGCTGAAGGGAGCCGTGCGATGACCGAGGTCCTTGACCTGTTGCAGCCATTCCTCGATCGCTGGCTGCTGGTACTGCTCGCGCTCGTCCTCGTGACCTTCTTGGGCAACCCGGCGCGAAACCTCGTCGGCGCGCTCGCTGGAGTGCTTCGCGTTCCGGCGCAGTTCACGCGCACCGATGTCGACCCCGCGTTCCGCCGCGTGACTCCCTCGGCGCCGAACCGCTTCGTTCGCGGTCTCCGCGGCTATCTCGGCCCGGTGCTCGATCGGCCCGCGCGCAACTTGGGCCGCGCGATCGTCGCGCTTTTCGCGACGGCGACGCACGCACCGCGCTGGCCGGTGGCGCAGATCACCGACGCGATCGTTGGTCTGGTGAGCCCGCTCGTCGACCAGGCCGCGACGCACGCCGAGAACGGAAGCGAACGGCTTGCGTCGCAGGTGCGGTCGGCCGCCGCCGAGCTGCGCGGACGGTCGAACCGCTGGGCGGGGTGGCGCATCATCGGCGGGTTTCTCTTCTTCGTTGGTCTCTGTCTCTTCCTGTACGCGGACGCCGCCCTCTCGATCGCGAGCCACGAGAAGGCGATCGGCGCCCCCGTCGCGTTCTTGCCCGACTGGTTCCGCGAGATCACGCTGGCGTACGCGATCGCGTCGTTCGTCGGTGCGCTCATGCTCGGTTTGGTCTTCTTCGACCTCATCGGCATGACGCACCTCGGGCCCTGGGACGACCTCGACGCGGGACCGCGACGCTGGCTCACGCGCATCGCCGCGGGTCTCGCCGTGTCCTTCCTGCTCCTCGCGCTGTTCCTCGCACTCTGGCGCGCGTCGGTGATCGTCCCGACGTTCATGTCAGCCGACGTCGCGGACAAGCTGCTCGGCATCGCGCTCACCGCACCGATCCCGCTGATGCTGCTGGCCACGGCCCTCATCGCGTGGGGCGCGATCGCGATGCCGTGGCTCGCCTGGATCCTCGTCGCGGGCGCGCTTGCGCTCGCGATGCTGCTCGTCGCGCTCGTTCTCCGCGCGGTGAGCCGCGCGCTGCCGCCGCTCGCGATCCTTCTCGGCGGTGTCCTTCGCATCGTCGGCGTTATCGCGCTCGGTGCTCTGATTGGCTTCCTCGGTCTTGCCGCGATCGCGTACTTCGGCGTGAGCGTCGTCGCGGCTGGCACGCTGCTGGTGCTCGGCGCCGCAGGTCTCGCGCTGTGGATCGCAGGCTGGTTCGCGGCGGAGACGCTGGTCTACGCCGTGCGTCTATTCGCGCGCGTCACCGACGCGTCGGCCATAGTGATCCAGCGCGTGATCGACGTCCTCATGTATCCCGGTAAGACACTGTGGAACTGGATCGCGAGCTCCGACCGCGGGCGCGCGTTACGGCTTCAGCCGATCACCCTGGTGGAGACGCGGATCGTTCGGGTGACGGGAACTGACGTCGAACCAATCGAAGAGGCAGTGCGCTAGCTGAGCTAGCCATAACGCCGGCGGACTCCGCGTCGAGGCCCATGAGGACTACTCAACCTCGTGGCATTGATCGCTTAGGAACGCACGACTCTATCCGACGCGAGTCCACAAAGGCCTCTTGCGGCTCTCGGGGTACGGCCAAAATTTCGCGCCTACTCAAGCCTCCCTCGCTGGCCGGGCATTTTCGGCTCGAGCAGCGATCTCACCTGAGGAGGAAGTCAATGCGGTGGATCATCGCGTCCCCCGCGGCCTGGAGCGTGAGGGTATGTCTGCCGGGTGCCAGTCCCCTGGTGCTGAGGTTGTAGACGTAGCCTCCCGATCCGCCGAGGTCGGCTTCGAAGCGGAACGTATTTCCAGGATTCGCAGTGCCGCTGTCGGCGGGCGCCCCCCCGTCGACAGCGAGCGCGGTCACCGCGATAGCCAAAGAGGACGCGTTCGCCCCCGCCGCATCGCAGAGCTGCAGCCTGACCGGGACGGTGCTCCCGGCTTTCTTGCTCTGATCGAGATCGAAGAGTGGACAGATCCGGTAGCCGACAAGGTAGGCGGCAGCCTGGGTGGTGCGGTTACCGACGGCGTCGGTGGCCACGACGGAGAACGTAGCGACGCCGATGCGGGAGGTATCGAGCGGTGCGCCCCTTGCGGACGAGCCGGCGCACGAAGCGATGCCCGAGCCACCGTCGTCGCAGGTGTAAGCGACCCGGGCGACCTCGTTCAGGACGTACGTCGCATCGTCGAACGGCACGCTCACGGTGATCGTCGGAGACTTCCGGTCCACGCGGTTCCCCCGCACCGGTCCGGCAGTCGCGCAGTTGCCCGCGACGTCGCACACCGCATGTGTTCCGGTCGACGCGTCCGCTGTCTCGACCCCGTCTCTGACCGAGGTCGCGAGCGTCAACGTGGCGTCCGTGGGCTGGGCGAGGCCGGACAGCGAGTCCGCCGCGGCGCAAGCGATACTCACGTTCGCGGCATGCCACGCGCTGTCAGCCGCGCCGCACGCGATGTTCGGAGCGTGATTGTCGATCCGGACCGTGATCGTGTGCTCCGTCTCGGCGTTGCCGGCGTTGTCGCGCGCGTAGAACGCAAGCACGCTGGTCCCCTCCGCGCTCACCTCGACCGAGGCGGAGTCGCCAGCGACGGTTACCGGCGCGTTCGAGCCAAGCCGGTAGACGATCTCCCGCACACCCGAGCCACTTGGCTCGTCCATCGAGCCGAGCGCGACGGTAACCATGCCCTGGTTCCAGCCCGCCGCGTTCGGCGCGGGCGACAGCATCGCCGTGGTGTCCGGCGCGGTTGCGTCCGGCCGCGGGAACGCGCCGGCCGTCGCGGCGACCTCGTCCACAGTCATGTCGGGCACGTCGGGGTGTGCGAGCTGGCCGGCACCGCTCGCGAACCCCGGGCCGTCGCGAAAGCGGAAGACGAGATGCCCCCAGTCGTTGTAGTCGTCGAGCGTCTCGCGAACGCCGGTCCGGTTGACGAGGGTGCGTGAGCTCCACGATGTCCGAACCGTGCCATTGAGGAGGGTGAGTGGATTCTGCGCCGGCCGCGTGTATCCCCAGGTGACGCTGTCGGTCGCGGCAACCGGCCGGTCGAGGCTCACGTAGACGAAATTCCAGTACACGGCGACATGTCTTGGCTGCTGGTTCGACATCCCGTTCACGAGGATCGAGAACGCACTCGGCGCAGGCACCGAGGTCGGTGAGAGGAGCGCTCCGAAGCTGGCGCTGATCACGCTGCCGTCGACCGCCTCGAACGGGTACGCGCAGTCACCGATCGTGTCCACACGATTGATGTCCGCGCTCGAGTTGCCGATCGTTCCGTCCTCGTTCCAGTCGATCGCGCCGTCCGCCGGCTCCGTCCAGGGGATGCCGTGATTGCCGAATACCGCGATCCCGCCGCGGACGCCGCCGAGGCCGAGCGACTCGGCGAGGCCGGCCTCGTTGAGGCTCGGGCGCGCGCCATGCGAATAGTCGAGCGGGCGGTTCGGATCGCCGTGTGGATACGGGAACTGGAAGAGGTAGTTCATTACGCTCGGATAGTTCGGCTTGCAGTTACGAGCCTCGTCGCCGCCGTGATCCAGGCCGAGCGTGTGCCCGAGCTCGTGCATGAACGTCCCTGCCTCGGCCGCCTCCTGGCCGCCGGCCAAGAGGATGCTCGACGCGGACCACCCGCCGAGCGTGACCATCAGGTCGTTGCCACCGAAGTTGCCGTAGATCTCGGACACACCAGACGAGCCGGGAGAGTCGAATTGGTGGTCACCGAAGATCGCGTAACGCGTGAACAGCCGTTTGGCGGCAAGCAGCGCGCCGCAGTGCGGATCGCTCCGCTCCGCGACGGTTCCGAAGTAGCCGTGGCACGCCGCACCGTCACCGACCTTGAGATCCCAGAAGTCGTCTTGCGCGCCGGACCCTCGCGTGCCGGGCCGAAAGAGGATGAATGGAATGTCCGGGACCTCCTCATCGGGCCGCGCGTGGAGCGTGATCCCGCCGTCGACGCTGAACGCCGCCACCACGTCCGGCAGCGACCCGACTTGCGGCCGGTGCCCGGTCATCCAGTCGACCTCGACGTAGACGTCCGCGCGGTCGGGATCGGCGCCGGGGATCGGATACGTCACGACCGTCCCGTCACTCGCACGGATCGACGCGCCGTGCTCCTCCCAGCAGTCTGGGATCGCGTCGCCGTCCCGGTCCGGGAGCGAGTCGATGCTCGCCGGGTCGGCGAGAGCGGCCTCGTCGATCGGATCGCATCCGGCGGGCACGAGCAGATAGGCGTGCTCTTCGTCGAACCGTGGGTCGCCCGTGACCGGCAGGCGGTAGCCGGTCCCTACGATCTGCCCCTTGTCGTTGATGCCCGACGCGCGCTCCAGCAGCAACCCCGAATTCGCTGGAATGAGGTCGTTCAGGTCGTGGATCGAGCTGTTCTTCCAGATCACCGCGTGGAAGTAGGGGTCGCTGTCGGGTCCGTCCGAATAGCCGACGATCGTGCCCGCGTTGTTGATCGCGAGCGCTGAGCTCTCGCAGTCGCACCCGGCGAGTGTCCCGAGGTTCGTGATCGCGTCGCCGTGCCAGAACGCGGCCGTCGGGACGAAATAGGCGAAGGGTGGCGTCCCATGCCGCCTGCCGGAGGCACCGACGATGTCGCCCGAGTCGTTGGCATCTAACGCGCCCGTCGGGCTGCTCGGGCCAAACGTGGGTAGGTCGACCGGGACCGCGCCCGCGAACAACACGTGGAACGCGAAGGAACAGCACAGGGTCTCGTGCCGGCCAACGATCTCTCCGGCAGCGTTGATCGCCGTCGGAAAGAGGGACTGGCCGAGAGGCGTGACCGTTCCCGCGTCCCACTGGAAGCCACCGCCTCCGGCGCCACCGATGTCACCGACGATCTGACCTTTGGCGTTGATTCCCCTCGCGACGCTACCCGGCGAGCCGGCGGGGACAGTGACGTTGAGATCGTGGACGCCGGTGGCGTCCCAGATGACCGCACGCTCCCCCTGAGGGATCGTCTGGCCGGAGACCCCAACGATCGCGCCCTTGTCGTTGACGTCGTTGGCGATGCTGCCGCCGGCGAGGTTCGGCAGCGCTGTCGACGAGTAGCTGCCGGTCGCGCCGGGCCGCCACACGATCGCCGAGTCCGGTCCGGTGCTGTTGAAGGAATCGCCGACGACGATGCCCTTGTTGTTGATCGCCTTCGCTTCGCTACGCGGCTGCGCCGTGACCGCGCCCAAGTCGGTGAGCGTGTACTCGGGCTCCGCGGCCGCCGCCAAACTGTTGCCGCGGGCCGAACCGGAGCCGCCGACGACGGTCGCCGCGCCAGCCACGACGATGACCGCCAAGCGCGTGAGCCACCCATGGGCGTGGCCAAACTTCACGCCTGCCCCTCCCCGTGCCAGTGCAAACGGTAGCAAGAGGAGCCGCCGCCGCTACTAGGGAATTCCCTAGGGATGGCGGCTAGGATTCGCGCGGATGAGCCCAGGCGCGGCATCCTCCTTTTCCGCGGCCGAGGTCGCGCTTACTGAGGGCGATACCGAGCGCGCCCTGACCCTGCTCGAGGAGGCGCGCCAGCACCACCCGGACGCGCGCACTCGGGGGAAGATCGAGCTCCTAGGGGCCCGCATCGAGATGTGGAGCGACGGGCTCGGTGCGCACGAGCGCCTGCTCACGGAAGCCGCACGCGTCGAGAGGGATGACCGGACGCTCGCGGCAGCGATGCTGGCTGAGGCGGCATACCTCGTCCAGGGTGAAGACGACGAGCTCGCCGAGGTGCTCGCGCGCCGCAGCATCGACGCCTCGCGTCGCGCGCGCGCGAGACCAGCCCCGATGTCGCTTCTGACGCTCGCGAACCTGCTCACTGTTCGCGGCGACACGAAGGCCGCAGAACGGTTCATGCGGAAGGCTGTTAGCTCTGTCCAACGAGGACGCGGCGGAGACTACGAGGCGCTGTTCCGCGCGGCGGCGAACTTCTTCTGGTTCGAGGAGTACGCCACCGCACGCGGGCTCCTTGAACACCTGGTGTCAGTCGGGCGAGACCGGGCCAAGACGTTCCTGCCCGTCGCGCTCGACACGCTCGCCGCGGTGGATGTCCGCACTGGCCGTTTGGCGAGCGCCTCGGCCAAATCGACGGAGGCGCTTCGCCTGGCGAGACTCGCCGGCCAGGATCTGCAGGTCGCGTCCTGTCTCACGACGTTGGCTAGCGTCGAGGCGCGCCGGGGGCTCGCCGACCGGTGCCGCGCGCACGTCGACGAAGCGCTCGCACTCGCGAGCGGGACTCCCTTCGTCCGGGCATACGCGCTGCAGGCGATGGCCGTGCTCGAGCTCGGACTCGATCGCCCGCAGGCGCTGATCGACGCCGCCAACAGTGTCGGTGTCGAATGGAACTCGCTGGCCTCGCGCGTCGTCGACTGGATCCCGGACCTCGTCGAGGCGCACGTGCGCGTTGGTAACCGAAAGGAGGCCCTGCGCCTCCTCGATGAGTACGCCGTCGTCGCCGAACAGACGCGACGGCCGACGGCTATCGCCGCCGCATCACGTTGCCGTGGGCTGGTGAGTCGATCGCCGGAGTTCGAGCCTCACTTCGAGCGCGCGCTCGAGCTTCACGCACGCGCGCGGACTCCTTTTGAGCGCGCTCGGACCGAGCTCGCGTATGGCGAGCGTTTACGACGGTCGCGGCGACGGGCAGAAGCGCGCCGTCTGCTTGCCGCCGCACTCGGTGGATTCGAGCGGCTCGGCGCAGCGTCGTGGGCGGAGCGGGCAAGGCGTGAGCTCGCCGCGACGGGCGGGAAGCGAATTTCCGCCGACGACATCGTCGCGCTCCTAACGCCGCATGAACTGCAGGTGGCGGCACTGGTCCGGAAGGGTGCGACGAACAAGCAGGCTGCCGGAGCGCTCTTCGTCAGCCCTAAGACGATCGAGTACCACTTGGCGAACATCTACGCGAAGGTCGGGGTCCGCTCGCGAACCGAGCTCTCGCACTTTCTTTCGACGAATGACGTCTGAGATCACCAAAGGTGACGACTTCGTCGGGGACAGTGTCGTCGCGGTAGCCCACCCAAGGACATTGCCGCGGGCCTTGGCCCGGAGGATTTTCCACTGGGCGAGCGAGCGCGGCGCACGACAAGACGGATGGCTAATGGCAGCGCGTGTCGTCGGTGAGGTCGTCGACTGTCACGACGCCGTTCGCGTTGACGGTTGCGTGAGCCAGGAAGTGTTCAAAGAAATCGTCACCGAAGATGTACGTGCCGTCGTCGCCGAAGCGGATGAACTGCACCATGAACTCGAACGTCGTGTGAAACGGGGCGAGGTCCGGGGTGTCGAACTCATACGAGTTGGTCTCCGACTCGGGGACTTGGTATTTCTTGCCGCCGATGACGGCGGTGGCCTTCATGCCCTGAAAGTTCGCCTTGAGATGCGACTGGACCATGCCGCCCATCGAAAGGTTCGAGCTCACGATGACGTGCAGACCGCCGGTCCCGACGAAGTCCTCCGCCGGAACCAGGCACGTATTGCTACCGCTGAACGTGAACGCCGCCGTCGTGTTGAAATCGGTGTCCGCCCTGGCTGAGGTACCGAAGAGCAATAGGTAAGCGAGAACGAAAGCCGAGAGCCGCCAGCCGGATACGCGTGATCGCAGCCGCGAACGTCCCTTGGTCGCTTGCATTTTTTTCACCCACCCGCTCGGTTGTCTGTCGTTACCCCGTTGCAGCCGAGATACCGATTGCCATTACAAAGACGTGACAAAAACATTGAGGAACAATCGCCGCAGCTCCAAAGGCTCTACGTTCGCCCGGCTCGCCAGGAAGGGATGACTTGGTCAGTGGCCTGCTCCGGGGCCGGATAGGGGAAACCCCTCCGCGCAGGTTCTCAGTAATCCAGGGGGAGTTCGCGATGAAAGGGCTTCGTCGCCTCGGCGGTCGTTCGTTGCTGCTCACTGTCGGAGGACTGTTAGCGCTCGGTGGTATCGCGTACGCGACCATTCCCGACGTCGCGGGCGTCATCCACGGTTGCTACTCGACCAGCGGTGCGCTGCGGGTCATCGACACCGGACTCGGTCAGATCTGTAGTGGCACCGAGAAAGCGCTGAACTGGAATCAGACCGGTCCCACCGGCCCGACGGGAGCGACCGGCGCCACGGGAGCAACTGGTGCTCAGGGGCCGACCGGCGCGAATGGTGCGACCGGTGCGAATGGCGCGACTGGTGCGCAAGGCGCAACCGGTGCGATGGGTGCGCCGGGCCCCGCCGGTGCGACCGGACCTACCGGCGCGAGCGGCGTCATCGGCAGCACGACCGTAGTGGTTGGAACGGCGGTGACAGCGGGTGGCAACGCTCCAGTTGGCACACTGACTGGCATCTCGACCGCGACCTGTCCCGCCGGCACCAAACTCCTAAGTGGCGGAGCAGAGATCACTCAGAGCTCAGCCGCTAAAGGAGCTGTCTTCTTCTCAAGGCCGGTCACGATCACCCCGAATCCGACCACCTGGGAGGCGCAGGGGATCGTCTTCGTCCAAGGTATGGGCAACGTCCAAGTCACCGCATACGCGATTTGCGGCTCCTCATAACGCGCATGGGATAGAAGCGCGTCTGACAACGTAAGCGGTCGGCGCGAAGGTTCAGAGGGCGGGGCATCAAGCTCCGCCCTCGCCTTCTTCTTGGGCGACGGCTCAAGGCGGTTTGCGGCCGACGACGATCGCGACCACGGTCGCAACTGGAAGTGCAAGCGCCGCGGTCGCGGTGAAGGGCAGGAGCGGGTCGGCGTCGTACAGGAATCCAGCCATCGTGCCGCCGCCGCCGAATCCAGCGCGAACGCGGTCTGGTACCTCGCGCAGCCGAGCGCGGCGCGCCGGCGCTAGTCGCCCCGGCCTTGCCGCTGGATCCCGCGGGTGCAGGAGAAGTTGAGATTTAGTGCGATCGACTACTTGACCAGTTCGATGCCGGACGTGCACGGCCGCAACGTGCTGCGGAACCATCTGAAGCGCGCTACGACGTCGCGCTCGACGACGTGCGTGACTGATCGATGCGGACTACCGAGCAGCTTGTAGCGTTCTAGTCCGAACTGCAGCGGGCCGAGCGCGCGCCTGATGAGCAACGGCTCGCAGCCGTGAGAATCGCGCAGGATCTCGGCGTCGCTCGGGCGTGGCAAACGCGAGCGACGCAGAACTTGCTCGTCCTGTGTTCGAATCGATGAAGATCGCGCACGCGCGCTGGTCGTGACCCGGAATATCGAACACTCGGCGGGATCGTCGTAGAGAGGCAATAGCACTTCTGCACGGCACGACATTGCGAATGATTCCGCTGCTGAGCTGTGCGACAAGGGATGCCGCGTCGCATCGGCACGGACGGGCGTCCGGCACTAACGGGTGCGCGCGACAACTCAAGCGGGAGACGCTCACGCTCTACTTCGCCTGCCACCTCCCGCGCACGTCTTGGTACGCGAATACGTTCGCAGGAGCGATCGTCGGGTACGCGCTCAGTCCGATCGACCTCATCCCCGACTTAGTCCCGGTGCTCGGATACCTCGACGAGGTCGTGCTCGTGCCACTGGGGTCGCGCTCGCCATTCCGCATGACCCCGGGCCCTCGTGCTTGGCGAGTGCCGCGCCGATCTCGCGCGGGACGCGTCCGGACGAACGACGCGAACGTGCTCGACCCGCTAGCGCATCGCATCGCCAGCGACGCGGAGATCCGCGTTACGTTCATCGCCACCCACAGGACCGTGCTCGGCGAGTCCGACGAGGATGAGCGCACGATGGAGAACCACGCGACCCGGCCCGAGTCGTGCCCGCGCTCGCGAGACGGCCGGACGATAGCGTCCGCCTTTCGAATACGGTCAGATCGGACCCTCGCGGAGTTTCGTCGTGCCTTAGACGGCGCGGGGTCGCCACGGCTCGTGCTCGTGCGCGAGCCAGACCAGCTCGGGGTCGAGCGCGCTCACCCGCAGCTGGCCTTCGGTCTTCGGCTCGTCGAGCTCGCCGAACCAAACCGCCACGTCGCCGCCGACGACCAGCGGACGCCCACCAGTCTCGACGACGACCACCTGCATGCCGCGTGTGTGGCCCGGCGCCGGGACGAGCCGGAGCCCGGGAAGCAGCTCGAGTTCGCCGTCGACCGGCACGTACCGCACGCCGGGCGCCTCGACCCACTCGCGAATGGTGTAGTCGTCCTCGCTGCGCGCGTCGTCGAGTTCCCGACGCTGGACGTAGATCGGCCTGCCGGCGAAGAGGTGGTTGCCGCCGCAGTGGTCGAAGTGCAGGTGCGTGTTGACCACGATGTCGATGCCGGCGAGGTCGAAGTCCTGCATGCTCAAGGGACGGAGGCGGGGATCGAGGTCGGCCACCGCTGGATGCAGCTCCGTCAGGCCGGTGTCGACGAGCACGCGCGCATCGGGATGGTCGATGACGTGCACGTAAACCGGCATCCGCTCGCCCTCGGCGAGCAGGTCGGCAACGCGGACTGGCGTGATGGTGATTGAGGCGGCGGCGTTCACTGTGTGCCGACCGCCGCGGTGATGGTTGATATCTCAATCATGAGTTCGCGGTCCACGAGTCGCGGAGAGTTCGGATAGGCGACGCCGCCACGGCGATGAACGGCAGCACCGCGACGCTGGCAGCGAAGAACATCGCTTCGCGCAGGCCGAATGCTTCTGCTAGTGCGCCCCCGAGGAGGGTTCCGAGCGGGAATGCGCCGGTCCCGGCGGTTGTGGTCAGGCCGATAACGCGTCCTTGCAGCCGGTCCGGTACAAGTGCTTGCCTGACGCTCGTCGCTGACACGCCATAGAGCGAGCGAGCGAGACTCTCGAGGGTCCAGCCCACGGTGACGAACACGATCGCGGTCTGTCCGGTGGCGGTGGCCATCAGGAGGGTCGCCGGGCCGAACAGGAAGAAGGACGCGACGACAACGCGCCCCACCCCGGCGCGCTCAGCGATCCTGTGGGCGAACGCCGCGCCAATCACTCCGCCGACTTGTCCGAGCGAGAGAATGACGCCGAGGGTGCCCGGCATCAGCCCGAGCACTCGCACCGCGTAGACGATCACGATCGCCCACAGAAGACCCAAAGCGAGGTTCGCAAGAGCGTGCCCGACGAGGAGCGGCCGCAGGTATGGGTCGGAGAGCAGGTACCTTGCAGCTTGGCGAAGTTCGGTTCGCAGCGATGTCATCTTCGGCTGCGGCTCGCGCTGGACCTGGTCGCGTGCGTTGGCTGAGGCGATGAGCGATCCAGAGATGAGGAACGAGGCGGCGTCGACCACGATCGCCATCGGCGCGCTGAGAAGCGTCACGAGGGCGCCGCCGATGCTCGGGCCCGCCGCCTGCGCCCCGACGATGGCCGCCTGCAG
>VBJD01000113.1 GCA_005887995.1 Chloroflexota bacterium
CCGCGCGCGAACTCCTGCGCCACCGTCGCCGCGACGAACGCGGCGAGCGCGTACGTCAGCACAGGAAAGGCGCCGCCGACGCCGACCATCACCGCGAGCACTGCCGCGGCGGCGGCCGCGAGCACCGGTGTGGTGAATTGCCGCTCGAGCGTGGCGCGCGAAGCGCCGTGCCACGGTAGCTGCGGGCCGATGCCCATGAGGAAGAGGAGCGCGAGCGCGAGCGGCACCTCGACGCGATCGAAGTACGGTCGGCCGATCGAGAGCTGCGCGCCGGAGATCGCTTCGGCGATGAGCGGGTAGAGCGTGCCGAGCAGGACCGTCAGGGTCGCCGCGACGAAGACGACGTTCTGGAAGAGGAACACGGCCTCGCGCGAGAGCGGCGCGCCGATCCCGCCCACATCGGCGAGTCGCGGCATCCGCCACAGCAGAAGGCCGACGGAGAGCACGACGATCGCGACGAGGTAGCCGAGGAGCATCGGACCAAGCGCGCTCTGAGTGAACGCGTGCACGGAGTTCACGACCCCGCTTCGCGTGAGGAACGTCCCGAGGATCGTGAGCGCGAACGTCGTGATGACGAGCGACAGATTCCAGGTGCGAAGCAGGCGGCGCTTCTCCTCGACCATCACCGAGTGCAAGTACGCGGTCGCGACGAGCCACGGCATGATCGCCGCGTTCTCGACGGGATCCCAGGCCCAGTAACCGCCCCAGCCGAGCACCGCGTATGACCACCACGAACCCGCGACGATCCCGACGCCAAGCAGTCCCCATGAGACGAGGGCGAAACGCCGCGTCGCGACGAGCCAGCGATCACCGCCCTCGCCGAGGATGAGCGACGCGATCGCGTACGCGAACGGCACGCTGAACAGGACGTATCCGAGATAGAGCAGCGGCGGGTGGAGTGCCATCAGCGGGTGGTTCTGCAAGAGAGGGTTTGGTCCCGAACCGTCCGCAACAGGATCTATGCGAACAAATGGATCGGCCGCTGGTGTAGTGATCAATAGACAGAAGAACGCGACCATGCCGAGCAGCACCGCGAGCGCGACGGTCGACAGGCGCGGAAGCTCGCGCGCACCGCGCCATGCGACGTACGCCGTCGCGCCGGCGAGGATGAGCGTCCAGAGGAGGATGCTCCCCTCGAGCGCGGCCCAGAGGCTGATGACGGTGAAGAAGAGCGGCGTCTCGCGCGCGTTGTTCTGCGCGACGTACTGGATAGAGAAGTCGTGGGTGACGAGCGCGCCTTCCATCGCGAAGATCGCGAGCCCCACGAGCACGAGCACGAGGAGGGCAGCCCAGCGCGACGAGGCGAGCGCGCGACCGTCGCGCTTCGCGGCGGCGTACGCGGCCGCGCCGCTGCCCCAGATGGCGAGCGGCAACGCGGCGCGCAGCGCAGCACTGCCGAGGTCAGCCCAGGTGATCAATTCAACCGCTCGTTGTCACTCGCGAGGTGGTCTCGCTTCCTCGCGGCGAAGCCGCTCGTCGCTCGTCTCATTGCGACGTCTGGTGCTCGGGTGTCTTGCCCGGGCTCGGCGGCGCGTAGCGCTCGTCGTGTTTCGCGATGACGCTCGTCGCGCGGAAGGTGCCGTCCTCCGCGAACGAGCCCTCGACGACCGCGCCCGCTCCCTCACGAAGGAGCGCGGGTGGCGCGCCGTTTCCGACGACGGCGATGTTCGTCGTGCCGTCGCCGATCGCGAACACGAGCGTGCGCGACTGGGCGTCGTACTGCAGCGTGCCGGGAAGGACCAGACCGCCGAGGCGCACCGGTGTCCCTGGTCCGACGTGATGCTCCTTCGCTTCGGTCGGCGTCAGGTAGTAGACGGCGTTCGACGCGAGGTTCTGCACGGCGACGAACGCGACGAGCACGGCCGCAGCGAGCGCGAGGAGGATCAGGATGCGACGCGGCGCGATGCCGGACGCGCCGGCCCTAATCTCCGCCACGGCGCCGAGCCAGGCTCAGGGCGTACAGCGCGATGCCGCCCCACACCACCGTGTACGCGGCGACGATGAACCCAAGGTTCTCCACTACCGCCTCGTCTCGAGGACGCGCGCTTGCCGATGACGCTCGATGTCGATGCGCTCGACGAGGAGCGCGACATACACGAACGTGAACGCGAGCACAGACACTCCAAGGGTGAGTCCCATCGATGCGTCGAGGGCGGGGCCCGCGCCGATACGCGCCACCGTGGGCAGCTGATGCACCGAGTTCATCCAGAGCACTGAAAGATGGACGATCGGGATGTCCACGACGGCGATGACGCCGACGACCGCGGCGCGAGTCGCCCGGCGTTCGAAGTCTGTCGAGAGGCCCCGCAGCAGCAGGTAGCCGACGTACATCACGAACATCACCGCGGTCGTGACAAGGCGCGGATCCCACGTCCACCACACGCCCCACGTCGGCTTCGCCCAGATCGACCCTGCGACGATGAACAGGCCGGTGAAGAGCACGCCGATCTCCGCCGACGCGACCGCGAGCGCGTCGAACCACGGACGGCGCGACCAGAGCCAGCCGATCGACGCGAGGAACACGACGACGAACGCAAGGTACGCCAGCCACGCCGTCGGGACGTGCACGTAGATGACGCGATACACGTCGCCCTGCACGGCATCGGTCGGCGCCCACACGAGCCCCATCCACATGGCGAGGAGCGAGAGCGCTGTGGCGACGATGCCAAGCCAGGGACGAAGCCGCAGTTGCGGGAACGGCGAAGCGGTGGTCTCGATCACTCTATGGCTGCCGGAACGATGGTAAGTCCGAGCACCGCGTACACAAACGCGAACGCCGCGAGCAGCGCGCCCCATGAGAGCGCGACCGCCGCGTCACCCGCGAGCGCGGCCGCGCTGCCCTGGCTCGCGGCGATCAGCTGCGGGACGAGCATCGGAAACGAGAGGATCGGCACGACGGCAACGCGCGCGCGCACGCGCAGCGCGACGACATTGTTCACGACGATCACCGGCGCGAGCGCGACGAGGCCGAGCAGCACGACGAACGCGAGATGCCCCGGGAGTGCGATCTCGAGGTCAAGGAGGAAGATCGAGAGCGCGCCACCGGCGACGCCAACGATGACCATGAGTAGGCCGAGCGCGAACGCCTTCCCCGCGAACAATGCGTCGCGTCCGCCGGGCAGGGCAATGACCGCATCGATCGCGTCGTCCTCGAGCTCGCGGTCGAACGACCGCTGCGTCATGAGCATCGCCGCGAAGAGGATCGCGATCCAGAACACCCCGCTCGCGACGTCGGGCTCACGCGCGCGGCCCGGTCCGAACGCGAGGCTTTCGAGGAGCACGAGCATCCCCGTGAACGTGAGCGCGGCGGCGAGGCCGTCAGGATGCGCGCGCTCCGCGAAGAGCTCGCGCGCCGCGATGAGCAGCGCGCGCTGCGGCGCGCTCATATGGCGCGCAGCTCGCCGTCGCCGAGGACGAACCGCTGCTTCGCATCGCGATCGAGCTCCTCATGAAAATGCGTGGCGAGCAGAACGCTCTGGTCACGCGCGAGCGCGGACATGAGCGCCGCGCGCAGGAGCACGACGCCGTCGCTATCGAGATCGGCGAACGGCTCGTCGAGCAGCACGACGTTCTCGGTCTCAAGATCGATGCGCGCGAGAGACGCGCGCTTGCGCTGTCCGGCGGACAGCCGCTCGACCGGCAGTCCGGCGACATCCTGCAGGCCCCAGCGGCGCAGCACCTCGTTCGTGTCGATCGTGCGACCGCGGAATGAGGCAAAGAAGGCGAGGTTCGCGCGCGGTGAGAGGCCGCGCAGCAGCATCGGTCGGTGCCCGACGTAGAGAAGGCTCGACGGCGTGTGACGTCGCCCGCGTGCGAGCGGCACGAGCCCGGCCATCGCGCGTAGCAGCGTCGTCTTACCGGAGCCGTTCGGACCGCGCAGCAGCGTGAGGCCGGGCGGCAGCTCGAGCGAGACGTTCCGGAGCACAGGGCGATCGTCGAGGACGACCGTGGCATCGTGGAGCGATGCGGAAGGCGGCACTCGTCGCAATTCTCGCGGCGACCGCCCTCGCCGCGTCGTGCGCGTCCGAGCCACCGGCGACCGACCGGGTCGCGCGTGGTCGGCAGGTCTATCGCGACCTAAATTGCGCGTCCTGCCACGAGGGCAGCCTGCTGAACTTCTTCCGCCCGGTCGGCCCGCCGCTCGAACATGTCGGAACGGTCGCAGAAACCCGCCGGCCGGGGGTGACGGGGGCTGAGTACCTCCGGCAGTCTGTGACGGACCCGGGCGCATTTGTCGTCCCCGGCTACCCGGATTCAATGCCCAGAGGACTCGGCGAGCGTATCTCCAAGGAGGATTTGGACGCTCTGGTGGGGTACTTACTGTCGTTACGGTGAGTGGTGATGTCGCCTAACACGACACGAAAGGGAGCCGTTACCCCAGTAGGGCAGGACGACGACGCAGCGCTCGCCGTGCGGGCGTCCAAGGGCGAAGCTGCGGCGTTCGGACTTCTCTACGACAGGCACGTCGAAGCGATCTACCGGTACGTGTACTACCGAGTTCGCGACGACGCGGAAGCGGAGGATCTTACGAGCGACGTGTTCATGCGAGCCCTCAAGGCGATGCCACGATACGAGCCGCGTCAGGCGTTCCTCGCCTGGCTCTATCGCATCGCGCGCAACGCGGTGATCGACCGCGCGCGCCGCGGCAAGCGCCAGGTCTCGTACGAGGACGCGCTCGAGCATCCGACGCCCGACCAGATCGTCGATCCCGACGACCAGCTCCTCGAACGCGCCGAGAACTCCGCGCTCCGTGCCGCGCTCGCGAAGCTGACCCCGCTCCAGCAGGAGGTCGTCGTGCTTCGCTTCCTCGAGGGTTTCTCGACTCAGGAGATCGCACGCATCGTCGGCAAGCGCGAGGGGACCGTGCGCGGCATCCAGTTCCGCGCCATCGGCGCGCTCCGTCAGCTCATCCCGTCGCGGGAGGCACTGTGATCGAGCCGCGCCTCCCACGGCCCAAGCTGCGCGAGGAATTCCGCCGCGAGCTGCGCGCTCGCCTCATGACCGAGGCGGTCACCGCGCTCGCGCCTCGCCCGCGTGGCACGGCGTGGACCTTCCTCCGTCCCGCGCTCGCGGTCGGTATCGCGTCGCTCGTTCTGGTCGGCGGCGCCGGCGTCGCGGCCGCGGGCAGCCTGCCCGGCGATCTCGCCTTCGGCCTGAAGCGGGCGGCCGAGGACCTGCAGGTCTCGTTCACCTTCGACGATGTGCAGCGCGTCCAGCTACTCGCGCAGCTCGCCGACCGTCGCGTCCAGGACCTGCAGAAGGTCGCCGAGTCGGAGCGCGAGGACCGCGCGCCGACCGCTGCCGAAGAGGTTGCGCAGGCGGTCGCGCGCTTCCGCGCTGCGGTCGACGCGGTGCAGCAGGCTGCGCCCGCCGACAAGGCGGACCAGGTACAGGACCTCGTCGATACCGCGCGCGAGAAGCACGAGGCCGTGCTCGATCAGGTGCAGCAAAAGCTCGAGAACGAGAAGGCGCGCGAGGCCATCGAGCGCGCGAGGGACGAAGAGGACCGCGACACGCACGATGAGCAGAACAAGAAGGGCTTGGACCCGAGATCCACGCCTCGTCCGACGCACACGCCGGCGCGCGAGACCGCACGTCCGAACGTGATCCCGCGCGTCACCGAGTCTCCACGAAGTGGCGAGCGAACCGCCTCGCCGCGGGCGACGTCGAGGTAGAGCGGGCTAGGACGCCTTCCGGCGCGGGTGCTCGAGCCTCACATCGATCGCGGGCACCGGCCCGTGCGCAGGACCTGGCATCGGGATCACGTTCGTGACGTGTTCTTCGTCGACCGGGCCGAATGCCCAGCGCGCGAAGCGCACGCAGCCGCTGGTGAACATCGACACCGAACGCCGAAGGACGTGCTTCACGCCACTCGCCTGAGCATCGGCCATGCCAGCCGAGGTGGCACGAGGCGTGCGTTGGCCCGCGCCCATGTGCAAGTGCAACGTCTGCGTATCGGAGCGCCTCTTCCTTCGCATACTCGCACTCATCCTTCCGTGAAGCTGGTTCTTCTCGCCGAGGACGATCCCGCGATCGCGCAGCTCCTCGAGGAGTTGATCCGTGATCGTCTGCACTTTTCCACGCTCGTCGTCGCGAACGGCGCGCTCGTTACGGACGCGATCGCGCAGCAACGTCCCGACCTGCTGATCCTTGACGTCGCGTTACCCGGGCTCTCGGGCCTTGACGTCTTCGACCTTGTTCGGAGCTCGCCGATCTATCGCGGCGTGCCCGTGCTGTTCCTGACCGCGAACCCCGACCAGGCGCGCTCGACCGATAACGACACGCGCGTCATGGCGAAGCCGTTCGATGTCGACGCGCTCGTCGGCGTGATCGCGGACATGATCGGGACGCTCCCGGCCGCGGCCTAGCAGACAGCCGCGGCCTAGCAGACACTCGCAGCAGGGCGCTCCTCGGCAGTGCTCCCCTCCTCGCTGCTGGCTACGGCGGCCCCAGCATCCACCGGGAGCGAGCCGCGCACGGGCCGCCTGTGCGCAGACGCTCGTCGCGGAGCACCGCCTCGCGCGCCCGCTGCGAGTGCGCGGCTAGGCCGCGCTAAGCGGTCCCTTCAACGAGACGCAGGTTCCCGCGCGCGTGCGCCTTGATCCACGGCAGCACCTCCCGCGGCGGCATCGGCTGCCCGATGCCGAACCCCTGCGCGAGGTCGCACCCGAGGTCGCGAAGCCGCGCCAGCACCGCGGTGGATGACACACCCTCCGCGACCGTCTCGAGGCCGAGCGCGTGCGCGATGTCCACGGTCGCGCGGATGACGCTCTCGCCATCCGGCGTCGCGAGGCGGTCGATGAAGCCCCGGTCGATCTTCGCCTGCGTGACGGGCAGGCGATACAGCTGTGTGAGCGACGAGTAGCCGGACCCGAAGTCGTCGAGCGCCACACGCACACCGACGCGTCGCAGATGCGTGAGGGTGCGCACGTATTCCTCGACGTCCGCCATGACGAGGCTCTCGGTCACCTCGAGCACGAGCCGTTCCGCCGGGACTTCGTACATCGTGAGCCAGCGCGCGACGAGATCGGGAAACTCTGGATCGGCGAGGTTACGGATCGAGACGTTCACGGCGACGTCCAGCGCGAATCCAGCCTCGTGCCAGCTGCGGCACTCCTCGAGCGATCGCCCGAGCATGTACTCGGTCAGCGGTTTGATGAGACCGCTGTACTCCGCGAGCGGGATGAACGCCGAGGGGAGGATCGCCCCGCGCCGCGGATGATCCCAACGTGCGAGCGCCTCGAAGCCGCGCGTCGCGCCGGTGCGGATGTCGATGCAGGGCTGGAACGCGACGCCGAGCTCGTGATGCTGTAGAAGGTCGCGCAGATCGGCGAGGAGCTCGAGGCGCTCGGCGCGTCCCTTGTCCTGGCTCGGGTCATACACCGCGACGCCGCGGCCGATCCGCGCAGCATGGCTCGCCGCGATCTCGGCGCAACGAAGCAGTGTCGTCGCGTCCGCGCCGTGCAGAGGGGACGCCGCGATGCCGAAGTCCGCCGACGAGAGGAGCGGCCGTCCGACGACGTCGAAGGGCGTCGCGAAGAGGCCGCGCACGTTGCGCGCGACCTGCTCCGCGACGGTCGCGTCCGCGCCGAGGAGGACGATCGTGAACACGCCGCCGCCGT
Organism: Chloroflexota bacterium; assembly: GCA_005887995.1. Lineage (GTDB taxonomy): Bacteria > Chloroflexota > Limnocylindria > P2-11E > P2-11E > CF-39. Next base: position 7,623 of record VBJD01000113.1, read on the forward strand.
CGTGGCCGAGCACGTCCATCGATCGGAGCCCGCTGCGGACGCGCTCGGCGACGTGACGCAGCAGCTCGTCGCCCGCGCGGTGACCGAACGTCTCGCGCACGTCACGGAAATGCTCGAGGTGCATGACGATGACCGCGCAGGGCCCGCGCTTCGCCGCGATGGCCTCGTCCATCGCGCGCGTCACCGAGAGGCGGTTCGGCAGCCCGGTGAGCTGATCGTGCAGCGCGCTGAACTCGAGCGACTCCGCGATGGCGCGTCGCTCGGTGATGTCGCGCACGACGGCGACGACGCGGTGATCGCTCGAGGTGCGCACCTCAGCACGGACGATCTCGACCGGCACCTCGTGTCCCTCTTTGTGCAGGAGGCGCGTCTCGAAGCGGTCCGGCCCCGGTAGCTTCAGGCGCTCGGCGATGGCCTCGCGGTCGCTCGGCACGACGAGCGAGAGCATCGACCGGAGCGTCTCGAGATCCTTGGGGTCGTAACCCGTGATGCGACGCATCGCGTCGCCAACGAACACGAAGCGGTCGCCCTTGCGGATGAGCACGCCGTCGCCGAATCGGTCCTGCGCCGCGATGAGCGGCCCGAACAGCTCGGCTCGCATCGCCTGCAGTGCGTGCAGCTCGCGGAAGATCCCGACCGCGAGCAGCAGTGTGAGCGCATAGAGGCCGAGCTGGAAGAGGAGCGCGGTCGGGTCGGTGTTGATCCCGTAGAGCGTGTGCCGGATGTCCGTGAGGACCACGTGCGCCACGGAGATCGCGATCGCCGCGATGATCGCTCCTGGAGCGCCGGCGCGGATCATCTCGACGAAGATGAGAAGCGGTACGACGAGCGTGATGCTCCACATCGGATCGCGGGC
>VBJD01000114.1 GCA_005887995.1 Chloroflexota bacterium
CACGTCGGTCATGGACGTGCCCTACCACCTCGACGACGCCGACGCCGGCGATGACCGACGACGGTAAGGAAGGACCACCGAGCCTCGAAGAACGCGTAACTCGGCCCGGCAAGCGCCTGGGCGATCGGATGGTCCGGATCGTTCGGCCGGCGGGCGGCGAGTTCCAGCGGCGCGGGGGCCACTACGTCGCGACGCCCGAGGCACTCATCGCGCGCGGACGCTTTGGCCGCTGGTACCAGGCTGCCCGCCGCGTGCTGTTCGGAGCGCGCCTCGCCTCCGAGCAGGAGATGCAGGAGCGTCTCTCGGTGAAGACGGGCCTCGCGATCATGGCCTCCGACAACATCTCCTCGTCCGCATACGCGACCGAAGAGGCGATGCGCGTGCTCGCCTTCGCCGGCCTCGCGGCGCTCACGCTCACGATGCCGATCGCGATCGCGGTGTGCATCGTCCTCGCGGTCGTCGTGCTCTCCGAGTCGCGCGTCATCCGCGCGTACCCGAATGGCGGCGGCTCGTACATCGTCGCGAAGGACAACCACGGCGTCATCGCCGGGCTCATCGCGGCATCGGCGCTCATGATCGACTACGTCCTCACCGTCGCCGTGTCCAGCGCAGCCGGTGTCGCGGCGATCTCCTCGTTCGTGCCGGCCCTCCACGAGAATCGCGTCTTCTTCGCGCTCGCGCTGATCGCCCTCATCACGCTCGGCAACCTCCGCGGCATCCGCGAGGCAGGCGTGCTCTTCGCCGCACCGACGTACATCTATGTCCTCTCGCTGTACACGCTCATCGGCATCGGCCTGACCCAGCTGCTTGCGGGCGTCGTCGTGCCCGCCACCGCGCCACCGCACCCCTTCGACCCGGCCGGGACGCAGCTGCTCACGGCGCTGCTCGTGCTGCGCGCGTTCGCCTCCGGTTCCGTGGGCCTCACCGGGTCCGAGGCGGTCGCGAATGGCGTCCCCAGCTTCAGGCCTCCAGAGACGAAGAACGCGGTCACGACGCTCGTCCTCATGGGCACGATGTTCGGGACGCTCTTCCTCGGGATCACCTTCCTCGCCACGACGATCGGTATTCACCCCGACCACGATGAGATCGAGACAGTGAACAGCCTCCTCACGCGGTCGATCGTCGGTGCCGACAACCCGCTCTACTTCGTGGTGCAGATCTCCACGGCGATCATCCTCGCGCTCGCGGCCAACACCGGATTCACCGGGTTTCCGCGCCTCGCGTCGGTGCTGGCCGACGACCGCTTCATGCCCCGCCAGTTCGCATTCCGCGGCGAGCGCCTTGCCTTCTCGTTCGGCATCCTCGCGCTCGCGATCGTCGCCGGCCTCGTCCTCGTCGCATTCGAGGGAAGCGTCAGCAAGCTCGTCCCGCTGTACACGATCGGCGTGTTCGTGGCGTTCACGCTCTCGCAGAGCGGTCTCGTGCGTCGTTGGCTGCGGCTGCGCAACAAGGGCTGGCGGATCTCCGTGTTCATCAACGGCTTTGGCACGGTCGTCACCGGCACGGTCCTCGTCGTCGTCGCGTACACGAAGCTCTGGGATGGTGCGTGGATGGTCCTCGTCGTCATGCCGATCCTCGTCGCGATGCTCTACGGGATCAATCGCCACTACACGAGCGTCGCCGACGCCCTCACGCTCACCTCGCTTGACGAGCCACTTCCGGTGATGAAGCCACCGGTCGTCATCGTGCCGGTGGCGCGCCTCGACCGCGCCACGCGTCAAGCTGTCGCGTTCGCGCGATCGATCTCGCCGACGGTGAAGGCGGTGCACATCGCGACGACGCCGGAGAGCGCGCGCGCTTTCGAGGAGCGCTGGAATCGGTGGACGCGCGACGTGAAGGTGGACGTCATCGAATCTCCCTACCGATCGCTCCTGCAGCCGCTGCTGCGCTACATCGAGCGCATCGACCAGCGCGACGACCAGCCCATCACCATCGTCCTCGCCGAGTTCGTGCCGCGGAACTGGTGGGAGTGGATCCTCCACAGCCAGACCGCGCTGCGGCTCAAGCTCGCCCTCCTCTTCCGCCCGAACACGATCGTCATCGACGTGCCGTACCACTCGCACGACACCGGTCATACGAGTCGTAAGCAAGAAGAGGAAGACCGAAGCTAAGTCGAGCGGCGAGCGGGAAACGTAAACTGCTCGGCTTATGCAGCTGCGCCGCATCGTCGTCCCCCTCGGCGGCACGGCCGTCGACGCGGACGTCATCAAGGTCGCCGCGACGCTCGCGAAAGCGAACAAGGCGCAGGTCACCGCGATCCATGTGATCGAAGTCCGCTGGAATCTTGCACTCGACGCCGTGCTCGACGCTGAGACCGAGCGCGGTGAGGTGCTGCTGGACGAGGCGGCAAAGGTCGCGCAGCAGGCCGGCGTCACGATCGAGACAGAGCTCCTGCAGGCGCGCGACGCGGCCGCTGCGATCATCGACACCGCGCGCGAGCGCGACGCCGATCTCATCCTGCTGGGCATGCCGTTCCGCAAACGTCTCGGCCGGGTCTACGTGGGCCGTACCGTGACGAACGTCTACGTCGGAGCGCCCTGCGCGGTGCTCGCGTATCGTCAGGAAGAGGTCGGGTGAAGATCGTCATCGTCGGCTGCGGCCGCACCGGAGCGTTCCTCGCGGGGCTGCTCGCGGCGGCTGACCACGACGTTACCGTCGTGGACCTCGATCGCTCCGCCTTCACTCATCTGGCGAAGGACTTCAAGGGCACGACGCTGCTCGGTAGCGGCATGGACCTCGACGTCCTTCGTCAGGCCGGCGTCGACAAGGCGGACGCGTTCATCACGCTCACCCAGGGCGACAACCGCAACCTCATGTCCGCGCAGATCGGAAAGCAGATCTTTGGCGTGAAGCAGGTGATCGCGAAGGTGAACGACCCGATCCGCGCGAACACGTACCGGAAACATGGCATCACCACGTTCTCGAGGACGACGATCCTCGGCACGCTCCTCGACGCGATGCTGAAGAACGATCCCGAGGTGGGTGAGATCCTCGTGAAACGGGCACGCGCGCACGAAGCGCGCATGGCCGACGCCCTTTAACAGATGTACTTCGTCATCGCCGGAGGCGGCGAGGTCGGCTTTCACCTCGCGAAGGCGCTGCTCGAAGCGGGGCACGAGATCATGCTCATCGAGAGCGATCGCCGGCGCGCGCAGTACATCGAGGAGCAGCTCGGATCCGTCGTGCTCAACGCGCCGGCGGACGAGGGCCGCTTCCAGCTCGAGGCTGGCTGCCAGCGCGCCGACGCGATGATCGCCGTGACCGGCGAGGATCCCGTGAACCTGATCATCTGCCAGCTCGCGAAGTGGAAGTGCAACGTCCCGCGCGTCATCGCGCGTGTGAATGACCCGAAGAACGAGATCGTCTTCAAAGCGCTGGGCATCGACGAGACGATCTCGTCGACGCGCGTCCTCATGAGCGTCATCGAGCAGGAGCTGCCGTCCAGCGGCTTCATCCCGCTCATGCCGCTCACCGGGTCACATCTCGAGCTCATCGAAGCCGAGATCGGCCCGGACACGCCATCGGCCGGCAAGAGCGTCCGTTCGCTTGGGTTGCCGCGCGGGACCGCGGTCGGCGGCATCGTGCGCAAGGGCAGCGTGCTGCACGCCGATGATGACGAGGTCCTCGAGGTAGGCGACCGCCTGGTGATCCTCGCCCCCACGAAAGACGAGTCCGAGGTCCGGAAGGCGCTCTCCGGCTAGAGCGGGTACGGCGCGGTCGTGACCGTGATGCCCATACGCGAGATCGCGCGAACGAGGCTGAGCGTGTCCAAGTTGACCAGCGGATAGAGCCACCGCACGCGCGGCATCACGGTCGGCACGATCACCACGAGCGGCTCGCGCGCCGCGGCGCGCCGCTGCAGATACGCCAGGATCCGCTCGCGCGGGGAGCCTTCCGCGACGACGTCGAGGCGGATGCCGTCGTCGCCGCGACGCCAACGCTCACGGATGCGCAGCGTCTCGAGCCGGCCCGTGTCGACGTGCACCGCGCTCACGTCGTTCGAGACGGCACGCGCGTACGCGAGGGCACTCAGTTGCGATCGGTCAAGGTGCTCGAGGAGCACCACAGCGCTCGGCGACGTTTGCACCGCGCGGACGGCCTGCATGCCTCGATGGTCACGGCGTCGGCCTCAAACGCGCGTCAACGCGCGGTCAACGTTCGCTCAAAGCGTTCTCGTGTCGCGTCCCGGAATTCGATGCGCACCTGCATCGGCCTGGCACCGACGCTAGGGCGATTCAGTGAGCAAGCGGTAGCCGACCCCGGGCTCGGTGCGTAGATAACGCGGATTCTGCGGATCGCGCTCGATCTTCTTGCGCAGCCGCGCGACGTACACGTGCAGGTAGTGATCCTCGTCGCCGTATTCGGGTCCCCACACCTGCCGCAGCAGTCCGGCGTCTGTCACGACGCGATCGGCGTTCCGGACGAGCACGACGAGGAGCGCGTACTCGGTCGGGGTGAGGCGCACCTCCTCGCCCGCGACGAAGACGCGACGCTTGTCGAGGTCGACGACCAGGTCGCCGGTGCGGAACACCGGATCGAGCGCTGGACGCGCGCTGTGTCGCAGCGCGACGCGCACGCGCGCGACGAGCTCCTCGACGCCGAAGGGCTTCGTGAGGTAGTCGTCCGCACCGAGCTCGAGCGCGCGTACCTTGTCCTTCTCGCCGTCGCGCACCGAGAGCACGATGATCGGCACGTCGCCGCGCTCGCGGAGCGCGCGGATGACCTCCAGGCCGTCGCGATCTGGCAGGCCGAGGTCGAGCACGACGAGATCCGCGCCTCGCTCCGCGCTCGCGAGCGCCTCCTCGGCATTGCTCGCTACAGCGACGTCGAAGCCGCGCCGCCCGAGGTTCGCGCGCACGGTGCGCAGGATCGCGGGCTCGTCGTCGACCACGAGGATGCGCGCGCTCTCCATCGTCATGACGCTGTCAGTGCCGTCTCGGTGCGGAGCGGCAGCGTGATGCGGATGCGCGTGCCGCCGCCGGGCCGGTCGTCGGCGGTGATCGCGCCGCCGTGCGCCTCGACGAGGCCGCGCGCGATCGCGAGGCCGAGGCCGGCGCCGCGCGCTCCCGACCGTCGGTCGCCGCCGCGGACGAACGGATCGAAGATGCGAGCGCGCGCGTTCGGCGCGATGCCCGGGCCGTCGTCGGACACGCTGATCGTCACCGCATCGCCGTCCCGCTGGGCAGCGATCCAGATCGTCGATCCGCCGGGCGTGTGTCGCGCAGCGTTCTCGATCACGTTCGTGAGCACTTGATCGATCTCGACGTAATCGAGCGGCACCGGCGGCAGGTCGTCGGGTATGGACACGCGGACGGCGTGGCCGCCGGTGAGCGCGCGAAGGCGCCCGACCACGTCGTCCACGAGCGCGGCGACGTCGTACCAGCCGCGCTCCGGGCGCAGCGTGCCGGACTCCATGCGCGAGAGGTCGAGCAGGTTCGCGACGATCCGCCCCAGCCGGCGCGCCTCGTTCTCGATATCCGCGAGGAAGCCGTCGCGCTCGGAATCGCTCCACTGCACATCGCGCTGGCGCAGGCTCCCGGCGCTCGCGATGATCGAGGCGAGCGGCGTCCGCAGATCATGCGAGACCGCACCGAGAAGGGCGGTCTTCAGATCGTCGGCGCGGCGGAGGACCTCGGCCTCGGTCGCGGCCTCGCGCAGCCGGTCTCGTTCTTCATAGAGGTGGATCGTCTCGCGCTCGCGCTCGGCCGCCTCGCGCGCCCGCTCACGGAGCTGCGCGGCGAGCTCGCCGGTGATCACCGCCGTAACGAGGAAGAGGACGAGCGCGAACCACTCGTCGGGATCGCCGACCTGGAAGGTGTGCACGGGTTCGACGAAGAACCAGTTGTACGCGAGGAATGAGGCGACGGCGGCCACGACCGCGGCGCGGCGGCCCGCGAACGTCGCCGTCCCGAGCACCGCGATGAGATACAGCATCGCGATGCTCGCGATGTGGACGCGCGTGAGGGCCGCGCCGATGAGGACAGTGACCAGCGCGACGCTGCCGAGCGCGATCGCGTAAAGCCGCAACGCAGCGACGCTGCGCATCTGTCCGAGGATACGCGCGCGGAGTGCCGCCTCAACGCGCCGCGGCCGCGGCCTCCTCGACACCGGGCATCGCGAGCCCGGCGGCCACGCTCGTGAACGCCGCGGCGTCGCGCACGCGGGAGCGCGCGAACTTCCTCGCGAGCAGCGCGCGGAACGCCGGGATGGCGCTCGACCCTCCGGTGGTCACGACCTCGCCGACCTCCTCGGCGACGACGCCGGCCTTCGCGAGCACGGCGTCGAGGAGCGTCTCGGTGTCGCGCAGCAAAGGCGCGAGGAGCGTCTCGAAGCGGCCTCTCGTCAGGCGCGCGTCCACGTCGATCGCGGCGCGGTGGTACGAGAGGATCGCGGCGAGAACGCTCGAGAGATCGATCTTCGTCGTATCCGCCGCCAGGAAGATCTCGTAGCCGAGCTGCAGCGAGATCGCGTCGCGCAGCGCCTCGAGCTCGCGACGCGGCGCGCCCTGCTTCACCAGTTCGTCGAGCGCCTCGAGCAGCGGCTTCTCGTTGAGCGCCGAGAGCGCGTGCCAGTCGTGGAGCGCGTTCACGATGAACGCTGGAAGGTGCAGGCGCTTGGGACCCCATTCGGCGCGCGAACCGAGCCGCGGCGCCACGGCGTCGTCGATGAGACGCTCGGTGCAGCGGTCGCCGCCGATCCCTGCACCCGCGGTCGCGAGGACGCGCAGCTGTGTCTCCTCGCGCTCGACGACCGCGAGGTCGAGCGTGCCGCCGCCGAAGTCGAACACCAGACTGGTGCCGCGCACGATGTCGGCGGAGTGCGCGGCGCCGACGGGTTCGTAGACGAAGCGCACCTCTTTGAATCCCGCGAGCTCGGCGGCGGCGCGCATGCGCGTCAGCGCGCGGCCCTCGGCCGCGGCGCCACCGATGTACTCGACGGGCCGGCCGATGGTGATCTCTTCCGGCGCGGTGCCGACGAGCGCGTTCACGCGATCGCGGACGTGAGCGAGCACGATCGCGATGAGCTCCTCGAGGCCGCGCTCGGCGCCGAACACGTTCGTCCGGACGTCGAGCTCGTCGCCGAGGAACGTTTTGAGCGCCTGGAACAGGCGGCCCGGGGAGTTGACGTCGGTGAGGATCACGGCGTCGACCGGCTTCTGGAACGGGTTGGACGAGACCATCTTGAAGCCGAGTGGCAGGTACTCGCGCTTGATCGGTCCGCGCGTGCGGTTGTCCTCGAGGTACGTCTCGATCGCGGGACGCCCGACGCTCGACGACCCGTCGCGGCGCACATAGAGGACGGTCGGCATCGCGGCGCCGGCGATCGGATCGAGCGGCAGCACGTCGCTCCGCTCACCGTCCCAGACGGCGAGCGACGTGTTGGACGTGCCGAAGTCAAGGCCGAAGCGCACGGGGACGGGCAGCATAACCGCGCGGCTCCCGCCGCATTAATCCCTGTGTGAGGAAGGTCGCTCTCGGCGGCTTCGTGTGCGCGCTCCTGTTGTCCTTCACCACGCCCGCCGCGGCGGCGCGGCCGAGCGTGGAGGACACGTTGCCGGCGCCCGGTCTCTACTGCGTCGAGCGGGTCGCGATGCCCGACCTCGTGAACGTCATCGATGCGAAGTGGTCGCCCGATGGGCAGATGCTCGCCGTCGTGCGGTTCGAGCGGCGGCCGTCGGGCGGCCCGGCTGGTTACATCGAGGACGAAGTGCTCGAACTGCTCGACATGAAGACGAAGCAGCTGCGCTCGCTCGGGTCGATCGAATATGGGCGGCCCGCATGGTCTCCGAGCGGGCACTACCTCGCTTACTGGGGCAATAAGGCCGACTTCCTTGAGGTCATGGAGAGACAGACCGGAGAGGTGATCGCGAAGCTGACGCCCACGAACCCCGAGTTCCGCTGGCAGGGCGACACCCTGCTGTACCTCGAAAAGTCGACGATCCGTGCATGGAAGGGCGGACGCACCGCCGAGACGCTCGGCCGGCTAGGAGACACGAAGGTCCCGCATTACCCCGAGGACAACTGGGAGTGGAGCGGTGACGGGTCGCGCTTCACGCTGACGCGCTACGACCAAAAGGACGTCACGCCCGAGCGATTCATCGGCGCGACCGCCGCCTTAGACGCCGAGCCGATCGACCTGCCGGGCGCGCTCTACACGGAGTGGGCGCCGACGGGCGCAGTCCTGCTCGTTCGCTACGACGCCCGGCTCGAGATCCGCGATCTTTCCGCGGACACGGTGGCGAAGATCGCCATCCCCCGCAATGCCGTGCACGCGTGGGCCGCGGACGGTCGGACGCTGCTCGTCAGGACGCCGCGACCCAGCGTCGCCGCCGGCGACCTATACGAGGAGTCGCAGGTCGTGTGGCCGGTCCCATCGGTCGAACGCGCCATCCTCCCCGACGTCTTTGGCGTGCGCGGCTTCAGTCCGGACGGCCGCTTCTTCGGCGGCACCGTCCGTACGGATCGTCAGGACAACATCTTCACCGTGTTCCGCTGCTACGAGATCGTGCGCGGCGATCCCGCCGGCGTGCCCGTGCCGTTCGCGGAGCGCTTCGCGAAGATCGATGGCGGTACGGGTCACTTGCTCCGGCCGGTGGCCGGGCCGATCGCGCAGTTCTTCCATCTTGCGCACAGCGGCGTCGACGTCGC
>VBJD01000115.1 GCA_005887995.1 Chloroflexota bacterium
GCCGGTGCCGGCGTTTCGCGCCCTACGCGCGCGAAGCGCCATCCCGGTATCGCACGGCGGCCCGCCCGCGCCTCCGGGCACCTTCGTCGGACGCGCACGCGAGCTGCGCCATCTCCTCGACAGCGTCGAGCGGGCCACCGACGAGCGCACCGGGTACCTCGTCACGCTCGTCGGGAACGCGGGCGTCGGCAAGTCCCGGCTGGTCGCTGAAGTCATGGCGCGCCTCGCGCAGCGCGCGGGCGTACGCATCCTGCGTGGGCGCTGTCTCGCGTACGGCGCCGGAATTACGTACTGGCCACTCATGGACGTCGTTCGCGAGGACGCGGGTATCGACTCCTCCGATGACCGCGGCGCGGTGCTGGGCAAGCTCAGCGTGCGGCTCGCCACGCTCTTCTCCGGCGATCGGCTGCCCGCGGTGCAGGCCCGGATCGCGCTGCTCCTTGGCCTCGAGCCCGCCGCTGCCGTCCTGCCGAACGTCTCGGCCGAACGGATCGCGGTGGAGCTCAGCTGGGGCATCCGCCAATTCCTCGACGCGATCGCGGTGCACGAGACGCTCGTAGTCGTGATCGACGACCTGCAGTGGGCCGAGTCAGCCGTGCTAGAGGTCCTGGGGCAGGTCGCGGATCGCTCGAGCACGGTGCCGGTCCTTCTCCTTTGCATCGCTCGGCCCGAGCTCCTTGAGCGGAATCCATCCTGGGCGGCCGGCCGATCGAACGCGTCACTTGTCCACCTCGAGCCGCTCGATGAACCGGATACCCGGACTCTGCTGTCGGGACTTCTCGCGAGCGGGGATGTTCCGCCGCCGGTCGCCTCATTGATCACCGAACGATCGGCGGGCAATCCGCTCTTCTGCGAGGAATTCCTGCGCATGCTCATCGATGCCGGTCACCTCGAGTTCGCGGATGGGCGCTGGAACGCGACGGGCTCCATCGGACAGTTGCCGCTACCGGAATCCATTCATTCGATCGTCGCGGCACGGCTGGACGGGCTGCCGCCGACGGAAAAGATCACGTTCCAGCGAGCGAGCGTGATTGGTGAGCACTTCGCGCTCGATGAGCTCCTGGCGCTTGACGGCGAAATGGGCGTGGCACCGGAGGCGCTCGTCCGCAAGGGGTTGTTCGTGGCCGATCGCGACGATCCGTCTGGTCGGTCACTCCGGTTCAAGCACCTTCTGATCCGCGATGTCGCCTATGGGTCGCTGTCGAAGGCCGATCGAGCGATGCTGCACGACCGCGTCGCCGCTCTTCTCGAGGCTGGAAAGGCTGATCGTCGCGACGAGTTCAGCGAGCTGCTTGCCTATCACGCGGCGCAGTCGTACCGCCTGAGCCGCGAGCTGCGGCTCGAGCCTGACACGCTCGCGCCGCGCAGCGCGCGGGCGATGCGATGCAGCACGCTCGCCGGCGATCGGGCGCTCGCGCTCTTCGCGACGGAGCAGGCGGTCGGCCACTACGCGCTCGCCATCGAGATCGCGAGCGACGACGAGCCGATGCTGGGCGAGCTCCAGCTGCGTCTGGCGAATGCCGCCTTCCTAGCGGGAACGGCTCAGCGCGCGGTCGACGCGGCCGAACAGGCCCGCCGATGGTTCGAAGAGAGAGACGACCGGCGCGGCGTAGGTCTAGCCCTCTCTCGGGTCGCGCAATACCGCTGGTACCTCGGCGAGACGACCGTCGCGAGGGAAGCGGCCGAGGACGCGGCGCGACTCTTAGAGCCCCTCGGGAAAAGCCACGAGCTCGCCGGCGCGTACGCGATTGTCGCGAGGCTTGCCTATTTGAACTGGGATTACTCCACGGTGGCTGAATGGGGCCAGCGCGCGGTGGATATGGCGCGGGCACAGATGGCTCTCGGCATCGAGGCGGACTCTCTGATCACGCTGGGCTCCGTGGAGGCAGTGGTGGGTCAGGGCGTCGCGCGACTCCGTGAAGGCATTGACCTGGCGTCGGCGAATGACATGGTTGAGACCGCGGTGAGGGGCTTCCACAACCTCTCGGTATCGCTGCATGCGACCGGATCCACTGGGTCGGAGACGCACCGCGCATACGAGGAGATGTTCGCGTACGCGCGCCAGCACCACTTCCGCACGGAGACACTCATCGTCGACGAGGCGTTCTACACGCTGCCCACTGGGGACTGGGACGCGGTGCTCAGGCTCGCGCGGGAGGCCCGCGGGGAGACGGTCTGGACGATTCAGCTTCACCTACTGGAGGCGTTCATCGTGGCGGGCCGCGCTGGCCCTGAGCGGTCGCTGCCGCTCCTCGCTGTGCCGCTCCGCGCGCTCCGTGGCGCGGGCGCAAGTCACAAGATCTTTGACTTAAGCATCCTCGGTCGGGTCACGCTATTAGCCGGGGATGCTCGAGCCACGCTCGAGCATCTCGACGCTATCGCTATGGATATCCGGCGGGGCCTCTATCCGGAGACCGACGAGGCCGTGGTGTGTGCCCTCGCGGCGGCGATCATGCAGGAGGACAGCGCTGCGCGCGATCGGTGGATCGGAATCGCCCTCGCGGATGAGGCTGCTGCTCGACGCGTGGCAGGGCGCGCCAGACGGGCCTTTGCTCAGGCCGAGCGCACCGCGAGTGAAGGAGATCTCGACCTCGCGATCTCGCTCCTTGGGGAGAGTGCCGAGTCATTTGGGCAGTCGTTCCTGCCATTCGGGGAGACGCTTGCGCGGCGTCGGCGAATCGAGCTCCTGCTCCGGCGAAACGGCGCGGGTGACCGTGATGCCGCCCAGGCGGAGCTCGCGGCGATCCTTCCGTACTGGGGCAAGGCGAAAGCGACGTGGTACTTGGCTCAGCTCGAACGCTGGGCCGCTGATCGGGGTCTGACTCCGATGCCACCTGTTATCACGTCAGAGCGGAAGATGGGCGTCTAACGCTCGATGAGGAACACGCGCGCCGGTGCGCCGTCGCCGCCGGCGATCTTCAGCGGTGCGCAGACGAGCTCGTATGAGCCCGCGGACACCGCGCGAAGGTCGAGGCCCTCGATGATCACGATGCCGGCGGCGAGCAGCGTCTTGTGTGCGGGGTAGCCCTCTTTCTCCGGCCCCTGCGGCTCGATCGAGAGGTAGTCGATACCGATCAGCCGAATGCCGTTCTGCACGCACCAGCGCGCGCCGCTCGCGTTCACCGCGATGAAATCGCGCGTGAACTTCGCGTTCGGATCGTCCCAGATGCGGCTGTTGCGCGTCTTCACAAGCACACGCGTGCTCTTGGCGGGCACGTGCGCGCCGAGCCACTCGCCGTCGACGTGCGATGCGCCGGTGTGCTCGACGACGACGCACGGCCCGACGAGCGCGTCGAGCGGCAGCTGGTCGACCGTGGCAGCGCCGTCGATGAAGTGGATCGGCGGATCGACGTGCGTCCCGGTGTGATCGCCGAACGAGACGAGTGAGACGTTCGCGCTGTCGCCCTTCGCGATGCGACGCAGGGGCTCGATCGTCGGGCCCGGCTCGTTGCCCCACGTCGTCATCCCAGGACGTAAGGTGAGCGTCACGTCGTGGACCTTCAACGGACGCAGGATACTGTCGGTGCATGGTGACTTCGGCCGACGTCGAGCGGATCTTCCGCGACGTGGGAGCGCTGCGCGAAGGGCACTTCCTCCTCTCGTCGGGCAAGCACTCGTCGATGTACCTCGAGAAATTCTGGGTGCTCCAGTGGCCGAAGAAGACCGAGTTGCTCTGCGGTGGCATCGTCGAGCGCATCCGTGATGAGCGCATCGCGACGGTCGCAGGTCCGACGACGGGCGGGATCATCCTCGCGCACGAGGTCGCGCGACAGCTTGGTGTCCGCGCGGTCTACGCCGAGCGCGAGGAGCGCGGCAGCGCTCGCGTCTTCCGGCGCGGATTCCAGATCGCGCGCGACGAGCGCGTGCTCGTTGTCGACGACATCATGACCACGGGAGGCTCGGTGCAGGAGACGATCGACGCGGTGCGCACCTCCGGCGGTGAGGTGATCGCGGCTGCGGTCATCGTCGATCGCTCAGGCGGCGATGCCGAGATCGGCGTGCCGCTCCACGCACTCTGGTCCCTGGACATCCCGACGTACGCCGCGCAGGAGTGTCCGCTCTGCGACCGCGGCATCGCCCTCGTCAAGCCTGGCACGACCCCTGCTCCGGCGGTGGCGCGGTGAGAGACCTCATCGGCACCGCCCGCACGCTTTTCTGGGTCGCGCTGATCGCCGCGATCTACCAGGAGCTGCGCAAGCCGCCCGAGGAGCGGACCTGGCACGGCAGGGTGTTGGGCTCCATCCCATATGACTTTCGCGTGCCGACGCTCGATCGCCTTCGCGAGGCGTACTGGGATCCCGAGACCGACCGCGTGTTCTCCGAGCGTGTCTTCGGCGTCGGCTGGGCGGTGAACATCCCGGTGGCCGCGCGCAAGATCAGCGAGATCGTTTCGCACTACGCGGACGCGAGCGCGCGGCTGCGCGCCGACGCGCAGTCGAAGCTGCGACGGGGAGACGACGAGCCCTGATCGCGATGTAAGCGGGCAGGTAGGTCTCGAGGTCGTCGTCCGATCCGGGCTCGCCGCCCTCATCGTTCGGCGACCACTCCCACAGTCCATCGACGACGAGTTTCGCGCGCACGCACGCGTTGACCAGATCCGAGAACCGGTGCGCGTACTCGAGCGTCGGCGCCTCGACGCGCACGTCACCGAATTCCCACGTCGCCGATTTCCTCGGCACCGGGCTGCTCTCGAAGTAGCGCTGCTTGAAGCCCCAACCGGTGCCGGTCCACGTCTCGTACATGCGCAGCGTCACCGGATGCATGGTCGAGAAGACGTACATCCCGCCGGCCGCGAGCACGCGCGCGACCTCCTTGATCACACGCGCCGCGTCGGGCACGAAGACCAGCGAGTGGTGGTGGTAGACGAGGTCGAACTCGCTCCGCTTGAACCGCGAGAGGTCGCGCATATCGCCCTGCACGACACGCAACTTCGTGCCACGCTCCTTCGCGAGCGCGCGCACCGTCGCGAGCTGCTTCGGTGAGAGATCGAAGAGCGTTGTCTCGGCACCGAGCTCGGCGAAGAGGATCGGATCCCATCCGCCGCCGCCCGCCAGGGACAGCACGCGCATTCCTCGCAGCGCGATGTCCTTGATGCGCCCGAAGGTGAGCTCGTCGAGGAAACGCCGCTTCGCGCGTGCGTCGTTCGGAGGCGTGCCCTGCGGTCGCGTGTATGGGATGCCTGCGGCCGCCAGGCGATCCCACATGCGCTGGTTGTGCTCGGCGACGGAGTCCACGGCCACGCGCCTTCTGGACGCGCGGGGGGAGCGAGCTGCCATGGAGCGACGATAGCCGCCGCGTGCGCGCGAGCGACGTATGCTCGCCGCCTCCGTGGCTGAGAGCACGATCGCCGTCACGCGTCCGGTACCCGAGAAGGCGCTCGAGATGCTGCGGCAGCGCGCGAAGGTGATCGTCGGCCCGAACGAGCCGCCCATACCGACCGCCGCCGACGTCGTGCCCTTCGTGCGCGACGCGGACATCATCTACACGCTCCCCGCGAATCCCCTCAACGCCGACGCCATCCGCGGCGCGCGCAAGCTGCGGATGATCGCGACGATGGGCACCGGCTACGACAACATCGACATCGCCGCCGCGCGCGAGCGCAACATCCCGGTGACGTTCGCCCCGGGCATCCTCGATGAGACGACCGCCGACGGCGCGTTCGCGCTCATGCTCGCGGCGGCGCGCCGGCTCCCCGAGGCCGAGCGCTTCCTGCGCGCCGGCAAATACCACGGCTGGACGCCGTTCCTGTTCCTGGGGGTCGACGTGTACGAGGCGACGCTCGGCATCGTCGGCATGGGCCGCATCGGCAAGGCGATGGCGCGGCGCGCGATGGGTTTCCGCATGGAGATCCTCTACGCCGACGCGATGCGCAGCGAGCCGGCGGAGAAGGAGTTCGGCGCGAAGTTCGTCTCGCTCGACGAGCTGCTTGCTCGGTCGGACTTTGTGACGCTGCACGTGCCGTTGTTGCCGGAGACGCGCCACCTCATCGACGCGAAACGGCTGCGTCAGATGAAGAAAACGGCGATCCTCATCAACGCGTCGCGCGGACCCGTCGTCGACGAGCGCGCGCTCGCCGAGGCGCTGCGCGACCACGTCATCGCCGGCGCGGGCCTCGACGTCTACGAGCGCGAGCCGCAGGTCGAGCCGCTGCTGCTCGCGCAGGAGAACGTCGTGCTCCTGCCGCATATCGCATCAGCATCGGAGCGCACCCGCGTCCGCATGGCCGTCCGCGCCGCCGAGAACATCCTCGCGTTCCTCGATGGGAAGCCGCTCCTCGATCCGGTGCCGTGAGCCGCACGCTCCGCATCGAGAGCGACGCCGAGACGCTGCAGGCCGATCTCTACGGCGAGCTTCCGGCGCGGCGCGCGGTGATCCTCGTCCATGGCCAGCAGTGGGACGGCAGTGGGTGGCGCGACATCGCGCCGCGGTTCGTCGCGCGTGGCCTGGCGGCGCTCGCGATCAACCTGCGCGGGAAGGATGGCTCGAGCGGGAAGACCGACGAGTACGTCGAGGGCAAGCCCTGGTCTGCCGCGACCGATCTCCGCGCGGCGAAGCACGCGCTGCGCTCGCAGGGCGCGGCCGAGATCGCGCTCGTCGGCGCGTCGCTCGGTGGACACGCGGTCATGGCGTCGAGCTTCGACGGCGACGTCGAATGCATGGTGTCGATCTCGGCGCCGGTCGTGGCGACGCCGGACCATCTCTCGCGGCGCATCACCGGGCGCAAGCTCTTCGTGTACGCGGACAGGGACGTGGGCGATGTGATGCCGCACGTCTTGCGCACGTTCGCGGCCGCGGAGGACCCGAAGACGATGCTCGTCTTTGGCGGCAAGGAGCACTCGCGCGGCATGTTCGCGGCGCCGTATGGCGACGAGGCGATCAGCGCGATCGTCGACTTCGTGGCGAAGGGCCTGTGATGGCGAGTCGCGCGAGGTGCGACGGCTGATGCCGGCGCGCGTGCATCCCGACGTGCCCGGCGAGGCGCGCCTTGCGAAGAAGGTCGGCGCGCGGATCCGCGCGCTGCGCAAGAAGAAGAAGCTGACGATGGCCGAGCTCGGAACGGACCGTCGCGGCCAGGTCTACTTCGAGAAGCAGTACGTGTGGAAGATGGAGACCGGCCGGGTGACACCGTCGCTCGCCGCGCTCTCGCACATCGCGAAGCGCCTCGGCGTCAGGCTCGCCGCGCTCCTGCGGGATCTTTGACCGCGCCGGCCTTCGCGGCCGGCGCCGCGAGGGGCAGCGTCACGTGGAACGTGCTGCCCTCGCCGGCGCTCTCGGCCCAGAGCTTGCCGCCGTGGCGCGTCACGATCTCGCGGCTGATGTAGAGGCCGAGCCCGAGCCCGCCGACATGGCCCGCTCGCGGGTCGGGTGAGCGGTAGAACAGGTTGAAGACCTGATCGAGCTCCTCGGGTGAGATGCCGATGCCGCGGTCGGTGACGCTCACGTGCACGTCGTCGCCCTCACGCGCGACGACCACCGTCACCGTGCCACCACCGGGCGAGTACTTCACCGCGTTGTTCATCAGGTTCTCGAAGACCTGATCGATGCGGTCGCGATCCGCGAGCACCGGCGCGGTCTTCGCGTGATCGCTGAACTCGAAGGCATGCGTCGTGTTGAGCAGGCGCAAGCGCTCGACGACCTCGCGGAGCGACGTGACGAGGTCGATCTCGCTGCGCGTCATCTGCACGCGACCGAGCTGGAGGCGCGACACGTCGAGAAGCTCGTCGACGAGGCGTGCGAGGCGCCGCGACTGCCGCTGCGCGAGCTCGAGCGTCTCGGCTGCCCGCGTCGCCTCCTCCTTCCAGTCCGTCGCCCCCTGCTTATCCGACGCGCGCACCAGGCGCCGCCTCGCGACCTGAATGAAGCCCATCACCGCGGTGAGTGGCGTGCGCAGCTCGTGCGAGGCCATCGAAAGGAATTGCGTCTTGAGGCGGTCGACCTCCTCGAGCTCGACGAGACGACGGCGCAGCATGCGGCGCTCGATCGCGCGGTTCACCGTCGCGCGCAGCTCCTCGACGTCCGACGGCTTCATGAGGTAGTCGTACGCGCCCGAGCGCAGCGCGGCGATCGCCGACTCGAGCGATGCGTAGCCCGTGAGCATGATCGCCGCGGTCTCCGGCGCGGTGCGCTGCACTTCCTTCAGCACCTCGACGCCATCGACGTCGGTGAGCCGAAGGTCCGTGAGCACGACATCGAACTGGCGCTCGCCGAGGATGCGGATCGCCTCGGCGCCGGTCGTCACGGCGACGACCTCGTGGCCGTCAAGCTGGAGGATGGCTTGGATCGTCGTCGCGACGCTCTCCTCGTCGTCGACCACGAGCACGCTCGTCTCAGGCATCGTCGTCCGGCGGTCCCGCGACCGGCAGCGCGATGGTGAACGTCGTGCCCTGTCCGGGCCGGCTCTTCACCTTGATCGTCCCGCCGTGCCCTTGGACGATGCCGTGCGAGACCCACAGTCCGAGGCCTGTCCCACGCTGCGCCTTCGTCGAGAAGAACGGCTCGAAGATGCGCGCCTGCGTCTCCTCGTCGATGCCGACACCGGTGTCCTTCA